>NZ_PTRD01000040.1:0-35151 GCF_002965005.1 Escherichia sp. MOD1-EC7011
GAGTAGGGAACTGCCAGGCATCAGATAAAGCGAAAGGCCATCCGTAAGGATGGCCTTTTTGCGTTTCTACAAACTCTTCCTGTCATCATATCTACAAGCCATCCCCCCGCAGATACGGTAAACTAGCCTCGTTTTTGCATCAGGAAAGCAGCTATGAACCACTCCTTAAAACCCTGGAACACATTTGGCATTGATCATAATGCTCAGCACATTGTATGTGCCGAAGACGAACAACAACTACTCAATGCCTGGCAGCATGCAACCGCAGAAGGACAACCCGTTCTTATTCTGGGTGAAGGAAGTAATGTACTTTTTCTGGAAGACTATCGCGGCACGGTGATCATCAACCGGATCAAAGGTGTCGAAATTCATGATGAACCTGATGCGTGGTATTTACATGTAGGAGCCGGAGAAAACTGGCATCGCCTGGTAAAATACACTTTGCAGGAAGGTATGCCTGGTCTGGAAAATCTGGCATTAATTCCTGGTTGTGTCGGCTCATCACCTATCCAGAATATTGGTGCTTATGGCGTAGAATTACAGCGCGTTTGCGATTATGTTGACTGCGTTGAGCTAACGACAGGCAAGCAAGTGCGCTTAACTGCCAAAGAGTGCCGTTTTGGCTATCGCGACAGTATTTTTAAGCATGAATATCAGGACCGCTTCGCCATTGTTGCTGTAGGCCTGCGTCTGCCAAAAGAGTGGCAACCTGTACTGACTTACGGTGACTTAACTCGTCTGGAGCCTTCAACAGTAACGCCACTGCAAGTATTTGATGCGGTGTGCCATATGCGAACTACAAAGCTGCCCGATCCAAAAGTGAACGGCAATGCTGGTAGTTTCTTCAAAAATCCTGTTGTATCTGTGGAAACGGCTAACGCGTTGTTGGCACAATTTCCAACGGCACCGAATTACCCTCAGGCGGATGGTTCAGTAAAACTGGCTGCTGGCTGGCTCATCGATCAGTGTCAGCTAAAAGGGACGCAAATGGGTGGGGCTGCGGTACACCGTCAACAGGCGTTAGTTCTCGTCAATGAAGGCAATGCAAAAAGCGAAGATGTCGTGCAACTGGCACATCATGTAAGACAGAAAGTTGGTGAAAAATTTAATGTCTGGCTTGAGCCCGAAGTTCGCTTTATTGGTGCATCAGGTGAAGTTAGCGCAGTGGAGACGATTTCATGAAGGATAATACCGTTCCACTGAAATTAATCACGCTGTTAGCGAATGGCGAATTTCACTCTGGCGAGCAGCTGGGTGAAACGTTAGGAATGAGCCGGGCGGCCATTAATAAACACATTCAAACACTGCGTGACTGGGGCGTTGATGTCTTTACCGTTCCGGGTAAAGGATACAGCCTGCCTGAGCCCATTCAGTTACTTAATGCTGAACAGATATTGAGTCAGCTGGATGGCGGTAGTGTAGCCGTGCTGCCAGTAATTGACTCCACTAATCAGTACCTTCTTGATCGTATCGAAGAGCTTAAATCGGGCGATGCCTGCGTCGCAGAATATCAGCAGGCAGGCCGTGGTCGCCGTGGTCGGAAATGGTTTTCGCCTTTTGGCGCAAACTTATATTTGTCGATGTTCTGGCGTCTGGAACAAGGCCCGGCTGCGGCAATTGGTTTAAGTCTGGTTATCGGTATCGTGATGGCGGAAGTATTACGCAAGCTGGGTGCAGATAAAGTTCGCGTTAAATGGCCTAATGACCTCTATCTACAGGATCGCAAGCTGGCAGGCATTCTTGTGGAGCTGACTGGCAAAACCGGCGATGCAGCGCAAATAGTCATTGGCGCCGGGATCAACATGGCAATGCGTCGTGTTGAAGAGAGTGTCGTTAACCAGGGATGGATCACATTGCAGGAAGCAGGGATCAATCTTGATCGTAATACGTTGGCGGCCATGCTAATACGTGAATTACGCGCGGCGCTGGAACTCTTCGAGCAAGAAGGATTGGCACCTTATCTTTCGCGTTGGGAAAAGCTGGATAATTTTATTAATCGCCCAGTGAAACTTATCATTGGTGATAAAGAAATATTTGGTATTTCACGCGGAATAGACAAACAGGGCGCTTTATTGCTTGAGCAGGACGGAATAATAAAACCCTGGATGGGTGGTGAAATATCCCTACGTAGCGCAGAATAATAAATAAGGGGAGCATTAGCTCCCCTTTAAATTATTTGCGTAATCTGACTTCTTCTACCGCATGATTAGCACTTTTCGTCAGGATTAAACTGGCTCGCTCGCGAGTAGGTAGAATATTTTGCTTTAAGTTCAGCCAGTTGATCTCTTTCCACAACGTCATGGCAGTCTTAATAGCTTCTTCTTTAGTTAATTTCGCGTAGTTATGGAAATAGGAATCCGGGTCTGTAAAAGCCCCTTCGCGGAATTTCAGAAAACGGTTGATATACCACGTCTGAAGTAAGTCTTCCGGTGCATCAACATATATCGAAAAATCGACGAAATCAGAAACAAATACATGATGTGGGTCGTGCGGATAATCCATCCCACTCTGTAGGACATTTAACCCTTCAAGGATTAAAATATCAGGCTGAACAACGGTTTTATCACCATTTGGGATTACATCATAAATAAGATGCGAGTAAACCGGTGCCGTAACGTTTGGTACACCCGATTTGAGATCGGAAACAAACTTCACCAGACGATGCATATCATACGATTCCGGGAAGCCTTTCTTTTTCATCAACCCGCGTTCTTTAAGCACTTTGTTGGGATGAAGAAAACCATCAGTAGTGATCAGTTCAACACGACGATGTTCCGGCCAACGGCTTAATAGTGCCTGTAATACACGGGCGGTTGTACTTTTCCCTACAGCTACACTGCCTGCGATGCTGATAATGTAAGGAATGCGTTGTCCGTTAGTGCCAAGAAACTGTTCCAGAACTGCCTGACGGCGCAGATTCGAGCTTATATAGAAGTTCAGCAAACGCGACAAAGGCAAATAGATCTCGGCAACTTCTTCTAACGAGAGATCTTCATTTATACCTTTGAGACGGGCGATCTCATCTTCCGATAACGTCATCGGTACGGAATCACGCAGAGCTGCCCACTGGTTGCGGTCAAACTGTAGGTAAGGCGTCATTAACGTTTGCTCTTTTATACTCATAAGCATGTTTCTGACGGTCATAGCTCTATCGGCAAAGCGATATTTGCCATGGCGCGTCACAGTTCTGTTGAATGGGTTAATGGGCAGGAGGGTAACACCAGATGGGGAGGAATAATAAGAAAAAATCGCTTCCGGGAAGCTATCGGTGAAAAGCAATGTGACAGATATTCCATCTGATAAAAAGAATGGTGTTTTAACTGGCGCATATTGTTAAGCAGAACAATGCTGAAAAAATGTGCTAATCTGCTCATTATTCGACTGTTTCTTCATCGAGTTGTTTAAAATGTGACCAACAAAACAAATTATGCAATTTTTTAGTTGCATGAGCTCGCATGTCTCCATAGAATGCGCGCTACTTGATGCCGACTTAGCTCAGTAGGTAGAGCAACTGACTTGTAATCAGTAGGTCACCAGTTCGATTCCGGTAGTCGGCACCATCAAGTCCGGTGGGGTTCCCGAGCGGCCAAAGGGAGCAGACTGTAAATCTGCCGTCACAGACTTCGAAGGTTCGAATCCTTCCCCCACCACCAATTTCGGCCACGCGATGGCGTAGCCCGAGACGATAAGTTCGCTTACCGGCTCGAATAAAGAGAGCTTCTCTCGATATTCAGTGCAGAATGAAAATCAGGTAGCCGAGTTCCAGGATGCGGGCATCGTATAATGGCTATTACCTCAGCCTTCCAAGCTGATGATGCGGGTTCGATTCCCGCTGCCCGCTCCAAGATGTGCTGATATAGCTCAGTTGGTAGAGCGCACCCTTGGTAAGGGTGAGGTCGGCAGTTCGAATCTGCCTATCAGCACCACTTCTTTTCTCCTTCCTGTTTTTTCCTTCTGTTTATTGCATTCAACAAGTCGGGCATGTTGCCTGGTTGATGTGGTGATATCACCGATTTATCCGTGTCTTAGAGGGACAATCGATGTCTAAAGAAAAGTTTGAACGTACAAAACCGCACGTTAACGTCGGTACTATCGGCCACGTTGACCATGGTAAAACAACGCTGACCGCTGCAATCACTACCGTACTGGCTAAAACCTACGGCGGTGCTGCTCGCGCATTCGACCAGATCGATAACGCGCCAGAAGAAAAAGCTCGTGGTATCACCATCAACACTTCTCACGTTGAATACGACACCCCGACCCGTCACTACGCACACGTAGACTGCCCGGGGCACGCCGACTATGTTAAAAACATGATCACCGGTGCTGCGCAGATGGACGGCGCGATCCTGGTTGTTGCTGCGACTGATGGCCCGATGCCGCAGACTCGTGAGCACATCCTGCTGGGTCGTCAGGTAGGCGTTCCGTACATCATCGTGTTCCTGAACAAATGTGACATGGTTGATGACGAAGAGCTGCTGGAACTGGTTGAAATGGAAGTTCGTGAACTTCTGTCTCAGTACGACTTCCCGGGCGACGACACTCCGATCGTTCGTGGTTCTGCTCTGAAAGCGCTGGAAGGCGACGCAGAGTGGGAAGCGAAAATCCTGGAACTGGCTGGCTTCCTGGATTCTTACATTCCGGAACCAGAGCGTGCGATTGACAAGCCGTTCCTGCTGCCGATCGAAGACGTATTCTCCATCTCCGGTCGTGGTACCGTTGTTACCGGTCGTGTAGAACGCGGTATCATCAAAGTTGGTGAAGAAGTTGAAATCGTTGGTATCAAAGAGACTCAGAAGTCTACCTGTACTGGCGTTGAAATGTTCCGCAAACTGCTGGACGAAGGTCGTGCTGGTGAGAACGTAGGTGTTCTGCTGCGTGGTATCAAACGTGAAGAAATCGAACGTGGTCAGGTACTGGCTAAGCCGGGCACCATCAAGCCGCACACCAAGTTCGAATCTGAAGTGTACATTCTGTCCAAAGATGAAGGCGGCCGTCATACTCCGTTCTTCAAAGGCTACCGTCCGCAGTTCTACTTCCGTACTACTGACGTGACTGGCACTATCGAACTGCCGGAAGGCGTAGAGATGGTAATGCCGGGCGACAACATCAAAATGATTGTTACCCTGATCCACCCGATCGCGATGGACGACGGTCTGCGTTTCGCAATCCGTGAAGGCGGCCGTACCGTTGGCGCGGGCGTTGTAGCTAAAGTTCTGAGCTAATTGCCGATAACATTTGACGCAATGCGCAATAAAAGGGCATCATTTGATGCCCTTTTTGCACGCTTTCGTACCAGAACCTGGCTCATCAGTGATTTTCTTTGTCATAATCATTGCTGAGACAGGCTCTGTTGAGGGCGTATAACCCGAAAAGCGAATACGCGTTTCGATTTGGTTTGCCTCGCTATCGCGGGGTGAAAATGTTTGTAGAATACTTCTGACAGGTTGGTTTATGAGTGCGAATACCGAAGCTCAAGGAAGCGGGCGCGGCCTGGAAGCGATGAAGTGGGTCGTTGTGGTGGCATTGCTCCTGGTGGCAATCGTCGGCAACTACCTTTATCGCGACATTATGCTGCCGCTGCGTGCGCTGGCCGTAGTAATTCTGATTGCTGCAGCGGGTGGTGTCGCGCTGTTAACGACAAAAGGTAAAGCAACCGTTGCTTTTGCCCGTGAAGCGCGTACCGAAGTCCGTAAGGTCATTTGGCCGACTCGCCAGGAAACATTGCACACCACGCTGATTGTGGCTGCGGTTACCGCAGTAATGTCACTGATCCTGTGGGGACTGGATGGTATTCTGGTTCGCCTGGTATCCTTTATCACTGGCCTGAGGTTCTGAGATGTCTGAAGCTCCTAAAAAGCGCTGGTACGTCGTTCAGGCGTTTTCCGGTTTTGAAGGCCGCGTAGCAACGTCGCTGCGTGAGCATATCAAATTACACAACATGGAAGAGTTGTTTGGCGAAGTCATGGTTCCGACTGAAGAAGTCGTTGAGATCCGTGGCGGTCAGCGTCGCAAAAGCGAACGCAAATTCTTCCCTGGCTACGTCCTCGTTCAGATGGTGATGAACGACGCGAGCTGGCACCTGGTGCGCAGCGTACCGCGTGTGATGGGCTTCATCGGCGGTACTTCCGATCGTCCTGCGCCAATCAGCGATAAAGAAGTTGATGCGATTATGAACCGCCTGCAGCAGGTTGGTGATAAGCCGCGTCCGAAAACGCTGTTTGAACCGGGTGAAATGGTTCGTGTTAATGATGGTCCGTTCGCTGACTTCAACGGCGTCGTTGAAGAGGTGGATTACGAGAAGTCTCGTCTGAAAGTCTCTGTTTCTATCTTCGGTCGTGCGACCCCGGTAGAGCTGGACTTCAGCCAGGTTGAAAAAGCCTAACCCAGCGATCAAAAAAGCGGCGATTTAATCGTTGCACAAGGCGTGAGATTGGAATACAATTTCGCGCCTTTTGTTTTTATGGGCCTTGCCCGTAAAACGATTTTTTATATCACGGGGAGCCTCTCAGAGGCGTTATTACCCAACTTGAGGAATTTATAATGGCTAAGAAAGTACAAGCCTATGTCAAGCTGCAGGTTGCAGCTGGTATGGCTAACCCGAGTCCGCCAGTAGGTCCGGCTCTGGGTCAGCAGGGCGTAAACATCATGGAATTCTGCAAAGCGTTCAACGCAAAAACTGATTCCATCGAAAAAGGTCTGCCGATTCCGGTAGTTATCACCGTTTACGCTGACCGTTCTTTCACTTTCGTTACCAAGACTCCGCCGGCAGCAGTTCTGCTGAAAAAAGCGGCTGGTATCAAGTCTGGTTCCGGTAAGCCGAACAAAGACAAAGTGGGTAAAATTTCCCGCGCTCAGCTGCAGGAAATCGCGCAGACCAAAGCTGCCGACATGACTGGTGCCGACATTGAAGCGATGACTCGCTCCATCGAAGGTACTGCACGTTCCATGGGCCTGGTAGTGGAGGACTAAGAAATGGCTAAACTGACCAAGCGCATGCGTGTTATCCGCGAGAAAGTTGATGCGACCAAACAGTACGACATCAACGAAGCTATCGCTCTGCTGAAAGAGCTGGCGACTGCTAAATTCGTAGAAAGCGTGGACGTTGCTGTTAACCTCGGCATCGACGCTCGTAAATCTGACCAGAACGTACGTGGTGCAACTGTACTGCCGCACGGTACTGGCCGTTCCGTTCGCGTAGCTGTATTTACCCAGGGCGCAAACGCTGAAGCTGCTAAAGCTGCAGGCGCTGAACTGGTAGGTATGGAAGATCTGGCTGACCAGATCAAGAAAGGCGAAATGAACTTTGACGTTGTTATTGCTTCTCCGGATGCAATGCGCGTTGTTGGCCAGCTGGGCCAGGTTCTGGGTCCGCGCGGCCTGATGCCGAACCCGAAAGTGGGTACTGTAACCCCGAACGTTGCTGAAGCGGTTAAAAACGCTAAAGCTGGCCAGGTTCGTTACCGTAACGACAAAAACGGCATCATCCACACCACCATTGGTAAAGTGGACTTTGACGCTGACAAACTGAAAGAAAACCTGGAAGCTCTGCTGGTTGCGCTGAAAAAAGCAAAACCGACTCAGGCGAAAGGTGTGTACATCAAGAAAGTTAGCATCTCCACCACCATGGGTGCAGGTGTTGCAGTTGACCAGGCTGGCCTGAGCGCTTCTGCAAACTAATACCTTTACGTGGGCGGTGATTTTGTCTACAATCTTACCCCCACGTATAATGCTTAATGCAGACGTATATCCGAGATATTCGGGTTGTGGCAAGGCGGCAACTGAGTGAGTCGCCAGGAACATAGCTAACTATGTGACTGGTGCGAACGAAGGAAGCCAACGCCGGCACAAGCTGAATAGCGACGGATAGAAAAGATTTGTTCGTTGGAGCCTGGCCTATCCAGGCCTCCGTCGAAGACCGCAGGAGTTTCGTAAGAAACTTAATCCCCTGCGTAGACGGTGACAGAACGCTAAGATTATTCTTTTATATTCTGGCTTGTTTCTGCTCACCGTAATTAAGACGCTCTCTCCATTTGGAGGAGTGAAGTGAGTTCCAGAGATTTTCTCTGGCAAACATCCAGGAGCAAAGCTAATGGCTTTAAATCTTCAAGACAAACAAGCGATTGTTGCTGAAGTCAGCGAAGTAGCCAAAGGCGCGCTGTCTGCAGTGGTTGCGGATTCCCGTGGCGTAACTGTAGATAAAATGACTGAACTGCGTAAAGCAGGTCGCGAAGCTGGCGTATACATGCGTGTTGTTCGTAACACCCTGCTGCGCCGTGCTGTTGAAGGTACTCCGTTCGAGTGCCTGAAAGACGCGTTTGTTGGTCCGACCCTGATTGCATACTCTATGGAACACCCGGGCGCTGCAGCTCGTCTGTTCAAAGAGTTCGCGAAAGCGAATGCAAAATTTGAGGTCAAAGCCGCTGCCTTTGAAGGTGAGCTGATCCCGGCGTCTCAGATCGACCGCCTGGCAACTCTGCCGACCTACGAAGAAGCAATTGCACGCCTGATGGCAACCATGAAAGAAGCTTCGGCTGGCAAACTGGTTCGTACTCTGGCTGCTGTACGCGATGCGAAAGAAGCTGCTTAATCGCAGTTATCTTTTTAACGCATTCGCTTACGTATAAACTTATTCTGATATTCAGGAACAATTTAAATGTCTATCACTAAAGATCAAATCATTGAAGCAGTTGCAGCTATGTCTGTAATGGACGTTGTAGAACTGATCTCTGCAATGGAAGAAAAATTCGGTGTTTCCGCTGCTGCTGCTGTAGCTGTAGCTGCTGGCCCGGTTGAAGCTGCTGAAGAAAAAACTGAATTCGACGTAATTCTGAAAGCTGCTGGCGCTAACAAAGTTGCTGTTATCAAAGCAGTACGTGGCGCAACTGGCCTGGGTCTGAAAGAAGCTAAAGACCTGGTAGAATCTGCTCCAGCTGCTCTGAAAGAAGGCGTGAGCAAAGACGACGCAGAAGCACTGAAAAAAGCTCTGGAAGAAGCTGGCGCTGAAGTTGAAGTTAAATAAGCCAACCCTTCCGGTTGCAGCCTGAGAAATCAGGCTGATGGCTGGTGACTTTTTAGTCACCAGCCTTTTTGCGCTGTAAGGCGCCAGTAGCGTTTCACACTGTTTGACTACTGCTGTGCCTTTCAATGCTTGTTTCTATCGACGACTTAATATACTGCGACAGAACGCCCGTTCTGTGTAAATCGCAATGAAATGGTTTAAGCGTGATAGCAACAGGCATTGCGGAAAGTATCCATTTTCCGGTCAACAAAATAGTGTTGCACAAACTGTCCGCTCAGTGGACAGATGGGTCGACTTGTCAGCGAGCTGAGGAACCCTATGGTTTACTCCTATACCGAGAAAAAACGTATTCGTAAGGATTTTGGTAAACGTCCACAAGTTCTGGATGTACCTTATCTCCTTTCTATCCAGCTTGACTCGTTTCAGAAATTTATCGAGCAAGATCCTGAAGGGCAGTATGGTCTGGAAGCTGCTTTCCGTTCCGTATTCCCGATTCAGAGCTACAGCGGTAATTCCGAGCTGCAATACGTCAGCTACCGCCTTGGCGAACCGGTGTTTGACGTCCAGGAATGTCAAATCCGTGGCGTGACCTATTCCGCACCGCTGCGCGTTAAACTGCGTCTGGTGATCTATGAGCGCGAAGCGCCGGAAGGCACCGTAAAAGACATTAAAGAACAAGAAGTCTACATGGGCGAAATTCCGCTCATGACGGACAACGGTACCTTTGTTATCAACGGTACTGAGCGTGTTATCGTTTCTCAGCTGCACCGTAGTCCGGGCGTCTTCTTTGACTCCGACAAAGGTAAAACCCACTCTTCGGGTAAAGTGCTGTATAACGCGCGTATCATTCCTTACCGTGGTTCCTGGCTGGACTTCGAATTCGATCCGAAGGACAACCTGTTCGTACGTATCGACCGTCGCCGTAAACTGCCTGCGACCATCATTCTGCGTGCACTGAACTACACCACTGAACAGATCCTCGACCTGTTCTTTGAAAAAGTTATCTTTGAAATCCGTGATAACAAGCTGCAGATGGAACTGGTGCCGGAACGCCTGCGTGGTGAAACTGCATCTTTTGACATCGAAGCTAACGGTAAAGTGTACGTAGAAAAAGGCCGCCGTATTACTGCGCGCCACATTCGCCAACTGGAAAAAGACGACGTCAAACTGATTGAAGTTCCGGTTGAGTACATCGCAGGTAAAGTGGTCGCTAAAGACTATATTGATGAGTCTACCGGCGAGCTGATCTGCGCAGCGAACATGGAACTGAGCCTGGATCTGTTGGCTAAGCTGAGCCAGTCTGGTCACAAGCGTATCGAAACGCTGTTTACTAACGATCTGGATCACGGCCCATATATCTCTGAAACCTTACGTGTCGACCCAACTAACGACCGTCTGAGCGCACTGGTAGAAATCTACCGCATGATGCGTCCTGGCGAGCCGCCGACTCGTGAAGCTGCTGAAAGCCTGTTCGAGAACCTGTTCTTCTCTGAAGACCGCTATGATCTGTCTGCGGTTGGTCGTATGAAGTTCAACCGTTCTCTGCTGCGCGAAGAAATCGAAGGTTCCGGTATCCTGAGCAAAGACGACATCATTGATGTTATGAAAAAGCTCATCGATATCCGTAACGGTAAAGGCGAAGTCGATGATATCGACCACCTCGGCAACCGTCGTATCCGTTCCGTTGGCGAAATGGCGGAAAACCAGTTCCGCGTTGGCCTGGTACGTGTAGAGCGTGCGGTGAAAGAGCGTCTGTCTCTGGGCGATCTGGATACCCTGATGCCTCAGGATATGATCAACGCCAAGCCGATTTCCGCAGCAGTGAAAGAGTTCTTCGGTTCCAGCCAGTTGTCTCAGTTTATGGACCAGAACAACCCGCTGTCTGAGATTACGCACAAACGTCGTATCTCTGCACTTGGCCCAGGCGGTCTGACCCGTGAACGTGCAGGCTTCGAAGTTCGAGACGTACACCCGACTCACTACGGTCGCGTATGTCCAATCGAAACCCCTGAAGGTCCGAACATCGGTCTGATCAACTCCCTGTCCGTGTACGCACAGACTAACGAATACGGCTTCCTTGAGACTCCGTATCGTAAAGTGACTGACGGTGTTGTAACCGACGAAATTCACTACCTGTCTGCTATCGAAGAAGGCAACTACGTTATCGCTCAGGCGAACTCCAACCTGGATGAAGAAGGCCACTTCGTAGAAGACCTGGTAACTTGCCGTAGCAAAGGCGAATCCAGCTTGTTCAGCCGCGACCAGGTTGACTACATGGACGTATCCACCCAGCAGGTGGTATCCGTCGGTGCGTCCCTGATCCCGTTCCTTGAACACGATGACGCCAACCGTGCATTGATGGGTGCGAACATGCAACGTCAGGCCGTTCCGACTCTGCGCGCTGATAAGCCGCTGGTTGGTACGGGTATGGAACGTGCTGTTGCCGTTGACTCCGGTGTAACTGCGGTTGCTAAACGTGGTGGTGTCGTTCAGTACGTGGATGCTTCCCGTATCGTTATCAAAGTTAACGAAGATGAGATGTATCCGGGTGAAGCAGGTATCGACATCTACAACCTGACCAAGTACACCCGTTCTAACCAGAACACCTGTATCAACCAGATGCCGTGTGTGTCTCTGGGTGAACCGGTAGAACGTGGCGACGTGCTGGCAGACGGTCCGTCCACCGACCTCGGTGAACTGGCGCTTGGTCAGAACATGCGCGTAGCGTTCATGCCGTGGAATGGTTACAACTTCGAAGACTCCATCCTCGTATCCGAGCGTGTTGTTCAGGAAGACCGTTTCACCACTATTCACATCCAGGAACTGGCGTGTGTGTCCCGTGACACCAAGCTGGGGCCGGAAGAGATCACCGCTGACATCCCGAACGTGGGTGAAGCTGCGCTCTCCAAACTGGATGAATCCGGTATCGTTTACATTGGTGCGGAAGTAACCGGTGGCGACATTCTGGTTGGTAAGGTAACGCCGAAAGGTGAAACTCAGCTGACCCCAGAAGAAAAACTGCTGCGTGCGATCTTCGGTGAGAAAGCGTCTGACGTTAAAGACTCTTCTCTGCGCGTACCAAACGGTGTATCCGGTACGGTTATCGACGTTCAGGTCTTTACTCGCGATGGCGTAGAAAAAGACAAACGTGCGCTGGAAATCGAAGAAATGCAGCTCAAACAGGCGAAGAAAGACCTGTCTGAAGAACTGCAGATCCTCGAAGCGGGTCTGTTCAGCCGTATCCGTGCTGTGCTGGTAGCCGGTGGCGTTGAAGCTGAGAAGCTCGACAAACTGCCGCGCGATCGCTGGCTGGAGCTGGGCCTGACCGACGAAGAGAAACAAAATCAGCTGGAACAGCTGGCTGAGCAGTATGACGAACTGAAACACGAGTTCGAGAAGAAACTCGAAGCGAAACGCCGCAAAATCACCCAGGGCGACGATCTGGCACCGGGCGTGCTGAAGATTGTTAAGGTATATCTGGCGGTTAAACGCCGTATCCAGCCTGGTGACAAGATGGCAGGTCGTCACGGTAACAAGGGTGTAATTTCTAAGATCAACCCGATCGAAGATATGCCTTACGATGAAAACGGTACGCCGGTAGACATCGTACTGAACCCGCTGGGCGTACCGTCTCGTATGAACATCGGTCAGATTCTGGAAACCCACCTGGGTATGGCTGCGAAAGGTATCGGCGACAAGATCAACGCCATGCTGAAACAGCAGCAAGAAGTCGCGAAACTGCGCGAGTTCATCCAGCGTGCGTACGATCTGGGCGCTGACGTTCGTCAGAAAGTTGACCTGAGTACCTTCAGCGATGAAGAAGTTATGCGTCTGGCTGAAAACCTGCGCAAAGGTATGCCGATCGCAACGCCGGTGTTCGACGGTGCGAAAGAAGCAGAAATTAAAGAGCTGCTGAAACTTGGCGACCTGCCGACTTCTGGTCAGATCCGCCTGTACGACGGCCGCACTGGTGAACAGTTCGAACGTCCGGTAACCGTAGGTTACATGTACATGCTGAAACTGAACCACCTGGTCGACGATAAGATGCACGCGCGTTCCACTGGTTCTTACAGTCTGGTTACTCAGCAGCCGCTGGGTGGTAAGGCACAGTTCGGTGGTCAGCGTTTCGGGGAGATGGAAGTGTGGGCGCTGGAAGCATACGGCGCGGCATACACTCTGCAGGAAATGCTCACCGTTAAGTCTGATGACGTAAACGGTCGTACCAAGATGTATAAGAACATCGTGGACGGCAACCATCAGATGGAGCCGGGCATGCCAGAATCCTTCAACGTATTGTTGAAAGAGATTCGTTCGCTGGGTATTAACATCGAACTGGAAGACGAGTAATTCTCGCTCAAACAGGTCACTGCTGTCGGGGTAAAACCCGGCAGCGGATTGTGCTAACTCCGACGGGAGCAAATCCGTGAAAGATTTATTAAAGTTTCTGAAAGCGCAGACTAAAACCGAAGAGTTTGATGCGATCAAAATTGCTCTGGCATCGCCAGACATGATCCGTTCATGGTCTTTCGGTGAAGTTAAAAAGCCGGAAACCATCAACTACCGTACGTTCAAACCAGAACGTGACGGCCTTTTCTGCGCCCGTATCTTTGGGCCGGTAAAAGATTACGAGTGCCTGTGCGGTAAGTACAAGCGCCTGAAACACCGTGGCGTCATCTGTGAGAAGTGCGGCGTTGAAGTGACCCAGACCAAAGTACGCCGTGAGCGTATGGGCCACATCGAGCTGGCTTCTCCGACTGCGCACATCTGGTTCCTGAAATCTCTGCCGTCCCGTATCGGCCTGCTGCTCGATATGCCGCTGCGCGATATCGAACGCGTGCTGTACTTCGAATCCTATGTGGTAATCGAAGGCGGTATGACCAACCTGGAACGCCAGCAGATCCTGACTGAAGAGCAGTATCTGGACGCGCTGGAAGAGTTCGGTGACGAATTCGACGCGAAAATGGGTGCGGAAGCAATCCAGGCTCTGCTGAAGAGCATGGATCTGGAGCAAGAGTGCGAACAGCTGCGTGAAGAGCTGAACGAAACTAACTCCGAAACCAAGCGCAAGAAGCTGACCAAGCGTATCAAACTGCTGGAAGCGTTCGTTCAGTCTGGTAACAAGCCAGAGTGGATGATCCTGACCGTTCTGCCGGTACTGCCGCCAGATCTGCGTCCGCTGGTTCCGCTGGATGGTGGTCGTTTCGCGACTTCTGACCTGAACGATCTGTATCGTCGTGTCATTAACCGTAACAACCGTCTGAAACGTCTGCTGGATCTGGCTGCGCCGGATATCATCGTACGCAACGAAAAACGTATGCTGCAGGAAGCGGTAGACGCCCTGCTGGATAACGGTCGTCGCGGTCGTGCGATCACCGGTTCTAACAAGCGTCCTCTGAAATCTTTGGCCGACATGATCAAAGGTAAACAGGGTCGTTTCCGTCAGAACCTGCTCGGTAAGCGTGTTGACTACTCCGGTCGTTCTGTAATCACCGTAGGTCCATACCTGCGTCTGCATCAGTGCGGTCTGCCGAAGAAAATGGCGCTGGAGCTGTTCAAACCGTTCATCTACGGCAAGCTGGAACTGCGTGGTCTTGCTACCACCATTAAAGCTGCTAAGAAAATGGTTGAGCGCGAAGAAGCTGTCGTTTGGGATATCCTGGACGAAGTTATCCGCGAACACCCGGTACTGCTGAACCGTGCACCGACTCTGCACCGTCTGGGTATCCAGGCATTTGAACCGGTTCTGATCGAAGGTAAAGCTATCCAGCTGCACCCGCTGGTTTGTGCGGCATATAACGCCGACTTCGATGGTGACCAGATGGCTGTTCACGTACCGCTGACGCTGGAAGCCCAGCTGGAAGCGCGTGCGCTGATGATGTCTACCAACAACATCCTGTCCCCGGCGAACGGCGAACCAATCATCGTTCCGTCTCAGGACGTTGTACTGGGTCTGTACTACATGACCCGTGACTGTGTTAACGCCAAAGGCGAAGGCATGGTGCTGACTGGCCCGAAAGAAGCAGAACGTATTTATCGCGCTGGTCTGGCTTCTCTGCATGCGCGCGTTAAAGTGCGTATCACCGAGTATGAAAAAGATGCTAACGGTGAATTAGTAGCGAAAACCAGCCTGAAAGACACGACTGTTGGCCGTGCCATTCTGTGGATGATTGTACCGAAAGGTCTGCCTTACTCCATCGTCAACCAGGCGCTGGGTAAAAAAGCAATCTCCAAAATGCTGAACACCTGCTACCGCATTCTCGGCCTGAAACCGACCGTTATTTTTGCGGACCAGATCATGTACACCGGCTTTGCATATGCAGCGCGTTCCGGTGCATCGGTTGGTATCGATGACATGGTCATCCCGGAGAAGAAACACGAAATCATCTCCGAGGCAGAAGCAGAAGTTGCTGAAATTCAGGAGCAGTTCCAGTCTGGTCTGGTAACTGCGGGCGAACGCTACAACAAAGTTATCGATATCTGGGCTGCGGCGAACGATCGTGTATCCAAAGCGATGATGGATAACCTGCAAACTGAAACCGTTATTAACCGTGACGGTCAGGAAGAGAAGCAGGTATCGTTCAACAGCATCTACATGATGGCCGACTCCGGTGCGCGTGGTTCTGCGGCACAGATTCGTCAGCTTGCTGGTATGCGTGGTCTGATGGCGAAGCCGGATGGCTCCATCATCGAAACGCCAATCACCGCGAACTTCCGTGAAGGCCTGAACGTACTCCAGTACTTCATCTCCACCCACGGTGCTCGTAAAGGTCTGGCGGATACCGCACTGAAAACTGCGAACTCCGGTTACCTGACTCGTCGTCTGGTTGACGTGGCGCAGGACCTGGTGGTTACTGAAGACGATTGTGGTACTCATGAAGGTATCATGATGACTCCGGTTATCGAGGGTGGCGATGTTAAAGAGCCGCTGCGCGATCGCGTACTGGGTCGTGTAACTGCAGAAGACGTTCTGAAGCCGGGTACTGCCGATATCCTCGTTCCGCGCAACACGCTGCTGCATGAACAGTGGTGTGACCTGCTGGAAGAGAACTCTGTCGACGCGGTTAAAGTACGTTCTGTTGTATCCTGTGACACCGACTTTGGTGTATGTGCGCACTGCTACGGTCGTGACCTGGCGCGTGGCCACATCATCAACAAAGGTGAAGCAATCGGTGTTATCGCGGCACAGTCCATCGGTGAACCGGGTACACAGCTGACCATGCGTACGTTCCACATCGGTGGTGCGGCATCTCGTGCGGCTGCTGAATCCAGCATCCAGGTGAAAAACAAAGGTAGCATCAAGCTCAGCAACGTGAAGTCGGTTGTGAACTCCAGCGGTAAACTGGTTATCACTTCCCGTAACACCGAACTGAAACTGATCGACGAATTTGGTCGTACCAAAGAAAGCTACAAAGTGCCTTACGGTGCGGTACTGGCGAAAGGTGATGGCGAACAGGTTGCAGGCGGCGAAACCGTTGCAAACTGGGACCCGCACACCATGCCGGTTATCACTGAAGTAAGCGGTTTTGTTCGCTTCACCGATATGATTGACGGTCAGACCATTACTCGTCAGACCGACGAATTGACCGGTCTGTCTTCGCTGGTAGTTCTGGATTCCGCAGAACGTACCGCAGGTGGTAAAGATCTGCGTCCGGCACTGAAAATCGTTGATGCTCAGGGTAACGACGTTCTGATCCCTGGTACTGATATGCCTGCGCAGTACTTCCTGCCGGGTAAAGCGATTGTTCAGCTGGAAGATGGCGTACAGATCAGCTCTGGTGACACCCTGGCGCGTATTCCGCAGGAATCTGGCGGTACTAAGGACATCACCGGTGGTCTGCCGCGCGTTGCGGATCTGTTCGAAGCACGTCGTCCGAAAGAGCCGGCAATCCTGGCTGAAATCAGCGGTGTCGTTTCCTTCGGTAAAGAAACCAAAGGTAAACGTCGTCTGGTTATCACTCCGGTAGACGGCAGCGAACCTTACGAAGAGATGATTCCGAAATGGCGTCAGCTCAACGTGTTCGAAGGTGAACGTGTAGAACGTGGTGACGTCATTTCCGATGGTCCGGAAGCGCCGCACGACATTCTGCGTCTGCGTGGTGTTCATGCTGTGACTCGTTACATCGTTAACGAAGTACAGGACGTATACCGTCTACAGGGCGTTAAGATTAACGATAAACACATCGAAGTTATCGTTCGTCAGATGCTGCGTAAAGCCACCATCGTTAATGCGGGTAGCTCCGACTTCCTGGAAGGCGAACAGGTTGAATACTCTCGCGTCAAGATCGCAAACCGCGAACTGGAAGCGAACGGCAAAGTGGGTGCAACTTATGCCCGCGATCTGCTGGGTATCACCAAAGCGTCTCTGGCAACCGAGTCGTTCATCTCTGCGGCATCGTTCCAGGAGACCACTCGCGTACTGACCGAAGCAGCTGTTGCGGGCAAACGCGATGAACTGCGCGGTCTGAAAGAGAACGTTATCGTAGGTCGTCTGATCCCGGCAGGTACGGGTTATGCGTATCACCAGGATCGTATGCGCCGCCGTGCTGCGGGCGAAGCTCCGGCTGCACCGCAGGTGACTGCAGAAGACGCGTCTGCCAGCCTGGCAGAACTGCTGAACGCAGGTCTGGGCGGTTCTGATAACGAGTAATCGTTAATCCGCAAATAACGTAAAAACCCGCTTCGGCGGGTTTTTTTATGGGGGTTATTCAGAGGGCAAAGCCTTCACGGGAAATATTAAGAAAGGCAGGGCGAAACGAGGAAGAAGCTTTTCGCCCTGGACAACATTCCTGCTGACGGTACTACCATAAAAAATGCAACGCTTTCAACAACATTCCGTTTTTCATCTTCCGTAGCAGCTCGGAATAAATTTACGTTCTTACATTCTGTCTCATGGCCTTTGCGAGGCGCGTCCCAGATAGTTGTCCCAGTCTTTCCATACCGGCTGCAAACCCTGAGCGATTAATGCGGCAGCAACCGTTTCAGGTCGGCGATCGTCGTGCGGTGAGAACTGTTCCAGCTCGGGGTGATTGTCGGCATAGCCACCTGGCTGCGTTTTCGAGAAGGCGCTGACGTTATTAATTGCCAGCGGAATAACGCGATCGCGAAACCACGGTGATTCCCGCGTGGAGAGTGAGAGTTCAATCTCCGGTGCAAGCAGACGGAAGGCGCAGATGGTTTGCACTAACTGGCGTTCATCCATAATCGACGCTGGCTCAATGCCGCCAGTACACGGGCGCAGGCGCGGGAAGGAGACGGAATAACGACTTTGCCAGTAATGCTGTTGCAGCCACAGTAAATGCTCGGCAACCATATAGCAGTCAACGCGCCAGCTGTCAGAAAGGCCGATTAGCGCGCCGAGGCCTATCTTATCAATCCCCGCGCGACCCAGCCGATCCGGCGTTTCCAGTCGCCAGAAAAAGTCCTGTTTTTTACCTTTCAGATGATGGCGGGCATATGTCGCCTCGTGATACGTCTCCTGATAAACCATTACCCCATCGAGACCAAGTTGCTTTAACTCGGCGTATTCCGCTTCCGCCAGCGGCTGTACTTCCATCTGTAGTGAAGAGAACTGTTCACGCAGGGCAGGGAGATGACGACGAAAGTAATCCATTCCCACTTTTGCCTGATGTTCACCAGTGACCAGCAACAGATGCTCAAAGCCCATTTCCCGAATAGCGGCGCTTTCTCTGGCGATATCTGCTTCATCCAGCGTTTTGCGCTTGATGCGATTGCTCATGGAAAATCCACAGTACGTGCAGTCGTTAGCGCAAAGATTGGAAAGATAAAGCGGGACGTAGAAGCTGACGACGTTGCCAAATCGCTGACGAGTCAGACGCTGCGCCCGTTGAGCCAGTGGTTCCAGGTATTCACTGGCGGCTGGCGATAACAGCGCCATCATGTCGTCGCGGGTAAGTGGCGCTGTACTCAGCGCCCGCTCTACGTCAGCAGCCGTTTTGCTGTTGATACACAGGCGGATGTCGTCCCAGTCCTGTTGTCGCCAGCGGTCGCTGAAGGTTTTCATGCCGATGCCTCCAGAAATCCGGTCAGTGGGCTGGTGGCATGAGCAAAATGACTGCGGCTGCCAGGTCCGGCCTGACGTGCCAGCAGGCCCGCTTCTACCGCCAGGCGAAATGCCTTCGCCATGGTGACGGGATCGTCCGCGACGGCAATTGCCGTATTCACTAACACCGCATCGGCGCCCATTTCCAGCGCCTGCGCGGCATGGCTTGGAACGCCGATGCCAGCATCAACAACCACCGGAACCGTGGCTTGCTGGATAATAATCTCCAGCATGGCACGGGTTTCCAGTCCCTGATTCGAGCCAATCGGCGCGCCGAGCGGCATCACCGCTGCACAGCCGACTTCTTCCAGACGTTTACACAATACCGGATCGGCCCCGCAGTAAGGCAGCACGACAAATCCCTGTTGTACCAGTGTTTCGGCGGCTTTCAGAGTTTCGATGGGATCGGGCAACAGCCAGCGGGCGTCAGGGTGAATCTCTAATTTTAGCCAGTTTGTGCCTAATGCTTCACGTGCCAGATGGGCGGCGAAAATGGCTTCTTCCGCTGTTTTCGCCCCGGAAGTATTCGGCAGCAGGGTCACACCCGCCGCGATAAGCGGTTCGAGGATAGCATCGTTGTGCTGGCGCAAGTCGACACGTTTCATCGCCAGTGTCACCAGCTGGCTGCCGGAAGCGCGGATCGCCTCCACCATCAGTTGTGAAGAAGCGAATTTCCCGGTGCCGGTAAACAGATGTGAATCAAACGTTTTGTCCGCAATACGTAACATCTCAACCCCCTGCAATAACCTGAAAAAGCAGGATCTGGTCGCCATCCTGCACGATATGTTGTGCCCATTGCTCACGCGGGACGATTTGCTGATTAATCGCCAGAGCCGCGCCCGCTTGTCGTTGGTCGAGTTGCTCCAGCAGCTCGTGAACAGTTTGCCCGGCGGCGCACTGCATCGGTTGATCGTTAAACAGGATCTGCATTGCTTCCTCCGCATACCGGGCAACCACTGGCGCGGCGCAACGCCAGGCTGCGCCACTGGCTCGACTTACCGTCGAACAGTCGGAGTTCTCCCGCAGGCGTCTCTATACCGCTCAATAACTTAATTGCTTCCAGTGCCTGCAAAGTGCCCATAACCCCGACCACCGGGCCAACCACGCCCGCTGTGCGGCAGTTGCGTTCTGGCTCCTGGTTATCTGGCCACAGGCAGCGGTAACACCCCTGCTCCCAGGGCGGCGTCAGTACCATCAACTGACCGCCAAATCCGACCGCGCTGGCGGTGATAAGTGGGGTGTTCAGTGCCACGCAGGCGGCGTTAATTTCCTGGCGAGTCACCATATTGTCGGTACAGTCGAGCACCACATCGGCTCGTGCTACCGCATCTTTTAACGCCTTCCCCGTTAACCGTTGTTGTAATGCCATCAGTTGAATGTCGGGATTTAACTGTGTCAGTCGCTGTTGGCAGACCTGCGATTTCGGGCGATTGATATCTTCAGTGGTAAAGAGGATTTGTCGTTGCAGATTGCTCAAATGCACATCGTCGTCATCTGCCAGTACCAGCGTCCCGACACCAGCGCCCGCCAGGTACAGCGCAGCAGGTGTACCCAGCCCGCCCAGACCGATAATCAGCACCTGGCTGTCGAGCAGTTTTTGCTGCCCGTCAAGAGCGATATCGTCGAGCAGGATTTGACGGCTGTAACGCATAAAGTCACGGTCATTCATCGCCAACTCCTGCAATTTCCAGCAATTGTGCAGTTGCCAAACGCCAGTCTGCCGCCTGGGTAATGGCACTGACGACGGCGATACTGCCGACACCCATCGCCATCACCGCAGGCGCGCGCGGCAGACTGATACCGCCAATCGCCACGGTGGGATAATCCGCCAGTCGCTCAATGTGCCGTGTCAACTGCTCTAGCCCCTGCGGTGCAGAAGGCATCTGTTTGGTTTGTGTCGGAAACACATGTCCCAGCGCGATATAAGAAGGTCGTGCTGCCAGCGCAACGTCGATTTCCATATCGTCATGGGTCGAAACGCCAAGCCGCAGACCAGCCGCGCGGATGGCGCTGAGATCGGTAGATTGCAAATCTTCCTGCCCCAGATGGACGCCATACGCCTGATGCTTGATCGCCAGCCGCCAGTAATCATTAATAAACAGCCGCGCGTTATAGCGGCGACCCAGCTCAATTGCCGCTACGACATCGGCTTCCACCTCTTCATCGCGCTGATCTTTGATGCGTAGCTGGAGGGTTCGCACGCCAGCGTCCAGCAGACGTTCGATCCACTGTACGCTGTCCACCACCGGGTACAGCCCTAAACGAAAAGGTACAGGAGGAAAATCAGGCTGATACATCACGCTTCCTCCTTACGCAGATAGATTTCTCCGCCTCTGGCGCGGAAATTCTCCGACATATCCGCCATTCCCACTTCAATGGTTTGCGCGGCGGCGTAATCACGTACTTCCTGGCTGATTTTCATCGAGCAGAATTTCGGCCCACACATGGAGCAAAAATGGGCGACTTTACCGGACTCTTGCGGCAGGGTTTCATCGTGGTAAGCGCGAGCGGTAAATGGGTCGAGAGCCAGATTAAACTGGTCTTCCCAGCGAAATTCGAAGCGGGCTTTCGACATGGCGTTATCGCGAATTTGCGCGCCCGGATGCCCTTTTGCCAGGTCGGCAGCGTGGGCGGCAATCTTATAGGTGATAAGCCCTTGCTTAACGTCTTCTTTATTGGGCAGACCCAGGTGCTCTTTCGGCGTTACGTAACAGAGCATCGCGCAGCCAAACCAGCCGATCATCGCCGCACCAATCCCCGACGTGAAGTGGTCATAGCCTGGTGCAATATCGGTGGTCAGCGGCCCGAGGGTATAGAACGGCGCTTCATGGCAGTGCTCTAACTCCTCGGTCATATTACGGCGAATCATCTGCATCGGCACATGCCCGGGGCCTTCAATCATCACCTGTACGTCATATTCCCAGGCGATTTTGGTCAGTTCGCCCAGCGTATGCAGCTCGGCAAACTGCGCTTCATCGTTGGCGTCCTGAATCGAACCGGGGCGCAGGCCGTCGCCCAGCGACAGCGAAACGTCATAAGCAGCGCAGATTTCACAAATTTCGCGGAAATGTTGATAAAGGAAATTTTCCTGATGATGGGAGAGGCACCATTTCGCCATAATCGAACCGCCGCGCGAGACGATACCGGTCAGGCGTTTCGCGGTCATCGGCACATAGCGCAGGAGAACGCCTGCATGAATCGTGAAATAATCCACGCCCTGTTCGGCCTGTTCCAGCAGCGTGTCGCGGAACGCTTCCCAGGTAAGATCTTCAGCGATCCCATTAACCTTCTCCAGTGCCTGGTAGATCGGCACAGTACCGATTGGCACCGGGCTGTTACGCAAAATCCATTCGCGGGTTTCGTGAATATAGCGACCGGTGGAAAGATCCATCACCGTATCCGCTCCCCAGCGCGTAGACCACACCAGCTTTTCCACTTCTTCTTCGATGGAAGAGGTGACCGCCGAGTTGCCGATATTAGCGTTCACTTTCACCAGAAAGTTGCGGCCGATGATCATCGGCTCTGATTCAGGATGATTAATGTTGGCCGGGATAATGGCGCGTCCGGCAGCGACTTCATCACGGACAAATTCCGCAGTGATATTTTCCGGCAGACGTGCGCCAAAGCTCATTCCCGGATGCTGGTGGCGCAAAACTTCGCTGCGGATGCGCTCGCGTCCCATATTCTCGCGAATGGCGATGAATTCCATCTCCGGTGTGATGATGCCTTGACGGGCGTAGTGCAATTGTGTGACGCGGTGGCCTGCTTTGGCGCGTTTTGGCGTTAATACGCCGCTAAAACGCAGCTCTTCGAGGCCATCATCTGCCAGCCGCGCTTTAGTGTAATCGGAACTGCGCACGGTAAGTTCTTCGCTATCGCCGCGTGCGTCGATCCACGGCTGACGCAGTTTTGCCAGCCCTTGCTGAACGTTAATGGCGATTTGCGGATCGCCATATGGGCCGGAGGTGTCATAAACCGGAATCGCTTCGTTTTCTTCGTACTGCGGCTGTTCTTTGCTGCCGCCGATTAGCGTCGGGCTAAGCTGGATCTCACGCATCGGCACGCGCACGCCGGGTTGTGTGCCAGTGATATAAATGCGTTTTGAGTTGGGAAAGGCGGTGCCTTCCAGGGTGTCGATAAAATGTTGCGCCTGGGCGCGTTGTTCGCGGCGGGTCAGTTTTATTGCAGACATAGCTCATTCCAAAAGTTAAGGACGTGGCTTGTCAGACGACGGATGAAGCAAGAGACGATCGCCGCAAAGGCGATACGGTAGCAGATTAACTCTTGTTCCCTTCGCAGGTATTAGCCTGATCAGGTTCCGCGGATCCCGAATGAACGGTCTCAGCCAGTTAAGGCACTCCGACAAGAAATTAGCCCCGAAAACGGGGCGTTGAATGTAAATTACGCGTTAACAGCGCAGAACTCAAGCAAGATGTTTGACGCGGGCGGCGTCAAGCACCAGCAGAATCAGCTTATCTTCCAGCACAAAGCGCGCTTCCAGCGCCTCGCCGATGTCAGATAAAACCTGTTGAAATTCAAGGTAATTATCATGATCGATGGCGGTTTCCAGGCTGGAATCGTAGTAATCCATAATCTGTTGCGTATTGGCTTCGAGTTGCGGCCAAATCTTCGCGGCATGAGCGAGCTGCCCGTTGCCTTCCAGCTTATGAAGAATGCGCTCATAAATGCTGAAATGTCCGGCAGACAAGTAATCGACCAGACTCTGGCAAAAATCATCAAGGGCTTTTTCGTTTAGCCTCATGTACGATTCTTTGCCAGGCTTAATGCCAACCAGATTGTAGTAAGCCACGAGCAGATGCTTACGTACATGTAGCCAGCGATCAACCAGTTTGTTACTTCCTCTGACGTGCTCCGTCAGGTTATCGAGCTGGTTAAGCATGATTGACTCCGCAAGTTTGTATTCAAAAACTGCTCAGTGAGAAATGTAAAAACCATGTTAAACATGCCAGTGATGCAAAGGTAGTGCAAGAGCTATGGATCGTATAATTGAAAAATTAGATCACGGCTGGTGGGTCGTCAGTCATGAGCAAAAATTATGGTTGCCGAAGGGAGAATTGCCATATGGCAAAGCGGCAAATTTCGATCTTGTGGGTCAGCGCGCACTGCATATCGGCGAATGGCAAGGAGAACCTGTTTGGCTGGTGCAACAGCAGCGCCACCATGATATGGGTTCGGTGCGCCAGGTCATTGATCTGGACGTCGGGCTATTTCAACTAGCCGGACGCGGCGTGCAACTGGCGGAGTTTTACCGCTCGCATAAATACTGCGGGTATTGCGGGCATGAAATGTATCCGAGCAAAACAGAATGGGCGATGCTGTGCAGCCACTGCCGTGAGCGTTACTACCCGCAAATCGCCCCCTGCATTATTGTTGCCATCCGTCGTGATGATTCGATTCTGCTCGCTCAGCATACCCGCCATCGTAACGGTGTCCATACGGTACTTGCCGGATTCGTCGAAGTGGGCGAAACCCTCGAACAGGCGGTCGCGCGGGAAGTAATGGAAGAGAGTGGCATCAAAGTCAAAAACCTGCGTTACGTGACTTCTCAGCCGTGGCCATTTCCTCAGTCATTAATGACTGCGTTTATGGCGGACTATGAGAGCGGCGACATCGTGATTGATCCAAAAGAACTGCTGGAGGCGAACTGGTATCGTTACGACGATTTACCCTTACTGCCACCTCCTGGCACCGTGGCGCGCCGCCTGATAGAAGATACGGTGGCGATGTGTCGGGCAGAGTATGAGTGATGATACACTGACCGCCTGACGCACTAAGGAACAGCCAAAATGACCGAACTTAAAAACGATCGTTATCTGCGGGCGCTGCTGCGCCAGCCCGTTGATGTCACTCCAGTATGGATGATGCGCCAGGCGGGTCGCTATCTACCAGAATATAAAGCCACGCGTGCTCAGGCGGGCGATTTTATGTCGCTTTGCAAAAACGCCGAACTGGCGTGCGAAGTGACTTTGCAGCCGCTGCGTCGCTATCCGTTGGACGCGGCGATCCTCTTTTCCGATATCCTCACCGTTCCGGACGCGATGGGATTAGGGCTCTATTTTGAAGCCGGAGAAGGTCCTCGTTTTACCTCGCCAGTCACCTGCAAAGCTGACGTTGATAAACTGCCAATTCCGGATCCGGAAGATGAACTGGGTTACGTGATGAACGCGGTGCGTACCATTCGCCGCGAACTGAAAGGCGAAGTGCCGCTGATTGGTTTTTCCGGCAGTCCGTGGACGCTGGCGACCTACATGGTGGAAGGCGGCAGCAGCAAAGCCTTCACCGTGATCAAAAAAATGATGTATGCCGATCCGCAGGCGTTACACGCGTTACTCGATAAACTGGCGAAAAGCGTCACCCTGTATCTGAATGCGCAGATTAAAGCCGGTGCCCAGGCGGTGATGATTTTCGACACCTGGGGCGGCGTGCTTACCGGGCGCGATTATCAACAGTTCTCGCTCTATTACATGCATAAAATTGTTGATGGTTTATTGCGTGAAAACGACGGTCGCCGCGTGCCCGTCACGCTGTTTACCAAAGGTGGCGGACAGTGGCTGGAAGCCATGGCAGAAACCGGTTGCGATGCGCTGGGACTGGACTGGACAACCGACATCGCCGATGCGCGCCGCCGCGTGGGCAATAAAGTCGCATTGCAGGGCAATATGGACCCGTCGATGCTGTACGCGCCACCAGCCCGAATTGAAGAAGAAGTAGCGACTATACTTGCAGGTTTCGGTCACGGCGAAGGTCATGTCTTTAACCTTGGTCACGGCATTCACCAGGATGTACCGCCAGAACATGCTGGCGTGTTTGTGGAGGCAGTGCATCGGTTATCTGAACAATATCACCGCTAAGGAGTAATTATGGATCTCGCGTCATTACGCGCTCAACAAATCGAACTGGCTTCTTCTGTGATCCGCGAGGATCGACTCGATAAAGATCCACCGGATCTGATCGCCGGAGCCGATGTCGGGTTTGAACAGGGTGGAGAAGTGACGCGAGCGGCGATGGTGCTGCTGAAATATCCCACTCTTGAGTTGGTGGAGTATAAAGTGGCACGCATTGCTACCACCATGCCTTACATCCCGGGGTTTCTCTCCTTCCGTGAATATCCTGCCCTGCTGGCAGCGTGGGAGATGCTGTCACAAAAGCCGGATTTAGTGTTTGTTGATGGCCACGGGATCTCGCATCCGCGCCGCCTTGGCGTCGCCAGCCATTTTGGCTTATTAGTGGATGTGCCGACTATTGGCGTGGCGAAAAAACGGCTATGCGGTAAATTCGAACCGCTCTCCAGCGAACCGGGCGCGCTGGCGCCGCTGATGGATAAAGGCGAGCAGCTGGCCTGGGTCTGGCGCAGCAAAGCACGCTGCAACCCGCTGTTTATCGCTACTGGTCATCGGGTCAGCGTGGATAGCGCGCTGGCGTGGGTACAACGCTGCATGAAAGGCTATCGTCTGCCGGAGCCAACGCGCTGGGCGGACGCGGTGGCCTCGGAACGTCCGGCGTTCGTGCGCTATACAGCAAATCAGCCCTAATTCAGGTAAACTGCGGATAATTTCCGTATTTGAGAACTCAACATGTTACAAAACCCGATTCATCTGCGTCTGGAGCGCCTGGAAAGCTGGCAGCACGTCACTTTCATGGCTTGCTTATGCGAACGCATGTACCCCAATTACGCCATGTTCTGCCAGCAAACCGGTTTTGGTGATGGGCAAATTTATCGCCGCATTCTCGATCTCATCTGGGAAACGCTGACCGTCAAAGACGCAAAAGTCAATTTCGACAGCCAACTGGAGAAATTTGAAGAAGCGATCCCGTCAGCCGACGATTTCGATCTGTACGGCGTTTATCCGGCAATCGATGCCTGCGTGGCGTTAAGTGAACTGGTTCATTCACGTTTGAGTGGTGAAACGCTCGAACACGCGGTGGAAGTGAGTAAGACCTCCATCACTACCGTGGCGATGTTGGAAATGACTCAGGCTGGTCGCGAAATGAGCGATGAAGAGCTCAAAGAAAACCCAGCTGTAGAGCAAGAATGGGACATTCAGTGGGAAATATTCCGACTTTTAGCCGAGTGTGAAGAACGTGACATCGAGCTGATAAAAGGCCTTAGAGCCGACCTGCGTGAGGCGGGTGAGAGCAATATTGGTATAATTTTTCAGCAATAAGACCAGAAAACGTGAATTAACGCCTGATTTGTCGTACCTGGAGTCTTCCCTTTCGCCCCCCGTCTGGTCTACATTTGGGGGGCGAAAAAAAGTGGCTATCGGTGCGTGTATGCAGGAGAGTGCTATTCTGGCATTTCCGTCGCACTCGATGCTTAGCAAGCGATAAACACATTGTAAGGATAACTTATGAACAAGACTCAACTGATTGATGTAATTGCAGAGAAAGCAGAACTGTCCAAAACCCAGGCTAAAGCTGCTCTGGAGTCCACTCTGGCTGCAATTACTGAGTCTCTGAAAGAAGGCGATGCTGTACAACTGGTTGGTTTCGGTACCTTCAAAGTGAACCACCGCGCTGAGCGTACTGGCCGCAACCCGCAGACCGGTAAAGAAATCAAAATCGCCGCTGCGAACGTACCGGCATTTGTTTCTGGCAAGGCACTGAAAGACGCAGTTAAGTAAGATTGCGTGGCAGTGAACAGTTTTAACGAAGGGGTGGTTTCACCCCTTTTGTCTTTCTGGCGTCGCTCATTGATGCTGGCAGGCGCGCTGTTTCTTACTGCTTGTAGCCATAACTCCTCACTTCCTCCCTTTACCGCCAGTGGATTTGCTGAAGATCAGGGCGCGGTACGCATCTGGCGAAAAGACAGCGGCGATAATGTCCATCTGCTTGCCGTATTTAGCCCGTGGCGCAATGGCGATACCACGACGCGAGAGTATCGCTGGCAGGGCGATAACCTCACGCTTATCAATATCAATGTTTACAGCAAACCGCCGGTGAACATTCGCGCGCGTTTTGACGATCGCGGCGATCTGAGCTTTATGCAACGTGAATCCGACGGGGAAAAGCAGCAGCTTTCTAACGACCAAATTGATTTATATCGTTATCGTGCTGACCAAATCCGCCAGATTAGCGATGCCTTACGTCAGGGTAGAGTCGTGCTGCGTCAGGGGCGCTGGCACGCGATGGAGCAGACCGTGACCACCTGTGAAGGGCAAACCATTAAACCTGATTTAGATTCGCAGGCGATAGCGCATATCGAGCGCCGCCAGAGCCGCTCTTCTGTTGATGTCAGCGTGGCATGGCTGGAAGCGCCCGAAGGTTCTCAATTACTGTTAGTGGCAAACTCTGATTTCTGTCGCTGGCAACCCAACGAGAAAACGTTCTGATTTACCAGTGGCCCATCCCCATATGACCACCGCCGCAGCCACCGTAACCCATGCCCATTCCGGCACCGCGCGGAATACCCGCTTCAGCCATCGCGATATCCCGTTTCACCCGCAACTCATCTAACGACTGACGCAAATTCTCCATCTCTTTGGCGACCGCGTTAATTTTGCTGCTATCCGGTGGGTTAGCGGCTAACAGGGCATTGTATTCATAACGCTTCGTCACCAGTTGCTGTTGCAGTGCGCTGCTTTGAGCGTAAAAGTCATTATGGATTTTCTGCCACGCTGCCTGCTGTTCGCTGGTCAAAGGCGCGGCATTTTGCTGCCACATACCGTGTCCGCCGTGAGCAAATGCAGATGTCGATCCCATCGCCATTGCTGAAAGCGCCATCATCACCAGGGCAATTTTCGTGTTCCGTTTCATGGTTAATCCTCCAGTGGTTGTCTTACTTTGGGTATTGCATCTTTCGTGCCAACAACGAAATGTTGATATGACGGGCAATTTGGCGTGATAAGCGAGTAAAAATGACTCGCCTGCTGTGGGTAGCGAGTCATTTTTACTCATTGAAACTTAAGTCTTTGTGTTACAGCGCAGGGTAAGCGCTGCTAAAAGATGGCATGATTTCTGCTGTCAAAAAGGGATGAACAGGCAAAGAAGAAGATACGTTTTATGCAACGTTCAAAAGACACCTTAGCCAAATGGTTAAGCACGATCCTCCCCATTGTCATTGTTGGGCTGGTGGGATTGTTTGCGGTAACTGTGATTTGTGATTATGGGCGGGCAAGCGAGGCCGACCGTCAGGCATTACTGGAAAAAGGTAATGTGCTCATTCGCGCTCTGGAGTCAGGAAGCCGCGTAGGGATGGGGATGCGAATGCACCATGTGCAGCAACAGGCGCTTCTGGAAGAGATGGCAGGCCAGCCTGGGGTGTTGTGGTTTGCGGTCACCGATGCACAGGGCATCATTATTCTTCACAGTAACCCCGAAATGGTTGGGCGTGCACTCTATTCGCCGGATGAAATGCAGCAGTTAAAGCCAGCGGAAAACTCCCGCTGGCGACTGCTTGAGAAAGCGGAAACTGCGCCTGCGCTTGAGGTCTACCGTTTGTTCCAGCCAATGTCATCGCCCTGGCGGCATGGTATGCACAATATGCCGCGCTGTAACGGCAAAGCTGTGCCACAGGCAGAAGCACAACAGGCTATTTTCATCTCCGTTGACGCCAGCGATTTGGTTGCAACCCAGATTGGGGAGAAGCGCAACACCCTGATTATCCTCTTCGCTCTGGCGACGGTAATGCTGGCAAGCGTGTTGTCATTCTTCTGGTATCGCCGATATCTGCGCTCGCGCCAGCTTCTACAAGATGAGATGAAGCGCAAAGAGAAGCTGGTGGCACTGGGGCATCTTGCGGCAGGCGTCGCCCACGAAATCCGTAACCCGCTTTCCTCGATTAAAGGGCTGGCAAAATACTTTGCCGAGCGCGCGCCTGCGGGGGGAGAAGCGCATCAACTGGCGCAGGTGATGGCGAAAGAAGCCGACCGTTTAAACCGCGTGGTAAGCGAGTTGCTGGAACTGGTTAAGCCAACGCATCTGGCTTTGCAGGCGGTGGATCTCAACACTCTGATTAACCACTCATTACAGCTGGTAAGCCAGGATGCAAACAGCCGGGAAATTCAGTTGCGCTTTACCGCCAACGACACATTGCCGCAAATTCAGGCAGATCCGGATCGGCTGACCCAGGTTCTGTTGAATCTCTATCTCAATGCTATTCAGGCGATTGGTCAGCATGGGGTGATTAGCGTGGCGGCCAGCGAAAGCGGCACGGGCGTGAAAATCAGCGTTACCGACAACGGTAAGGGAATTGCGGCGGATCAGCTTGAAGCCATCTTCACTCCGTACTTCACCACCAAAGCCGAAGGCACCGGACTGGGGTTGGCGGTCGTGCATAATATTGTTGAACAACACGGTGGTACAATTCAGGTCGCAAGCCAGGAGGGGAAAGGCGCAACGTTCACTCTATGGTTTCCGGTCAATATTACGCGTAAGGACCCACAAGGATGACGCACGATAATATCGATATTCTGGTGGTGGATGATGACATTAGCCACTGCACCATCTTGCAGGCATTGCTGCGCGGTTGGGGCTATAACGTCGCGCTGGCGAACAGCGGGCAACAGGCGCTGGCACAGGTGCGGGAACAGGTTTTTGATCTTGTGCTTTGCGATGTGCGAATGGCGGAGATGGACGGCATCGCCACGTTGAAAGAGATCAAAGCGTTAAATCCGGCGATTCCGGTACTGATTATGACCGCTTACTCCAGCGTCGAGACGGCGGTAGAAGCACTGAAGACCGGGGCACTGGATTATCTCATTAAGCCGCTGGATTTCGATAACTTGCAGGCGACGCTGGAAAAGGCGCTCGCGCATACGCAGATTCTCGCTTCTGAAACGCCTGCGGTGTCTGCCAGCCAGTTTGGTATGGTCGGTAAAAGCCCGGCGATGCAACACCTGCTCAGTGAAATCGCCCTCGTCGCGCCATCGGAAGCCACGGTGCTGATCCACGGCGATTCCGGCACCGGTAAAGAGCTGGTCGCCAGGGCGATTCACGCCAGTAGCGCACGTAGCGAAAAACCGCTGGTAACGCTCAACTGCGCGGCACTCAACGAATCCTTACTGGAATCTGAATTGTTCGGTCACGAAAAAGGGGCGTTTACCGGCGCCGATAAACGGCGGGAAGGGCGCTTTGTTGAGGCAGACGGCGGCACGTTGTTTCTCGATGAAATTGGCGATATCTCGCCGATGATGCAGGTTCGTCTGCTGCGTGCGATTCAGGAGCGTGAAGTTCAGCGTGTCGGCAGCAACCAGACTATTTCGGTTGATGTTCGGCTGATTGCCGCGACCCATCGCGATCTTGCCGCTGAGGTAAAGGCCGGGCGTTTTCGCCAGGATCTCTACTATCGCCTGAACGTGGTGGCAATTGAAGTGCCGTCGCTGCGGCGACGGCGGGAAGATATTCCCCTGCTGGCTAACCATTTTCTTCAGCGATTTGCCGAACGCAATCGCAAGGCGGTAAAAGGCTTTACGCCCCAGGCGATGGATCTGCTGATTCACTACGACTGGCCGGGAAATATTCGCGAACTGGAAAACGCGGTAGAACGAGCGGTGGTGCTGCTGACCGGGGAATATATTTCCGAACGCGAGCTGCCGCTGGCGATTGCCAGTACGCCGATTCCGTTGGCGCAAAGTCAGGATATTCAGCCGCTGGTGGAAGTGGAAAAAGAGGTGATTCTGGCGGCGCTGGAGAAAACGGGCGGCAACAAAACCGAAGCCGCCCGTCAGTTAGGGATCACGCGCAAAACGCTATTGGCAAAACTGTCGCGTTAGTTCTGCTCGCGTTCGATGGCGCGCCAGCCGATATCTTTCCGGCAGAAGCAGTCATCCCAGTGGATATCAGTCATTAAGTCATAGGCGCGTTTCTGCGCTTCTGCCACGGTATGACCCAGCGCGGTGACGCACAGTACGCGCCCGCCGCTGGTCACCACCTGCTCGTCATCTGCCAGTTTTGTGCCCGCGTGGAACACTTTGCCGCCTTCGACTTCTTCCAGGGGCAGGCCGTGGATCACATCGCCGGTGCGGTAATCGCCCGGATATCCACCCGCAGCCATCACCACGCCGAGAGAAGCGCGTTCATCCCACTCGGACGTTTTCTCGTCAAGCGTACCTTCACAGGCTGCCAGGCAGAGCTCAACCAGATCGGACTTCATGCGCAGCATAATCGGCTGGGTTTCTGGATCGCCAAAGCGGCAGTTAAACTCGATAACCTTCGGATTGCCCTGTTTGTCGATCATCAAACCTGCATAGAGAAAACCGGTGTAGGTGTTGCCTTCTGCCGCCATGCCTTTCACGGTTGGCCAGATGATACGTTCCATCGTGCGCTGATGAACTTCATCGGTTACTACCGGCGCTGGAGAGTAAGCGCCCATTCCGCCGGTGTTCGGCCCGGTATCTTTATCGCCTACGCGTTTGTGATCCTGGCTGGTGGCCATCGGCAGCACATGCTCGCCGTCCACCATCACGATAAAGCTCGCTTCTTCGCCGTCGAGGAACTCTTCGATAACAATGCGATGACCCGCGTCGCCAAAGGCGTTGCCCGCCAGCATATCGTGAACAGCCGCTTCGGCTTCTTCCAGCGTCATCGCGACGATAACGCCTTTCCCGGCAGCCAGACCGTCAGCTTTAATGACGATTGGCGCGCCTTTCTCACGCAGATACGCCAGCGCAGGTTCTACCTCGGTGAAGTTCTGGTATTCCGCCGTAGGGATCTTATGGCGAGCCAGGAAATCCTTGGTAAACGCTTTTGAGCCTTCCAGTTGCGCGGCACCTGCCGTCGGGCCGAAGATCTTCAGCCCAGCGGCGCGGAAGGTATCGACCACGCCTTTCACCAGCGGCGCTTCCGGGCCGACGATGGTCAGATCTACCTTTTCGTTTTGCGCGAAATCCAGCAGTGCCGGGATATCGGTCACGCCGATAGCGACGTTTTGCAGCGCAGGTTCCAGCGCCGTTCCCGCATTACCTGGTGCGACAAATACAGTCTCAACCAGCGGTGATTGCGCCGCTTTCCAGGCCAGCGCGTGTTCGCGCCCGCCGTTACCAATCACTAATACTTTCATCTATTGCTCCATTAATGGCGGAAGTGGCGCATGTCGGTGAAGAGCATCGCAATACCGTGTTCATCGGCAGCGGCAATCACTTCGTCATCACGGATAGAACCGCCGGGCTGGATTACGCAGGTCACGCCCGCAGCGGCGGCGGCATCAATACCGTCGCGGAACGGGAAGAAGGCGTCAGAAGCCATCGAGGAACCTTTCACTTCCAGGCCTTCATCGGCAGCTTTAATGCCGGCGATTTTTGCGGAGTACACGCGGCTCATCTGGCCTGCGCCAATCCCGATGGTCATATTGTTTTTGGCATAAACGATGGCATTGGATTTCACAAACTTCGCCACTTTCCAGCAGAACAGCGCATCACGCAGTTCCTGCTCGGTCGGCTGACGTTTGGTGACGACGCGCAGTTCTTCTGCACCGACCATGCCCAGATCGCGATCCTGAACCAGCAGACCGCCGTTCACGCGTTTGAAATCAAGACCCGGAATACGTTCGCCCCACTGACCACAGGTCAGGACGCGAACGTTCTGTTTGGCGGCGGTGATTTTCAGGGCTTCTTCGCTGGCGGACGGCGCAATAATCACTTCGACAAACTGACGAGAAATGATGGCCTGTGCTGTTTCAGCATCCAGCTCGCGGTTAAAGGCAATGATGCCGCCGAATGCGGAGGTCGGGTCGGTTTTGTACGCGCGATCGTAAGCATCAATAATGGAATTGCCGATAGCCACGCCGCAAGGGTTGGCGTGCTTCACAATGACACATGCCGGCTCGGCGAACTCTTTCACGCACTCCAGCGCAGCATCAGTATCGGCGATGTTGTTATAAGAGAGGGCTTTACCCTGAACCTGGGTTGCGGTGGCAACGGAGGCTTCTTTCACATTCTCTTCTATATAGAAGGCAGCCTGCTGGTGGCTGTTCTCGCCGTAACGCATATCCTGCTTCTTAATGAAGTTCAGGTTCAACGTGCGCGGGAAGCGACCGGCAGCTTCTTTGCTTTCACCGTGGTAAGCCGGAACCATGCTGCCGAAGTAGTTGGCAATCATGCTGTCGTAAGCGGCGGTGTGCTCGAAGGCTTTGATGGCGAGGTCGAAACGGGTTGCAAGCGTCAGCGATCCTTCGTTGGCATCCATCTCATTAATAATGGCGTCGTAGTCGCTGCTCTTTACTACGATTGCGACATCTTTATGGTTCTTCGCTGCGGAGCGCACCATCGTTGGGCCGCCGATATCGATGTTCTCAACCGCATCTTCCAGCGAGCAGCCTTCACGAGCCACGGTCTGGGCGAACGGATACAGGTTAACAACCACCATATCGATAGGCTGGATCTGATGTTCTTCCATAATGGCATCGTCCTGGCCGCGACGGCCCAGAATGCCACCATGTACTTTCGGATGCAGAGTCTTCACACGTCCATCCATCATCTCCGGGAAACCGGTGTAATCGGAAACTTCGGTTACCGGCAGACCTTTTTCTGCTAACAGACGGGCAGTGCCCCCTGTAGACAGCAGCTCCACACCGCGTGCGGAAAGTGCCTGGGCGAATTCGACGATACCGGCTTTGTCAGAAACACTGAGCAGAGCGCGGCGGACTGGACGACGTTGTTGCATGGTAAATCCCCTGGATTTGACTATTACAGAGAGCGTTAGCTGAATTTTTCGCGAAAAACTCAGCTAACGCCCCTAACGGGGCATCCTTATTTTTCGCCCGCATTGTAACGAAAACGTTTGCGCAACGCTCGCGAATTTTTCTCTTTCAATGGTGATCACAATTTTGACAGTGTTTACCGTGGGAAAAATACAGAAATTACATTGATGATTGTGGATAACTCTGTGCGTAAAAAGGTATAAAGCGGGGTTTTGCTGGGGAATGCAGCAGTCAGTCATTTTTCTGCAATTTTTCTATTGCGGCCTGCGGAGAACTCCCTATAATGCGCCTCCATCGACACGGCGGATGTGAATCACTTCACACAAACAGTCGGTTCGGTTGAAGAGAAAAATCCTGAAATTCAGGGTTGACTCTGAAAGAGGAAAGCGTAATATACGCCACCTCGCGACA
>NZ_PTRD01000041.1:0-36935 GCF_002965005.1 Escherichia sp. MOD1-EC7011
CCTTCGAAGTCGATGACGGCAGATTTACAGTCTGCTCCCTTTGGCCGCTCGGGAACCCCACCACGGGGCAATACTTTTTACTGGCCTGCTCCCTCATTGGGAAGCGGGGCGCATCATACCAAATGACACGCCGCTGTAAAGCGTTACGTTGAGAAAAATGAACTGGTTGCGTAATTTTCATCCGTAACGGATTAAAGGCAACCAGTTCTTTTTGCTGGCGATTAAAGAATAATCGTCCGGTTACCGTAAACAAACACACGTTGCGCCAAAACCTGGTAAAGGGCGCGGCTTAATACGTTTTTCTCGACGTCACGACCTGCCCGCATCATATCTTCGGCTGTATAAGTGTGATCCACATGAATAACGTCCTGCATAATGATTGGACCTTCATCCAGATTGTCATTTACATAGTGTGCCGTTGCGCCAATTATCTTCACGCCGCGTTCATAGGCCTGATGATACGGACGTGCCCCAATAAACGCTGGCAGGAATGAGTGGTGAATATTGATAATTTTATTCGGGAAGCGCGCCACAAATTCCGGCGTTAATACGCGCATATACTTCGCCAGCACAACGTAATCAGGCTGATAAGCATCAATGGCATCCGCCATCTTTTGATCGTGCTCGTTGCGACTTAATCCTTCATGGCTGACCAGTTCAAATGGAATATCAAAACGTTCAACCAGCGAACGCAAGGTATCGTGGTTGCCGATGACTGCCGCGATTTCCACATCCAGTCCACCGTAATTGGCTTTCATCAGCAGATCGCCAAGGCAATGCGCTTCTTTAGTGACCAGAATGACTATCCGGCGACGACCGGCGGGATTTAGTTCGCGCACAGAGCCTTCCGGCAATGCGCTATCGAGATCCGCCAGCAGGGTCGAATCATTAAAAATGCCTTCCAGTTCCGTGCGCATAAAAAAGCGTCCGGTACGATGATCAACAAATTCATTGTTCTGCACGATATTTAACTCGTGCTTGTAGCAAATATTCGTAATGCGCGCGATCAGACCTTTTTGATCCGGACAAATAGTACGCAGAACTTTTCGTTGGAGTGAGTGCATTGCTGGAAAAACCTTGTTGAGAGTGTTTGCTAAACCGTACCGTCAACCATTATTGGCCGCAGCACTTTTTAAATTTTTTACCTGAACCACAAGGGCAGGGATCGTTGCGGCCAAACTGTGGACGTGTACCGTCAATATAGTACCACTGACCGTTTTCTTTCAAAAATCGCGAACGTTCAATTATCGCTCCTGTTTTACCCTGTTCGGCAAATCGAGCAACGAAGCTAACATAACCTACGTTATCTCCTTCGTGATATGAACGCTCAAATACGGTCAGCCCTAACCATTCGGTATGCGCAAATCCGGCAATCAATTCGGCACGTAACGCCGCTGCGCCACAGGACGGATGCCAGGTCTTAATTAAATAATCTGCGTCCTGCATCACAAAAGCGCAGTAACGCGAACGCACGAGATGTTCTGGATCAGGTGCGACCTTTTCACCAGACACATAACGGTGGCAACATAGGCTATACTCGACAGCACTACCACAGGGACAAAGCTCAGACACAAATAATCTCCCTGGAAACAATAACGGCGTATTAATCGCCTGCGTAGCACTATGTTAACCGAGCAGTAGCGATGTGGCTACGGCTGCATTCCAGGGGAAGCCTTCAGGAACAATGAGAAAGATAAAAATAGGGCTGGCGCTAGGATCTGGCGCGGCGCGAGGATGGTCGCATATTGGCGTCATTAACGCGCTTAAAAAAATGGGCATTGAAATAGATATCGTCGCTGGATGTTCAATCGGTTCGCTGGTGGGCGCTGCTTTTGCATGCGATCGCCTGACCGCGCTTGAACAGTGGGTTACCTCTTTTAGCTATTGGGATGTTTTACGGCTGATGGATCTTTCCTGGCAGCGTGGTGGATTGTTGCGCGGTGAGCGTGTGTTCAACCAGTACCGCGAAATAATGCCGGAAACAGAGATCGAAAATTGTTCACGCCGTTTCGCTGCGGTTGCCACTAATTTAAGCACGGGGCGAGAACTCTGGTTTACCGAAGGCGACCTCCATCTTGCTATTCGTGCATCATGCAGCATCCCCGGCCTGATGGCGCCGGTCGCTCATAACGGCTATTGGCTGGTTGATGGCGCAGTTGTTAATCCGATTCCTATTTCCCTCACGCGTGCGATGGGCGCTGATATTGTGATTGCGGTCGATCTGCAGCACGATGCTCATTTAATGCAACAAGATCTCCTTTCATTTAATGTCAGTGAAGATAATGGCGAGAACGACGATCCTCTCCCGTGGCATGCGCGTCTGAAAGAACGATTAGGCAGTATAACGGCACGTCGGGCAGTGACTGCGCCAACCGCAACAGAGATTATGACCACGTCTATCCAGGTGCTGGAAAACCGTCTTAAACGAAACCGTATGGCTGGGGATCCGCCTGATATTCTGATTCAACCTTTATGCCCGCAGATATCCACTCTGGATTTTCATCGTGCAAATGCTGCCATTGCGGCAGGACAATTAGCGGTAGAGAAGAAAATGGATGAACTTTTACCGCTGGTTCGAACCAACGTTTTGACCTGATTTTTTATCTACACTTAAGTTAATTCTGACAGGCACTGATGGCAATAGCATGTCACTATTGAATAAAGCCAGTCAGGGGAGAGAACATGACGCAGCCATTGGTCGGAAAACAGATTCTCATAGTTGAAGATGAGCCAGTCTTTCGCTCGCTTCTGGATTCATGGTTTTCCTCATTGGGAGCAACAACAGTACTGGCGGCTGATGGGGTGGATGCCCTTGAGCTACTGGGAGGTTTTACACCCGATCTGATGATATGTGATATTGCAATGCCAAGAATGAACGGCTTAAAACTGCTGGAACATATACGCAACCGGGGAGACCAAACCCCGGTTCTGGTGATTTCTGCTACGGAAAATATGGCAGATATTGCGAAAGCATTACGGCTGGGTGTGGAAGATGTTTTGCTGAAACCAGTTAAAGATCTTAATCGCTTGCGCGAGATGGTTTTTGCTTGTCTGTATCCCAGCATGTTTAACTCCAGGGTTGAGGAAGAAGAAAGGCTTTTTCGCGATTGGGATGCAATGGTCGATAATCCGACAGCCGCCGCGAAATTATTGCAAGAATTACAACCACCGGTTCAGCAGGAGATTTCCCATTGTCGGGTTAATTATCGCCAACTCGTTGCTGTTGATAAACCTGGTCTGGTACTTGATATTGCTGCACTTTCGGAAAACGATCTGGCTTTTTATTGCCTTGATGTAACCCGTGCTGGACATAATGGCGTCCTTGCAGCCTTGTTATTACGTGCGTTGTTTAATGGCTTATTACAGGAACAGCTTGCGCACCAGAATCAACCTTTGCCTGAGTTAGGCGCGTTATTGAAGCAGGTAAACCATTTACTACGCCAGGCCAATCTGCCCGGTCAATTTCCTCTATTAGTCGGCTATTATCATCGTGAATTAAAAAATCTCATTCTGGTATCCGCAGGCTTGAATGCGACGTTGAATGCGGGTGAACACCAGATTCAAATCAGTAATGGCGTTCCGTTAGGAACATTAGGCAACACTTATTTGAATCAATTGAGTCAGAGATGTGATGCCTGGCAATGCCAAATTTGGGGCGCTGGTGGAAGGCTACGTTTGATGCTGTCTGCGAATTGAGCAAACGATAATTTGGGATAAAATTGCATTACCTGCTAATGTCTGCTGGTGGTACTATCGTCGCCATTCGTATAAGTAATTGTCTTAATTATGTTAACTCGCTTCCTTTTCGGAACCAGGCGTCGCCAGGGTACTGATATACTGGGATGTGATACAGAAATATGAACACGTTCAATACACGAACAGTCCAGGAGAATTTAAATGGCTGCCATTAACACGAAAGTCAAAAAAGCCGTTATCCCCGTAGCGGGATTAGGAACCAGGATGTTGCCGGCGACGAAAGCTATCCCGAAAGAGATGCTACCGCTTGTCGATAAGCCATTAATTCAATACGTCGTGAATGAATGTATTGCGGCGGGTATTACTGAAATTGTGCTGGTGACTCACTCATCGAAAAACTCTATTGAAAACCACTTTGATACCAGTTTTGAACTGGAAGCAATGCTGGAAAAACGTGTAAAACGTCAGCTGCTTGATGAAGTGCAGTCTATTTGCCCGCCGCACGTGACTATTATGCAAGTTCGTCAGGGGCTGGCGAAAGGTTTAGGGCACGCAGTATTGTGTGCTCACCCGGTAGTTGGTGATGAACCTGTGGCTGTTATTTTGCCTGACGTTATTCTGGATGAATATGAATCCGATTTGTCGCAGGATAACCTCGCAGAGATGATCCGCCGCTTTGATGAAACTGGCCATAGTCAGATCATGGTTGAGCCTGTTGCTGATGTGACTGCATACGGTGTTGTGGATTGCAAAGGTGTGGATTTAGCGCCTGGTGAAAGTGTACCGATGGTCGGTGTAGTAGAAAAACCGAAAGCAGATGTTGCACCGTCTAATCTCGCTATTGTTGGTCGTTACGTACTTAGCGCCGATATTTGGCCGCTGCTGGCAAAAACTCCTCCGGGAGCAGGCGATGAAATTCAACTTACCGATGCTATTGATATGCTGATCGAAAAAGAAACGGTTGAAGCCTATCACATGAAAGGGAAGAGCCATGACTGCGGTAATAAATTAGGTTACATGCAGGCTTTCGTTGAATACGGTATTCGTCACAACTCGCTGGGTGCTGAATTTAAAGCCTGGCTTGAAGAAGAGATGGGCATTAAGAAGTAACACCAATAGCGGTGTTTTCTACGAAACGGCATTGAGTTATCAATGCCGTTTTTTTATAGCTTATTCTTATTGGATAGTCTTAAAACGGACAATAAAAAATCCCGCCAATGGCGGGATTTTAAGCGAGCGTAATCTAAAAAAGATTATTACTTGATCAGGAAATCGTCGAGGGATTTACCTTGCTCATCCATCGCTTTTTTGATTACAGCCGGAGTACGACCCTGACCAGTCCAGGTTTTGGTTTCGCCGTTCTCGTCAACGTAGCTATATTTAGCTGGACGCTGTGCGCGTTTAGCTTTGGTGCCAGATTTAACAGCAGCCATGCTATTCAGCAGTTCGTTCGGGTCGATACCGTCAGCGATCAGCATTTCACGATATTGTTGCAGTTTACGAGTGCGTTCTTCAACTTCAGCAGCAGCCGCACTTTCTTCTTCGCGACGCTCGTTAACAACTACTTCTAATTTTTCCAGCATTTCTTCCAGCGTTTCAAGTGTACATTCTCTTGCTTGCGCACGAAGAGTACGGATGTTGTTCAGAATTTTAAGTGCTTCGCTCATTGTAGTAATCTCAAACTTATATTGGGGTGGTTTGTTGAGGTAATAATAGAGCCTTAAATTCAGTTGTGCAATAGCCAGGAATGTAAGGAATTCAAAATTGTTCTTTATTTTGTGCCACCAATAAATATCTTTTCATAAAATTAGCCAGAAAAGATGCGGCATATAGCCCTATTTGTACCGATGATTTCGCATCATCTAAGGTTAAAACTTCCTGATTCATGTCACATTTTATGTAGGGATTAACACGCGCTGACGTCTTTTACTCTTCGGTATTAGTCATGTTTACAAAAAATCCGCTATTAAGAGAATGATGAAAAGAAGAACAGTCGCAATAAGTGCAGGGACTTCGTATTGCCGTATCCTGGAGGTCAACAGAGGGTTATTACTTGTGCAACAAGTTAAAGATTGTGAATAGTTACCTGGAGTCATTTACGCGGTTATAACAAGCAATACAGACACAATGATAGCTCTGAAGGATTATGTCATCCTTCTTAAGGAATGATGTATATACGCTCTTCTGCGTGTACTGTTGCGCTGTAAAACTGGCGAATTATGATAAACTTCAGCCAACTTTATTTCATATCATTGAGGGCCTGTGGCTGATGGCACAGCTATATTTCTACTATTCCGCAATGAACGCGGGTAAGTCTACGGCATTGCTGCAATCTTCATACAATTACCAGGAACGCGGTATGCGGACTGTCGTATATACGGCGGAAATTGACGATCGTTTCGGGGCAGGGAAAGTCAGCTCGCGTATAGGTTTGTCATCTCCGGCAAAATTATTTAACCAAAATTCATCATTATTTGATGAGATTCGTGCGGAACATGAACAACAGGCAATTCATTGTGTACTGGTTGATGAATGCCAGTTTTTAACCAGACAACAAGTATATGAATTATCGGAGGTTGTCGATCAACTCGATATACCCGTACTTTGTTATGGCTTACGTACAGATTTTCGCGGTGAATTATTTACCGGCAGTCAATACTTACTGGCATGGTCAGACAAACTGGTCGAATTAAAAACTATTTGCTTTTGTGGTCGTAAAGCAAGCATGGTGCTACGTCTTGATCAAGCGGGTAGGCCTTATAACGAAGGCGAACAGGTGGTTATTGGTGGTAATGAGCGTTACGTCTCGGTTTGCCGTAAACACTATAAAGAAGCGTTAGAAGTCGGTTCTTTGACGGCTATTCAAGAAAGACATCAACACGATTAATAAGATTTTCTTTACTGACAGGATGAATCGAGGCCTTTATCCTGTCAGTTCGTTTTACTAACTTCTTCCGAACCATAATTCTTTCTCTGCTCCTAACTATCGCTAAAACGTAACAGAACGATTTAGTGCTTCGTCATCTACGATGTTGAGTCATTTTCAGGTTATCGCGGTTAGTGCGCATTAGATAACAGTATATATGAGCATACTAATGCAGTTGGGTTATTTGACTTTGTATAGCGTGTAGCGAAAACAAAAAAACGGCCCCAAAAGGGACCGTTTATGAGGATGTACAGAGTTACTGATTAAGCGGATTTCTTCGCTTTTTTCTCTGCTTTAGCTGGAGCTGCTTCCTTTGCTGCTGGTGCTCCTTCTACGTAATCACGACCATAGTAGGTATCCAGCAGAATCTGTTTCAGCTCGGAGATCAGCGGGTAACGCGGGTTAGCGCCGGTGCACTGGTCATCGAATGCATCTTCAGACAGTTTATCTACGTTCGCCAGGAAGTCAGCTTCCTGAACGCCAGCCTCACGGATAGATTTCGGAATACCCAGTTCTGCTTTCAGCGTTTCCAGCCATGCCAGCAGTTTCTCGATCTTCGCAGCAGTACGGTCACCCGGTGCGCTCAGACCCAGATGGTCTGCGATTTCAGCATAACGACGACGAGCCTGTGGACGATCGTACTGGCTGAATGCAGTCTGCTTGGTCGGGTTGTCATTCGCGTTGTAGCGGATAACGTTACAAATCAGCAGGGCGTTGGCCAGACCGTGCGGAATATGGAACTGGGAGCCCAGTTTGTGCGCCATTGAGTGACATACACCCAGGAAGGCGTTCGCAAACGCGATACCGGCGATAGTAGCTGCACTGTGAACACGTTCACGCGCTACCGGGTTTTTAGCCCCTTCGTGGTAAGACGCTGGCAGATATTCTTTGAGCAGTTTCAGCGCCTGCAGAGCCTGACCATCAGAGAACTCAGATGCCAGTACAGAAACATAAGCTTCCATGGCGTGAGTGACTGCGTCCAGACCACCGAAAGCACACAGGGACTTCGGCATATCCATAACCAGGTTGGCGTCAACAATCGCCATATCCGGGGTCAGTGCATAGTCTGCCAGCGGATATTTCTGACCTGTTGCATCGTCGGTTACAACCGCAAACGGAGTCACTTCAGAACCCGTACCGGAAGTGGTGGTGACGGCGATCATTTTCGCTTTCACGCCCATTTTCGGGAACTTGTAGATACGTTTACGGATATCCATAAAGCGCAGCGCCAGTTCTTCAAAGTGGGTTTCCGGATGCTCGTACATAACCCACATGATTTTCGCGGCGTCCATCGGGGAACCACCACCCAGCGCGATGATCACGTCTGGCTTGAAGGAGTTTGCCAGTTCGGCACCTTTACGAACGATGCTCAGTGTCGGGTCAGCTTCAACTTCAAAGAAGACTTCAGTTTCAACGCCGGCAGCTTTCAGTACAGAAGTAATCTGGTCGGCATAACCGTTGTTGAACAGGAAGCGGTCAGTCACGATGAGCGCACGTTTGTGGCCATCAGTAATCACTTCATCCAGCGCGATTGGCAGTGAGCCACGGCGGAAGTAGATAGATTTCGGAAGTTTGTGCCACAACATGTTTTCAGCTCGCTTAGCAACGGTTTTCTTGTTGATCAAGTGTTTCGGACCAACGTTTTCAGAGATGGAGTTACCACCCCAGGAACCACAACCCAGAGTCAGGGAAGGTGCGAGTTTGAAGTTATACAGGTCACCGATACCACCCTGAGAAGCCGGGGTGTTGATCAGGATACGGGCAGTTTTCATTTTCTGACCGAAGTAGGCAACGCGTGCCGGTTGGTTATCCTGGTCGGTGTACAGGCAAGAGGTATGACCGATACCGCCCATGGCAACCAGTTTCTCTGCTTTCTCTACCGCGTCTTCGAAATCTTTTGCACGGTACATTGCCAGCGTCGGGGACAGTTTTTCATGTGCGAACGGTTCGCTTTCATCAACAACGGTCACTTCACCAATCAGAATCTTAGTGTTTTCTGGTACAGAGAAGCCCGCCAGTTCAGCAATTTTATAAGCCGGTTGACCAACGATAGCTGCGTTCAGTGCGCCGTTTTTCAGGATAACGTCCTGAACGGCTTTCAGCTCTTTACCCTGCAGCATGTAACCGCCGTGGGTAGCGAAACGTTCACGTACAGCGTCATAAACAGAGTCAACAACAACAACAGACTGTTCAGAAGCACAGATTACGCCGTTGTCGAAGGTTTTGGACATCAGTACGGATGCAACTGCACGTTTGATATCTGCGGTTTCATCGATAACAACCGGAGTGTTACCAGCACCTACACCGATTGCCGGTTTACCGGAGCTGTATGCTGCTTTAACCATGCCCGGACCACCAGTCGCGAGGATCAGGTTAATGTCAGGGTGGTGCATCAGCGCGTTGGACAGTTCAACAGAAGGTTGATCGATCCAGCCAATCAGATCTTTCGGTGCACCAGCAGCGATAGCAGCCTGCAGAACGATATCAGCAGCTTTGTTAGTTGCATCTTTTGCACGCGGGTGCGGAGAGAAGATAATAGCGTTACGGGTCTTCAGGCTGATCAGCGATTTGAAGATTGCAGTTGAAGTCGGGTTAGTCGTTGGAACGATACCGCAGATAATACCGATTGGTTCAGCGATAGTGATAGTACCGAAAGTGTCGTCTTCAGACAGAACACCACAGGTTTTTTCATCTTTATAGGCGTTGTAGATATATTCAGAAGCAAAGTGGTTTTTAATTACTTTATCTTCGACGATACCCATGCCGGATTCGGCAACGGCCATTTTCGCGAGTGGGATTCGAGCATCTGCGGCAGCCAGAGCGGCGGCGCGGAAGATTTTATCAACTTGCTCTTGAGTGAAACTGGCATATTCACGCTGGGCTTTTTTTACACGCTCTACGAGTGCGTTAAGTTCAGCGACATTAGTAACAGCCATAATGCTCTCCTGATAATGTTAAACTTTTTTAGTAAATCATCTGCTCGAATACGAGAGTATAGTCAGTGTGGTGATGATTTGCTTAACCTATGAAAATCAAAAGCTTACTCGCGCTCACACTCACTGTGATTTACTAAAAGAGTTTAAACATTAGAGAGACTAATCTCTAATGCGTCACTTCCAGGTGGCGTAAGCAAGATTACTCACTTCTGGGTACTGATTACGTGATCTAGATCAAAATTCCGCAAAGCTGACACCTTTCAGCTCCGCTTTTAGCTATAAAAGCTAATAGTTAATAAATTGTAGTATTTATTGTTGGCTACATTAGCATGTTTTGCACGACTAGATAACAATAATGAATGATAGTAATTTTAAGCGGTTAGGAGGTGAAAAATGCTGCCAAAAGGCGTATTGTCAGCGCGTATTTTTTTACCTTTGCTTATGGCTAACATTATCCGGCTTTTGCTTCGGAGCTAACCGTGATTCAGACACTCTTTGATTTTCCCGTTTACTTTAAATTTTTCATCGGGTTATTTGCGCTGGTTAACCCGGTTGGGATTATCCCCGTGTTCATCAGTATGACCAGCTATCAGACTGCGGCAGCGAGAAACAAAACAAATCTGACTGCCAACCTGTCGGTAGCGATTATCTTGTGGATCTCGCTTTTTCTCGGCGACACGATTCTGCAACTTTTTGGAATATCGATTGATTCGTTCCGCATCGCGGGCGGCATACTGGTGGTTACAATTGCGATGTCGATGATCAGCGGTAAGCTTGGTGAGGATAAACAGAACAAACAAGAGAAATCAGAAACCGCAATTCGAGAAAGCATCGGCGTTGTACCGCTCGCATTGCCTTTGATGGCAGGGCCAGGGGCGATCAGTTCAACTATCGTTTGGGGAACGCGTTATCACAGCATTGGTTATCTGTTCGGCTTTTTTGTGGCAATTGCATTGTTTGCTTTATGTTGCTGGGGCTTATTCCGCATGGCACCCTGGCTGGTGCGAGTTCTGCGTCAGACCGGTATAAACGTGATTACTCGTATTATGGGGTTGCTGCTGATGGCATTAGGGATTGAATTTATTGTTAATGGAATCAAAGGGATTTTCCCTGGTCTGCTCAATTAATTTCTTTCATACGAAACGGAGCCATGGTGCTCCGTTTTTTCGTCATTATTTTTACTTTTGCCCAGCACAGTTATCAAAAGCAAACGAAATAGATAAATATTTTTCCTCATATTACAGCCAGTTATAAGAATATCCTTACCCCGCCATCCTCCTCATCATGTTATTTTCGCGACATCATAATCCTGGGTCTTGCTGAAGAATAATTGAAATGATATTAGTAATTCCACTGCATTTGGCAGAGGAATGTGCTAAATAATGACCTTTTGTTAAGTTATTGTATATTTCTCTATCTTGACAGCAACCAGAAAAAACAGACTTGCTTTACGAGGTTTTATCTTATTGTTTTTAAATGGTTTTATTGGCAACCTGATGAAGTCTTTAGATATTGGCGCGGTCAGTAAAAGAGAATTGCTTAACAATTTTGCAAAATGTATTGGCGGGCAAGAAGCGCATTTGATACTTTCCGGTCAACCGTCAGGCGATTTTTTTGGTAATGAGAATAATTAACAATAAAAATTGCTGCATTAAATAGTAAATGTGTCTCGACAGGGGAGACACAGTAGGAACCGACGTAAGGTGGTCGTTCGAATCGCCAGAATAAATAAAGTCGGTGATAGCAAAGCGTAACGATATATCAACCTGGCAGCAGAAAGTCTCCGAATCTGTCCAGGGTCCCAACCCGGGATTACACATGCTGGTTAAAGCCAGTAATTATAATGAGGGAGTCCAAAAACAATGACCAACATCACCAAGAGAAGTTTAGTAGCAGCAGGCGTTCTGGCTGCGCTTATGGCAGGGAATGTTGCGCTGGCGGCTGATGTACCCGCTGGTGTTCAGCTCGCAGAAAAACAAACGCTGGTGCGTAACAATGGTTCTGAAGTTCAGTCATTAGATCCGCACAAAATTGAAGGGGTTCCGGAGTCTAATATCAGTCGCGACCTGTTTGAAGGCTTGCTGGTCAGCGATCTCGATGGTCACCCGGCGCCTGGCGTCGCGGAGTCCTGGGATAATAAAGATGCCAAAGTCTGGACATTCCATCTGCGTAAAGATGCGAAATGGTCCGACGGCACGCCAGTCACTGCGCAGGACTTTGTATACAGTTGGCAACGTTCTGTTGATCCGAACACCGCTTCTCCCTATGCCAGTTATCTACAATATGGGCATATCGCCGGTATTGATGAAATTCTCGAAGGGAAAAAACCGATTACCGATCTCGGCGTGAAAGCCGTCGATGACTACACTTTAGAAGTCACATTAAGTGAGCCTGTTCCGTATTTCTATAAATTACTGGTTCACCCATCGACTTCCCCGGTGCCAAAAGCCGCTATTGAGAAATTCGGCGAGAAATGGACCCAGCCAGGAAATATTGTCACCAACGGTGCCTATACCTTAAAAGATTGGGTCGTTAACGAACGTATCGTTCTTGAGCGCAGCCCGACCTACTGGAACAACGCGAAAACCGTCATTAACCAAGTCACCTATTTGCCGATTGCTTCTGAAGTCACCGATGTTAACCGCTATCGCAGCGGCGAAATCGATATGACCTATAACAACATGCCGATCGAGCTGTTCCAGAAGCTTAAAAAAGAGATCCCGGACGAGGTTCACGTCGATCCGTATTTGTGCACCTACTATTACGAAATTAACAATCAGAAACCGCCATTCAACGACGTGCGTGTGCGTACCGCACTGAAACTGGGTATGGATCGCGATATCATCGTTAATAAAGTGAAAGCACAGGGCGATATGCCCGCCTATGGTTACACTCCTCCTTACACAGATGGTGCAAAATTAACTCAACCGGAATGGTTTGGCTGGAGCCAGGAAAAACGTAACGAAGAAGCGAAAAAGCTGCTGGCTGAAGCGGGCTATACCGCAGACAAACCGTTGACCATTAACCTGCTATATAACACGTCCGATCTGCATAAAAAGCTGGCGATTGCCGCCTCTTCACTGTGGAAGAAAAACATTGGTGTAAACGTCAAACTGGTTAACCAGGAGTGGAAAACCTTCCTCGATACCCGTCACCAGGGAACTTTTGATGTGGCTCGTGCAGGCTGGTGTGCTGACTATAACGAACCAACATCCTTCCTGAACACCATGCTGTCGAACAGTTCGATGAATACCGCGCATTATAAGAGCCCGGCCTTTGACAGCATTATGGCGGAAACGCTGAAAGCGACTGACGAGGCGCAACGCACTGCGCTGTACACCAAAGCAGAACAGCAGCTGGATAAAGATTCGGCCATTGTTCCGGTTTATTACTATGTGAACGCGCGTCTGGTGAAACCGTGGGTTGGGGGGTATACCGGCAAAGATCCGCTGGATAATACCTACACCAGAAATATGTACATTGTGAAGCACTAATGGCAATACGTGGGGCAGGGGAACTTGCTCCACGGTGTCTGATTTTTATCGCATTATAGAAGGCACTGGCCAGAAGGTACGGCAATGTTAAAATTTATTCTACGTCGCTGTCTGGAAGCGATTCCGACGCTATTTATTCTGATTACTATTTCGTTCTTTATGATGCGTCTGGCACCAGGAAGTCCGTTCACTGGTGAACGGACGTTACCGCCAGAAGTGATGGCCAATATCGAAGCGAAATATCATCTTAATGATCCGATCATGACACAGTATTTCAGCTACCTGAAACAACTGGCGCATGGCGATTTCGGTCCGTCTTTTAAATATAAAGATTATTCGGTCAATGACCTGGTAGCATCCAGTTTTCCTGTTTCTGCAAAATTGGGGGCAGCCGCGTTTATACTTGCGGTAGTGCTGGGTGTTAGTGCTGGCGTTATTGCCGCATTAAAACAAAACACCAAATGGGACTATACCGTGATGGGGCTGGCAATGACCGGGGTGGTTATCCCCAGTTTTGTGGTTGCGCCATTATTAGTCATGATATTTGCGATCATTTTGCATTGGCTACCAGGCGGTGGCTGGAATGGCGGGGCGCTGAAATTCATGATATTGCCGATGGTGGCATTGTCTCTCGCTTATATCGCCAGTATTGCGCGTATTACCCGTGGTTCGATGATTGAAGTTTTGCATTCTAACTTTATTCGTACTGCCCGCGCGAAAGGTTTACCTATGCGCAGGATCATCCTTCGCCACGCATTAAAACCTGCTCTGCTACCCGTGCTCTCCTATATGGGACCCGCATTTGTCGGCATTATTACCGGTTCTATGGTCATCGAAACCATTTATGGTTTGCCGGGGATCGGGCAATTGTTCGTTAATGGCGCATTGAACCGTGACTATTCATTGGTGTTAAGCCTGACCATTCTGGTTGGTGCATTAACCATTTTGTTTAATGCCATTGTCGATGTGCTATATGCGGTTATCGACCCGAAAATCCGTTACTGATACTGGAGCTCGCGATGATGTTAAGTAAGAAAAACAGCGAGACGCTGGAAAATTTCAGTGAGAAGCTGGAGGTCGAAGGGCGCAGCTTGTGGCAGGACGCACGTCGACGTTTTATGCATAACCGTGCGGCGGTCGCCAGTCTGATAGTGCTGGTACTGATCGCGTTATTTGTTATCCTGGCACCAATGCTTTCGCAGTTTGCCTATGACGATACCGACTGGGCGATGATGTCCAGCGCCCCGGATATGGAATCCGGTCACTACTTTGGTACTGACTCATCTGGCCGCGACTTGCTGGTACGCGTTGCTATTGGTGGACGTATCTCACTCATGGTCGGGGTTGCTGCGGCACTGGTCGCAGTGGTTGTGGGGACACTTTATGGTTCGCTTTCTGGTTATCTTGGCGGCAAAGTGGATTCGGTAATGATGCGTCTGCTGGAAATTCTCAACTCCTTCCCATTCATGTTCTTCGTCATTTTGCTGGTGACCTTTTTCGGTCAAAACATTCTGCTGATTTTTGTAGCGATTGGCATGGTTTCCTGGCTGGATATGGCGCGTATTGTGCGTGGACAAACCCTGAGTCTGAAGCGCAAAGAGTTTATTGAGGCGGCACAAGTTGGCGGTGTATCTACGCCCGGTATTGTTATTCGCCACATTGTGCCGAATGTGCTTGGTGTTGTAGTGGTCTATGCATCGCTACTGGTGCCCAGCATGATCCTCTTTGAATCCTTTTTAAGCTTCCTGGGGCTGGGTACACAAGAGCCGTTAAGCAGCTGGGGCGCATTGCTGAGCGATGGCGCGAACTCGATGGAAGTCTCTCCGTGGTTACTGCTGTTCCCTGCGGGATTCCTCGTGGTGACGCTGTTTTGTTTCAACTTTATCGGCGATGGCTTGCGTGATGCCCTCGACCCGAAAGATCGTTAAGGAGTGCAGCCATGAGCGTAATTGAAACTGCAACTGTGCCGCTCGCACAACAACAGGCTGACGCACTACTGAACGTGAAAGATTTGCGTGTCACCTTTAGTACCCCGGATGGCGATGTCACGGCGGTTAACGATTTGAATTTTTCCCTGCGTGCCGGGGAAACGCTGGGTATCGTTGGTGAATCTGGTTCGGGTAAATCGCAAACCGCGTTTGCCTTAATGGGGCTTCTGGCTGCCAACGGACGTATTGGCGGATCGGCAACCTTCAATGGGCGAGAAATCCTCAATCTTCCAGAGCGAGAACTCAATAAACTGCGCGCTGAACAAATCTCGATGATTTTTCAGGATCCGATGACCTCGTTAAACCCTTATATGCGCGTTGGTGAGCAGTTGATGGAAGTGCTGATGCTGCATAAAAGCATGAGCAAGGCTGAGGCGTTTGAAGAGTCAGTGCGGATGCTCGATGCGGTAAAAATGCCGGAAGCGCGTAAACGCATGAAGATGTTCCCGCATGAATTTTCTGGTGGGATGCGTCAGCGCGTCATGATTGCGATGGCGTTGCTGTGTCGGCCTAAACTGCTGATTGCCGATGAGCCGACAACCGCGCTGGACGTGACCGTACAGGCGCAAATCATGACGCTATTGAATGAACTGAAGCGGGAATTTAATACCGCCATCATTATGATCACCCACGATCTGGGTGTTGTGGCGGGGATCTGTGACAAAGTTCTGGTGATGTACGCCGGGCGCACGATGGAATATGGCAATGCGCGCGATGTCTTTTATCAACCCGTTCATCCTTATTCTATCGGTTTGCTCAATGCGGTGCCGCGCCTTGATGCGGAAGGTGAAACCATGTTGACCATTCCCGGTAATCCGCCAAACCTGCTACGTTTACCGAAAGGTTGCCCGTTCCAGCCACGTTGTCCGTATGCGATGGAGATTTGTAGTAGCGCACCGCCGCTGGAAGAGTTTACCCCTGGCCGCCTGCGTGCCTGCTTTAAACCGGTGGAGGAGCTGTTATGAATGCTGTAACCGAAGGAAGAAAAGTCCTCCTCGAAATCGCTGACCTGAAAGTGCACTTTGAGATCAAAGATGGCAAACAGTGGTTCTGGCAACCCGCAAAAACACTGAAAGCGGTCGATGGTGTCACGCTTCGCTTGTATGAAGGGGAAACATTGGGTGTGGTAGGAGAATCGGGATGCGGTAAGTCCACCTTTGCTCGTGCCATCATCGGTTTGGTCAAGGCTACTGACGGTCGTGTTGCCTGGTTAGGCAAAGAGTTGTTGGGAATGAAGCCCGATGAATGGCGTGCCGTTCGTAGTGATATCCAGATGATTTTTCAGGATCCGCTGGCATCGCTGAACCCGCGTATGACCATCGGTGAGATCATCGCTGAACCGCTGCGCACCTACCATCCGAAAATGTCACGCCAGGAAGTTCGTGAGCGCGTGAAGGCGATGATGATGAAAGTCGGCTTGCTACCCAATCTGATTAACCGTTATCCGCATGAGTTCTCTGGCGGGCAGTGTCAGCGTATCGGGATTGCCCGTGCACTTATTCTCGAACCGAAGCTGATTATCTGCGATGAGCCGGTGTCGGCGCTGGACGTGTCAATTCAGGCCCAGGTAGTCAACCTGCTCCAGCAATTGCAGCGTGAGATGGGATTGTCATTAATCTTTATCGCCCACGATCTGGCCGTGGTAAAACACATTTCCGATCGCGTGCTGGTGATGTATCTCGGACATGCGGTAGAACTGGGAACGTATGATGAGGTCTACCATAATCCGCTGCATCCTTATACCAAAGCATTGATGTCGGCAGTGCCCATTCCTGACCCGGATCTGGAAAAGAACAAATCTATTCAGTTACTGGAAGGGGAATTACCGTCGCCGATCAACCCGCCTTCCGGTTGTGTTTTCCGTACCCGTTGCCCGATTGCCGGTCCTGAGTGTGCCAAAACGCGACCTGTGCTGGAGGGGAGTTTCAGACATGCCGTTTCTTGCCTGAAAGTCGATCCGCTTTAAAAACAATAAGGGCTGACAGTTGTCAGCCCTTTTTCACGCCAAAAGCGATTATTTATTCCCGCCAGATGATATGGCAAAGTTTGTGATCTTTTTCGCGGCATAACAGAATGCGGGCGAAAACATCGTTGATTTCACCATCTTCACTGTCCGCCAGACCAATCACCACTTCGGCAAAAAAGTCCGGGTTCAAATCGAAATCAACATGTTCCTGCCAGTCTTCCGCCGGATCGAATAACTCCGCGCCGCCGCGCTCTTCAAACTGAAGATTGAACAGCAGAACATCAGCTGGGTCGAGATTGTCGGCAGCCAGTTCGAGAAAAATATCATAGGCCTGTTCAAGTGTTTCATCTTCGGTCAGGCGATTGTTTAAATCCATATCCATAGTCACTACCCGTTTAACATCTGTTGGCCACGTTTTACAGCAACGGACTGAAGAAGTAAAACAGTCGCTCGGCAACGCGTTGCCAGAGTGGTCGTTTCGCCCACAACCGCGCATCAAGTAAACGTGAGCGTGAAATATAATCGTCCTGAACGGCGGCCAGGTCAGCACCAAAACCTTTATCGTCGATCGCCAGCGTGATTTCAAAGTTCAGCCAAAGACTACGCATATCGAGGTTAACGGTGCCCACCAGACTTAACTCGCCATCGACCAGCACGCTCTTGGTATGCAGCAATCCGCCTTCAAACTGATAAATTTTAACCCCAGCGGCCAGCAGCTCAGTAAAGAACGCGCGGCTGGCCCAGCCAACCAGCATTGAGTCATTTTTACGTGGCAGGATAATACTGACATCAACACCACGTTGCGCTGCCGTGCAAATTGCGTGAAGCAAATCATCGCTGGGCACGAAGTAGGGCGTCGTCATGATCAAATATTCACGCGCCGAATAAGCCGCAGTCAGTAATGCCTGGTGAATCAGGTCTTCCGGGAAGCCGGGGCCAGAAGCAATGGTATGGATCGTATGACCGCTGGCCTGCTCAAATGGCATAATATTGACATCTGGTGGCGGCGGCAGAATACGTTTCCCGGTTTCAATCTCCCAGTCGCAGGAATAAATAATCCCCATCGCGGTGGCGATGGGGCCTTCCATACGCGCCATCAGGTCAATCCATTGTCCTACGCCCGCATCCTGTTTGAAGAAGCGCGGATCGACCATATTCATACTGCCGGTATAGGCAATGTAGTTATCGATCATGATCATCTTGCGGTGCTGGCGCAGATCCATACGGCGTAAAAATACGCGCATCAGATTAACTTTTAGGGACTCGACCACTTCGATACCGGCATTACGCATCAGTTCTGGCCACGGACTGCGGAAGAACGCGACGCTACCGGCGGAATCGAGCATCAGTCGGCAATGAATACCGCGTCGGGCTGCAGCCATCAGTGACTCAGCCACCTGATCCGCCATACCGCCGGGTTGCCAGATATAAAACACCATCTCAATATTATGCCGGGCGAGCTGGATGTCGCGGATTAACGCCTGCATCACATCATCAGACTCGGTCATCAGTTGTAGCTGATTTCCTTTGACCCCGGCGATCCCCTGACGACGCTCGCAAAGCTTGAATAACGGGCCGGCGACACTGCTGTTTTCTTCTGCGAAGATATGTTTACAGGCTTTAAGATCGTTAAGCCATTTAGCGGTAGAAGGCCACATCGCTCTGGCGCGTTCGGCACGGCGTTTACCTAAGTGGAGTTCGCCGACTGCAAGATAGGCAATAATTCCGACCAGAGGCAGAATATAAATGATTAACAGCCAGGCCATGGCGGAGGGAACTGCACGTCGTTTCATTAGAATGCGTAATGTTACGCCTGCAATGAGCAACCAGTATCCCAGAATGGCCAACCAACTCACCAACGTATAAACGGTTGTCATAGATTAGAAATCCTTTTGAAAGCGCATTGTTATGAGTTTACGCATATGGATTCATCTGGCAAATAAAAACGCGGGAAAAGCACTAGTCAGCGTCGGGGGCGAGGGTATAATGACCATTCTGTTATTGCATAGAGTAGTTAACATGAAGCGGAGTAGAACGGAAGTGGGACGCTGGCGTATGCAGCGTCAGGCTAGCCGGCGTAAATCGCGTTGGCTTGAGGGGCAGTCTCGCCGAAATATGCGTATCCACAGCATCAGGAAGTGCATTCTAAACAAACAGCGTAACTCGTTATTGTTTGCGATCTACAATATCTGAATGTTCCGGGCACCATTGCGGTGCCCAGCAAGTTTACCTTCAGCCTTTTAAATCTATTTTTGCGCCGATTCATTACTGTCAGTTTTCGTTTCATCGTCATCGCTGAAAATACCATGCCCGGAGTTCAGCAACATTGAGACGAGCATATCATTATTAATCTCTTCACCATTTAAAACCCGCGCCAGAATTTCGCTGCCAAAAAGCTGCGGCGAAAGAATGATGTCCGGATGTACCATTTTAATTTTATTCAGGTTTTTGCTATCGCTGACGGCCAGCACCGTTTTGACATCTTTGCTCATATCTTTGGCTGACAGGACGACAAAAGCGTTATCTGCATCGTTATCACTGAGCGCCAGAATAGCCCGACAGTGATCGATTCCCGCTTTTTTTAATACCGAACTGTCATTGCTGTCACCGGGAATAACATCAGCATTGTCGCCTAATCGTTGCTCAAGTTGTTTGATGTCATCTTCTGGCAAATTGCTGATAACAGTCACGTTTTGTCCGCGTTGATTCAGTTGCAGAATCGTGTTGATTGCCAGAATGGAGTGACCGCAAACAATAAAGTGATCTTTACGATTCATCGTATGCTTGTTTCCTTTCACTAGTTTATTGAATCCTCCTCGGATAAGAGGACCAAAAATAGAGGTCATGGAGGTGGCGAAAACGGTAATGCCGGAAATAATGACTGAAATAGTAAACAGGCGTGCCGATTCAGACACGGGAACGATATCGCCATAGCCCACGGTTGACATAGTTTCTATTGAAAAATAGAAAGCAGTCATCAGGCTCTCTATTCGCGGATTGAAACCCTCACTTAAATATAGCGCGCCATAGGTGGAGTAAAACAGTAACGTCGTAAAACTAATAAAAGCAAAAATTGTCCCGGCGGCGGCACTACTGTGTGAGAAGTCTTTGCGCAGCACCAGCAAAATCACCAGCGTAAAGATGCAAAAACCAATACTAAATTTCAGCCAGGGATAAAAATGCAAGGTGTAGATCAGCGTAATCAACAACAAAATAATACTGATTGCCCATGCCAGTTTTGCTCGAAATAACAAGCCGATCGAATTCAGAACAAGAAAGACGCCGAGCATAAACAGCGGCGCATTGGCCAGTAAGGAGAGATCAAGTTCCGAAAATGCCTGGATATGGAAAATATCGAGCAGATTGACCGACATACCATAGATTGTTTTAAAAATAAGCAATCCATTTAAAAAGACGGCTAGCGCGATAATATCGTGCCGCAGGGTCACCCATAAATTTACTGCTGTTTGCTTGAATGTAGCCCAGTGACTCACTGATACCTCTGTAACCACAATTTTGTTTAATTATCTCTACGCGTACATAATGTGAGCATACATGCGACGCGTGAATATGTTAAACAATAGTAGATGACTTTATCCGCAGTAATCAAAGGATTTGATTGAGCAATACCTTGTCAGGGAGGGGCATTTTTCCTGAATATGCTGACATCGTATAAAGAAATACAGATAAAGTTATTATCTGTTTGTCATAGCGGCTGCGATGGCATACCTACAAGGAAAGGCCAAACAAGAACACGGTTGCTAAAACCGTGTTCTAAGATGTTGAGCCTCTATTCAGAACACTTTCTTAAAGGGCTTTACTGAAACGTGTTCATACACTCCAGCCGCCACGTAAGGATCGGCATCAGCCCATGCTTGCGCTGCTTCCAGAGATTCAAATTCAGCAATCACCGTCGAACCTGTAAAACCTGCGGCACCAGGATCATTGCTATCAACTGCTGGCATTGGTCCCGCAGTCAGCAAACGACCTTCATCATGCAGTAACTGCAAACGCGCTAAATGTGCCGGACGAACGGAAAGACGTTTTTCGAGACTATCGGCTTTGTCTTGAGCGTAAATTACATACAACACGGGCACAACTCCTTGTTCGGAAAAGTTGTAAAGTACGTTATTTGAAAGGGCGAAGATCTGCAACGGAAAGATGATGTCTTTGTTAAGAGTCTGGATAAAGTCAGGCCAATTACGCCAAAAATTGCGTTTTCACTGATCCTGATCGTTTTGTGTTATTGAATATGATTGCTATTTGCATTTAAAATTGAGGCCTGGTTTTTCTACTGAAATGATTATGACTTCAATGACCCTTGATTTACCTCGCCGCTTCCCCTGGCCGACGTTACTTTCAGTCTGCATTCACGGTGCTGTCGTGGCGGGTCTACTCTATACCTCGGTACATCAGGTTATTGAACTACCTGCGCCCGCGCAGCCGATTTCTGTCACCATGGTTGCGCCAGCGGATCTCGAACCGCCACAAGCCGTTCAGCCGCCGCCGGAGCCGGTGGTAGAGCCAGAGCCGGAACCTGAGCCGATACCTGAACCGCCAAAAGAAGCGCCGGTGGTCATTGAAAAGCCGAAGCCAAAACCTAAGCCAAAACCGAAGCCAGTGAAAAAGGTGCAGGAACAGCCAAAGCGCGATGTTAAACCAGCGGAGTCGCGTCCGGCATCACCGTTTGAAAATACGGCACCAGCGCGCCCGACCACCAGCACGGCAACGGCTGCAACCAGCAAACCAGTCACTAGTGTGGCTTCAGGACCACGCGCATTAAGCCGCAATCAGCCGCAGTATCCAGCGCGTGCGCAGGCATTGCGCATTGAAGGGCAGGTTAAAGTTAAATTTGACGTTACACCGGATGGTCGCGTGGATAACGTACAAATTCTTTCCGCCAAACCCGCAAACATGTTTGAGCGCGAAGTGAAAAACGCGATGCGCAGATGGCGTTATGAGCCGGGTAAGCCAGGCAGTGGAATTGTGGTAAATATTCTGTTTAAAATTAACGGCACCACCGAAATTCAGTAAGCAAAAAGTCAAAAGCCTCCGACCGGAGGCTTTTGACTATTACTCAACGGGTAAGGCGCGAGGCTTTCCTTCAGGATCTACAGCGACATACTTAAATAATGCTTCCGTCGCTTTATAGCGTTGCCCAAGTGGTTCAGACGCCACCTTTTTCACCCACACTTCAATATTAATACTGACAGATGTTGTCCCTTTTTGGACACAGCGTGCATAGCAGCACACTACATCGCCGACTGCAACCGGCCGCAAGAAAGTCATTCCTTCAACCCGCACGGTTACTACGCGACCGTGTGCAATTTCTTTTGCCAGAATGGCACCACCAATATCCATCTGCGACATTAACCAACCACCAAAGATGTCACCATTGGCATTGGTATCGGCAGGCATGGCTAAAGTTCGTAAAACCAGATCGCCCTGGGGGACGTTATGTGTTGTTGACATGGTAAAACCGACTAAAAAGGAAAATCACAGGCGCGATGCTACTATGATTTTCCTGAGGAGAACAGAGGAGATACAGCGCCAGCCCCGAAGGACTGGCAGTCTGGTTATGATTTATCTTCCTGTGGCATGTGGCGGTAGATATAGATACCGCTTAACAGCGTGAAGATTAAGGTGAGGGCGGTCAGACCGAACACTTTGAAGTTGACCCAAATATTTTGTGGTAGCCAGAAAGCGATATAGATGTTTGCCAGCCCGCAAAGGATAAAAAAGACTGCCCAGGCCAGATTCAACTTCGACCATACTGGCTGCGGCAGGGTAAGCTCTTTACCCAACATACGTTGAATCAGCGGCTTTTTCATTACCCATTGGCTAACCAACAGAGCACCGGCAAACAGTGCGTAAATTACGGTGACCTTCCATTTAATAAACTCATCATTGTGGAAGAATAGCGTCAGACCACCGAAGACAACCACCAGAACAAAGGTGATCAGAGCCATCTTCTCAACCTTACGAAAGCGAACCCAGCTATAAATAAGCACAATCGCTGTGGCGACGATCAGCGCCGCAGTTGCCGCATAGATGTCATAAATCTTATAGAACGCGAAGAAGACAACCAGCGGTAGAAAATCAAGAAACTGCTTCATTTTACGATTCCGTAATCAAATGCTTAGGGTTATTGGCGAATCAACATGTACAGACGGAACAGATAGATGAGCAATACGGCTGAAATCAGGTTGCTCAAGGTGTTCGCCAGTACAGCGCCAATTTCTGGGGTTAATGCGGCAAACGAAGAGGCAAACAGCAACAACAGAGTTTTTGCCAGTAACCAGCTCAATACCGCAGGTGCCACCAGACGCATATTCGCCCATGTCAGCCGCATACTGCTGCGCATGGAGGCGAAAACGCCCATTTTATCCTGGACCAGCATCACGGGAGCCAACGCCAGCAGGATGGCCATGATGATACCAGGAACGACCACCAGCATGATGCCTATTTGCACAATCAATGTTGTCAGGAGGATTAGCAAGAATAGCTTCGGTAATACCGGAGCGCTCGCGCCAATTGCCCGTAATGCGCTGACCCGCTGACCGGCGGACACTAGCTGGATCATTAATAATACGCCGCCCGCAAGAATGGCGTTACCGATTAATCCTGAAAAGGTAGAAGCAGCGGACGCACGCAGCAAAATCTGCTGTTGTTCCGGGGACATATTTTGTACCAGGTCGAACAACCCACCGCCGCCACTAACGGGTACACCGTCATTGAGCTGCGCAAGTTGAGCGTCACTGGGTGAGAAAACATGTCCTAACACCACTGTGATAAATGCACAAAGCAACGATACCAACAGAATGGTCATAAATTGATTACGGAAGAAATTTCCGGTGTCACGGTATACGGACTGCGCCGTGATAGACATGCACTCTCCTTGAGTTTTATGCAGGTGTTAATTAGCGGGCAATTGTACCCTGGTTAGCCTCTCAGTGGCAGCATCAGGTCATGTATGGAAAAGCATATCTTTGTAAAGCGGAGGTAATTGTTGGCATTTATGTGTGCAGACGGGAGCAAGTGGCGAGCGCGTTAATATTTGCGCAGCGCAAATATTCGAAAATTGATTTAAATCACATTAACCAGGATTTGTGATGCAACTTCTAAATTAATCCAGATCAATAAAGGGTGATTTAGAGGATGTAGTGTGATCTGTGTAGGATCATTTGTTACCCCAATGTAGGTATATTTGTCACGTTTTTATAACCATAACGACGGAGCGGATATGAAAAAATTAACAGTGGCGGCTTTGGCAGTAACAACTCTTCTCTCTGGCACAGCCTTTGCGCATGAAGCAGGCGAGTTTTTTATGCGTGCAGGTTCTGCGACTGTGCGTCCGACAGAAGGCGCTGGTGGTACGTTAGGAAGTCTGGGGGGATTTAGCGTGACTAATAACACTCAGTTGGGCCTGACGTTTACGTATATGGCGACTGACAATATCGGTGTTGAATTACTGGCAGCGACGCCTTTCCGCCATAAAATCGGTACTCGCGCGACCGGTGATATTGCAACAGTCCATCATCTGCCGCCAACACTGATGGCGCAGTGGTATTTTGGTGATGCCAGCAGCAAATTCCGTCCTTACGTTGGTGCCGGTATTAACTACACCACGTTCTTTGATAATGGATTTAACGATCATGGCAAAGAGGCCGGGCTTTCCGATCTCAGTCTGAAAGATTCCTGGGGCGCTGCCGGGCAGGTTGGGGTGGATTATCTGATTAACCGTGACTGGTTGGTTAACATGTCAGTCTGGTACATGGATATTGATACTACCGCAAATTATAAACTGGGCGGTGCACAGCAACACGACAGTGTACGCCTCGATCCGTGGGTGTTTATGTTCTCCGCAGGATATCGTTTTTAATTCCCCGCAAAAATGACCCCGTAATTACGGGGTCAATAAGGACATGGTATAAAGGGTATTATTTCTTCGCTTCTACGCCATCAGTTTCAGCACGAATTAAAAATTTCTCAGTTGTTTGCGGAATATGCTGAATTAGCCAGTCGGCCATTTGCTTTTCCTCATTTAAAATCGCTTCGATGACCGGAATAGAGGCTGTATCACCGGCATTTTTTGCCGCAGCTAATAGTGAGGTATAGCAGGCGATTTCAAATTGCTCGAAGACATAGCCGCTAATGGAACCTTTGACAATTTCATCAGAAGGAAAAATACCACCGATAGACTGCCCAAGCGCCGCCATTTTACTCATGGAATCTTTAATGACTGAACGCGAAATGTCATTACGGTCAAGAATAGTTTCCAGTTGAACAATCTGGTTTTTAGTTTCGCTAAGATGTTGTTCAATACGTGTGCGTAAATCAGGATAATTATCTATGCGGCTGGCCATGGATTCAAGCATAGATTCGGCTTGCTTTTCCATTGCGTGGGCGTCACGTAGCCAGTCATGATAATGTTCAATACGATTCATGAGAATGTCCTCTTTATAAAATTACTGAAAGTTGAAGTTCATATTTCAGGCTTTATTTTCGGCTTTCTTATTTACGTTATTAAGAGCCAGATTAGTCAGTTTGATGTCGGTGGCCTTTTCTTCTTCCAGAGTTTCTTTCAGAAGCTTCGCTGCTTTACGGTAACCTAATTGTTCAGCCAGCGTTGCTAAGGTCCCGTAACTGGCGATCTCATAGTGCTCGACTTTCTGTGCAGCAGCAATGAGCGCGGCGTCACGCACTTCGTTTTTTTCTGTGCTCTCAATGACCTCATTAGCTTCTTCAATGAGTCCTTCCATTGCTACGCACTTCATGCGTTTAATTTTAAGATTTGATTCGGATTCTACGACTTGATCAATACGTTCTATCTGTCCATGAGTTTCCTCAAGGTGCGCATGAAAAGCCTGACTTAGTTTTTCGTTTGATGTTGCTCTGGCGAGTTTTGCCAGTGCCCGGGTTAATTGTTTTTCTGCGCTGTAGGTGTCTGAAAGCAGGTGAATAAATACATCTTCAATGGTCTTCATATTCATATTTTTCTCCAGTGAAATCACTGCGAGCCATACGGCCCGCAGATACAATTATCTTTATCATCTGATATTAATAATTAACGGTGGATCAGGATTTTCCTGATTTATTACCACCGCTTTGTTGACCGCCTTTTTTACCCGCTTCGGATGCGCGTTGCGGATCGTTTTTAAAATTACCGCCGCTGTGCTGACCACCTTTACGACCTGCGTCGGATGCCTTCTCACGATCTTCGGCGAAATTTCCTGAACCACCACGATGTTCGGCCATGTTATTTCTCCCGTTACGTTGCATTGTTTGACTAATATGAGTGTTGTGTGTCGACACTCATTAAAATTAGTTGCTAATAAGAATTAGTCAAATTAAGCGTGACAAGGAGGGAGGGTGGAAAATATATTTTGAGGAAGGTTCTGGATATATTAATAATTGCCTGAGGAATAAGTGGCTTAGGAAAAATTATTGATTTTACTGGTGTTATGTTGCGGGATTAATTTGTTTGATTATATTACTGTTGGGCGGAAAAATGACGTAAGTTGACGTAAGTTGACGTATGTTAGGGTTAAGCGAAACGGTAAAAAGGCAAATAATAAATAAAATTAAGATTTTTCTGGCTTCGTTAAAGGAATACAAAATGCCGCCAGCAGAACTGACGGCTGTGGGATTAACTGCGTGTTGCCGCTTTCATCGGTTGTATAAAAGCTTTCAATGCCACCAACATTTTCTCTGGCTCATTAATATGTTGCTCGATGATTTTAACAATGGCCGAACCAGAAATCGCGCCCGCAGCTCCTGCATCAATCGCTGCTTTTACCTGATCCGGGGCGGAAATACCAAATCCCTGCAATGGAGGTGCAGCGTTGTACTCTTTCAGCTTCGCAATCAGATGATTGAGGGGTAACGCGGCGCGGTTTTCTGCGCCGGTCACGCCCGCACGCGACAGCAAATAGGTGTAACCACGACCATAAGAGGCTATCTGACGCAGCAAATCATCGTCGGCATTCGGCGGGCAGATAAAGATAGGTGCAACATTATGACGCAACGCAGCCTGGCGGAAGGGCGCAGACTCTTCCACGGGCACATCAGCAACCAGCACCGAATCGACGCCGACTTTCTCGCATTGGGCATAAAACTCATCAATACCTTTGTTAAACACCAGGTTGGCATACATCAGAAGGCCAATGGGAATATTCGGGTGTTTCTGGCGAATCAGTGCCAGCATTTCAAAACATTGTGCCGGGGTCACACCCGCCGCAAAAGCACGCAGTGTGGCGTTTTGAATCGTCGGGCCATCTGCCAGCGGGTCAGAGAAGGGGATGCCTAACTCCAGCGCGTCAGCACCGGCTTCAATTAGCGTATCGATAATTTTCAGCGACTGCTCAATGCCCGGATCACCGAGCGTGACGAAAGGAACGAATGCGCCTTCTTTGCGCTCCTTCAAACGGGCAAACAGAGTTTCATAGCGTTCCATCAGATTTCCCCTCGTGCTTTCAAAATATCGTGAACGGTGAAGATGTCTTTATCGCCGCGACCGGAAAGGTTAACCACCAGCAGCTGCTCTTTTTCCGGGTTTTCGCGCATCATTTTCAGCGCATGAGCCAGGGCATGGGAGGATTCCAGCGCCGGAATAATCCCTTCATGCAGGCACAGCGTTTTAAAGGCGTCCAGTGCTTCATCATCGGTAATTGAGACATAATCAGCGCGTCCAGTGCTGTTGAGATACGCGTGTTGCGGGCCGACAGACGGGAAATCCAGCCCGGCTGAGATGGAGTAAGATTCTTCAATCTGCCCGTCTTCTGTCTGCATCATCGGCGCTTTCATACCGAAATAGATGCCCACACGACCATGTTTCAATGGTGCACCGTGCTCGCCGGTTTCGATACCGTGACCGCCTGGCTCCACGCCAATCAGGCCAACGTCGGTTTCGTTGATGAAATCAGCAAACATCCCGATGGCATTCGAACCGCCGCCAACACAGGCGATAACGGCGTCCGGTAGGCGACCTTCTCTTTCCAGAATCTGTGCTTTGGTTTCTTCGCCAATCATCCGTTGAAACTCACGCACAATGGTCGGGTAAGGATGCGGGCCAGCTGCGGTGCCCAGCATGTAGTGCGCGGTTTCATAACTGCCGGACCAGTCGCGCAGTGCCTCGTTACAAGCATCTTTCAGCGTCGCGGAACCGCTATGTACCGGAATCACTTCCGCGCCCATTAAGCGCATACGAAAAACGTTGGGCGACTGACGTTCGACGTCTTTGGCACCCATATAAATTCGACATTTCAGGCCAAGCAGGGCGCTGGCAAGGGCAGACGCCACACCATGCTGACCGGCACCGGTTTCGGCGATGATTTCGGTTTTACCCATCCGCTTCGCCAGTAAGGCCTGACCCAGCACCTGGTTTGTTTTATGTGCGCCGCCGTGCAGTAAATCTTCACGCTTCAGGTACAACGTGGTGTTAGTGCCGGCCGTAATATTCTGGCATTTAGTCAGCGCGGTCGGGCGTCCGGCATAGTTTTTTAGCAGATCATTAAACTGCGCCTGAAATTCTGGATCTTTTTGTGCGCTGACGAAGGCTTCTTCCAGCTGGCGCAGGGCAGGCATCAGGATTTGTGGCACGTACATGCCGCCAAACTCACCAAAATACGGGTTAAGTAATGTTGTCATTGTTCCTTTCCTTAATATGCGCGCAGTGTCTGGAAAACCGAGGCCAAAAGACGTGCGTCTTTGATGCCCGGTTGCGACTCTACAGCAGAATTAAAATCAAGCCCGGCGCAGCCGGTTTGTGCCGCTTCCACGCAGTTATCTGCGCCTAAGCCACCCGCCAGCAGAACGTTGCCAAGCGATTGACCGTTTAACAGTGACCAGTCGAAACGTTGCCCGCTTCCGCCCTGGCCGTTATCGAAAACATATTTATGAACGTGCTGAAAATCGCGCGCGGGCAGGGTTTCTCCAACACTCAATGCTTTCCAGATGGCAACGTTTGCTGGCAGAGCATCACGCAGTGCGTCGATATATTGCTGATCTTCACTGCCATGCAGTTGCACTGCCACCAGCGATAACACCTTAGCTTTGCCTGCCACATCGGCAATATCGTGATTGCGGAACACGCCAACATACTGCAACGGTGCCGCAGCCATCACTTCCTGCGCCTGTTCAACGTTGACGCAACGTGGTGATGTCGCAACAAAAATCAACCCACCGTAAATCGCGCCTGCGTCATAAGCTGCTTTAGCATCTTGCCCACGCGTCAGGCCACATACTTTATTCTCACCCAACAACACCCGGCGCACGGCGGCGTTTAGATCGTCGTGCGCCATCAGCGCCGAGCCAATCAAAAAGCCGTTAGCGAAGTGGCCTAATTCGCGCACCTGAGCGTAAGTATTAATGCCGGATTCGCTGATCACCGTCACGTTGTGCCCCAGTTTTGGCGCAAGCTCGCGCGTGCGGTTGAGATCAATCGACAAATCACGCAGATCGCGGTTGTTGATGCCAACGACCTTTGCCCCCAATGCAATGGCGCGCTCCAGTTCCTCTTCATTACTGACTTCGGTCAGCACACCCATCTTCAAACTATGGGCGACGGCTGCAAGCTGGCGATACGATTCGTCGTCCAGCACTGAAAGCATTAATAAGCAGGCATCAGCCTGGTAATAGCGCGCCAGATAGATCTGGTAAGGGTCGATAATAAAGTCTTTACATAAAATCGGCTGTGGCGCGATTTGGCTGACGATGGGGAGGAAATCAAAGCTTCCCTGGAAATATTTCTCATCAGTCAGCACCGAAATTGCCGAAGCGTAATGCTTATAAATCGAGGCAATGCGTGCCGGATCGAAATCATCACGGATCACGCCTTTTGATGGCGACGCTTTCTTGCATTCCAGAATAAATGCGGTACGTGCACCCTGTAGCGCATCATAAAAATGTCGCGTGCTCGGCTGAATTTCATTCTGAAAACTGGCAAGTGGTTGCTGCTGTTTACGGGCTTCTACCCAAATCGCCTTGTCCGCGACGATTTTCGCTAAAACGGTTTGCATCATTTACCCTCGTGCCGCCAGTGCGGTGACTCTGTCGTAAGCGGAACCACTACGCAGTACCTCAAGAACGGTTTGCGCATTGGCTTGCAGATCTTCCTGGCCATGCAGGCGCATTAACATGGCGACATTCGCCGCGACGGCTGCCTCATGGGCGGCGTCGCCTTTACCTTGTAACAAACGTGTTAAAATGTCACGATTTTCTTCCGGCGTTCCGCCTGCCAGTTGTTCCTGGTGGTAGGGCGTCAGGCCAAAATCTTCTGCGGTCAACTGATAGCTTTTAATTTCGCCATCGTGCAACTCGGCAACAATCGTTGGTGCGTGTAACGAAACTTCATCCATTCCGCCGCTGTGCACAACCGCTGCGCGTTGATACCCCAACACGCGCAGCGTTTCGGCAATCGGCAGTACCAGCTCCGGACTATAAACACCAATTAACGCCAGCGGCGGATGCGCCGGGTTAATCAATGGCCCCAGCACGTTGAACAGAGTGCGGGTTTTCAGTTGCTGACGAACCGGCATCGCGTGGCGGAATCCGGTGTGATATTTCGGTGCAAAGAGGAAACAAACGCCTAACTCATCCAGCGCCTGGCGCGATTTATCGGCGTTCATATCAAGATTAATACCGAACGCCGCCAGCAGATCCGAAGAACCCGATTTACTGGAGACGCTGCGGTTGCCGTGTTTCGCCACTTTCAGCCCACAGGCTGCTGCAACAAAAGCACTGGCGGTAGAAATGTTGATACTGTTGCTGCCGTCACCGCCGGTGCCGACAATATCGGCAAACAGATAATCCGGGCGCGGGAACGGCGCAGCGTTTTCCAGAAGCGCAGTTGCTGCTCCGGCGATTTCGTTCGGGTGCTCGCCGCGAATTTTCATGCTCACCAGCGCCGCCGCCAGTTGTTCCGGCTTCAGTTCACCATGTACCACTGCTGAAAATAGCTGGTGGCTTTCCTGCTGGCTAAGGGTCTGCGCCTGATACAGTTTTTCCAGAATCGGTTGCAGCGTGTTGGTGGGTTCCAGCTTTTGCTGCGCCCAGGCCAGCGTTTGCTCCAGCAAGCGAGCGCCCTGGGTGGTGAGAATGGATTCCGGATGGAACTGGAATCCACAGACGCGATCCGCATCATGACGAACCGCCATCACCATGCCATTAAAATGGGCGTTGATGGTTAAACCGGCCGGAATGTTACTGCCCACTAGCGAGTGATAACGCGCCACTGGCAGAGGGTTTGTTAACCCGGCAAACATCGCCTGACCGTCATGTTCAATGCTCGACGCTTTACCGTGCAGAATTTCGCCCGCCTGGCCGACATAACCCCCATAGGCTTCGACAATCGCCTGATGACCGAGGCAAATGCCAATAATCGGCAGCTTGCCGCGCAGACGAGTAAGCAGCTCCGGCATACAACCCGCTTCGCTCGGCACACCGGGGCCAGGAGAAAGCATCAGCACCGGATTGCTCATCGTCGCCAGGCGTTCAATTAAGGTCTGCGCCGGAATATGGTTGCGGTAAATCACCACGTTATGCCCATTGCTGCGCAACTGATCTGCCAGGTTGTAAGTAAAAGAGTCGATATTATCGAGCAGCAGAATGTCAGCCATCAGAAAGTCTCCTGTGCATGATGCGCGGTGGCGATAGCGCGCAGTACAGCGCGGGCTTTATTACGGGTTTCGTCGGCTTCCGACTGCGGAACAGAATCAAGAACCACGCCAGCACCGGCCTGCACGGTGGCGATGCCGTTTTCCACCAGTGCCGAGCGGATCACAATGCAGGTGTCGAGATCGCCGTGTGCGGTGAAATAACCTACCGCGCCGCCGTAACTGCCGCGTCGACGACCTTCCGCTTCGGCAATTAACTGCATGGCGCGCACTTTCGGCGCACCGCTTAATGTGCCCATATTCATACAGGCGCGATAAGCGTGCAGGGCGTCAAGATCGTGGCGCAATTCACCGACAACGCGGGAGACGAGATGCATCACGTAAGAGTAACGGTCAACTTTGGTGAGGTCGGCAACGTAGCGGCTGCCGGGGGTGCAAATGCGTGCCAGATCATTACGGGCGAGATCCACCAACATCAGATGTTCCGAAAGCTCTTTATGGTCGGTACGCATCTCCAGTTCTATGCGGCTGTCGAGGTCTCTGTCCAGTGAACCATCGGCGCGACGACCTCGTGGGCGTGTTCCTGCAATCGGGTAGATTTCAATCTGGCGGCTGGTGGCGTCATACTTGAGCGAACTTTCCGGCGACGCACCGAACAGAGTGAAATCATCATCCTGCATAAAAAACATATACGGGCTGGGGTTACTCTTTTTCAGCACGTAATAGGCTGCCAGCGGTGACGGGCAGGGCAGTGAGAAACGGCGAGAGGGGACGACCTGGAAAATTTCTCCGGCGCGAATCGCTTTTTGCAACGAACGCACTACGCCACCGAACTCTTCATCGCTCTGATTACATTCACAACGCATATGCGGTACGGAAACCACTGGCAGCGGCGGCGCGGCTTCGGTCAGTTGCTGACGTAGTTCGTTCAGGCGTGCAGTGAGACGCTGTTTTTCTTCTTCATTCGGCGCAAACAGGCTGGCCTGAATGCGGGTGCTTTTTTTCTGATGGTCAATCACCATCAGCGTTTCAGCGAGATAAAAAAAGAAATCAGGGCAGTTATTTTCCGCTGACAATTGCGGTAAATCTTCAAACCCCGCGACCAGGTCATAAGAGAACAGGCCGCCAAAGAACATCGCTTCCCGTTCTTCCTTCGGTACATTCAACAGATTCTGCAATAAGCGGAAAGCGTCAAAAACCGAAAGGGAGCATAAGCGAGCGTCTTCATCCAGCAATGGACTGACAGGGGGGAAGCGCAGCACACGGCAGTTTGGTGATTGTTCATTTTCCACACCCGCAGGCAGGGCGTTGTCCAGTAGTGCCAGCAGGGCTTCGCCATTGCCGGAAAGTGCCTGAATTGTGACGGTGTCACCTAATGCTGTAATGCGCAGCGCACTGTCTACCAGTAGCAGGCTTTTTAAATCATCTTTGCTGTCGATATCTGCGGATTCCAGCAGCAGCGTTGCCGGACGATCCCCACACAACTGGTGAAAAAGCGCGGTGGGATTGTCGCGATAAGCGCCTTCGCAGGTTAGCAATTCGAGATTCGGTTTTTGTGTTTGCATTGTTATTCTCTAATTTTGTTCAAAAAAAAGCCCGCTGATTAGGCGGGCTGGGTATCTGATTGCTTTACGCATGGTGAATACACTGCCCGTTTCAGGAAGTGCGCCACCAACCTTTCAGTACGAAAATTGCTTTCATTGTCGATACCCTTTTTGCGTGAACTTGCGTACTAGTTAACTAGTTCAATGATTAATTGTCAACAGCTCATTTCAGAATATTTGCCAGAACCGTTATGATGTCGGCGCAAAAAACATTATCCAGAACGGGAGTGCGCCTTGAGCGACACGAATTACGCAGTGATTTACGACCTGCACAGCCATACGACAGCTTCCGATGGCTGTCTGACGCCAGAAGCATTGGTGCACCGTGCAGTCGAGATGCGCGTCGGCACCCTGGCGATCACCGACCATGACACCACAGCCGCAATCGCGCCAGCAAGAGAGGAAATTTCACGTTCGGGGTTGGCGCTGAATCTTATTCCCGGCGTGGAAATTTCCACGGTCTGGGAAAATCATGAAATTCATATTGTCGGGCTGAATATTGATATTACTCATCCGCTAATGTGTGAGTTCCTCGCGCAGCAGACAGAACGGCGCAATCAGCGGGCGCAGCTAATTGCCGAAAGACTTGAAAAAGCGCAAATACCTGGTGCGCTGGAAGGCGCGCAACGGCTGGCGCAGGGCGGCGCGGTGACGCGCGGTCATTTTGCTCGTTTCCTTGTGGAGTGCGGCAAAGCCAGTTCAATGGCGGATGTCTTTAAAAAGTATCTGGCGCGCGGGAAAACCGGATACGTTCCGCCACAGTGGTGTACAATAGAACAAGCTATTGATGTCATTCATCATTCTGGCGGTAAGGCGGTACTAGCTCATCCTGGGCGGTACAATCTTAGTGCTAAATGGCTGAAAAGATTGGTTGCGCATTTTGCCGAACACCACGGCGACGCGATGGAAGTCGCGCAGTGCCAGCAATCGCCCAATGAACGCACCCAACTGGCGACACTTGCGCGTCAGCACCATTTATGGGCATCACAAGGATCTGATTTTCATCAGCCATGCCCGTGGATCGAACTGGGTCGTAAACTCTGGCTGCCCGCAGGCGTTGAAGGCGTCTGGCAGCTATGGGAACAGCCGCAGAACACCACAGAGAGGGAATTATGAGCCAGTTTTTTTATATTCATCCTGATAACCCGCAGCAACGTCTGATCAATCAGGCGGTGGAGATCGTGCGTAAAGGCGGGGTGATTGTCTATCCAACCGATTCCGGCTATGCGCTCGGCTGTAAAATTGAAGATAAAAACGCCATGGAGCGTATTTGTCGTATTCGCCAGCTGCCGGACGGTCACAACTTTACCCTGATGTGTCGCGATCTTTCTGAACTTTCGACCTATTCCTTTGTGGATAACGTCGCGTTTCGTCTGATGAAAAACAACACGCCAGGTAACTATACCTTCATCCTTAAGGGGACGAAGGAAGTGCCACGCCGTTTGTTGCAGGAAAAACGCAAAACCATCGGGATGCGCGTGCCGTCAAACCCCATCGCCCAGGCGTTACTTGAGGTGCTGGGTGAACCGATGCTTTCCACTTCGTTGATGCTGCCGGGCAGCGAATTTACCGAATCCGATCCGGAAGAAATTAAAGACCGTCTGGAAAAACAGGTGGATTTGATCATTCACGGCGGTTATCTCGGCCAGAAACCGACAACGGTCATCGACCTCACCGATGATACGCCAGTCGTGGTGCGTGAAGGCGTAGGTGATGTGAAGCCTTTCTTATAAAAAATTGCGTTCCACGGATGGAAGATTATGGCAGGGACATTTCGCTGCATTTTGCTGTTGATAGCTGGGCTGCTTTTCTCATCGCTGGGTTACGCGAAAAACATGGAGATTCCTTATCATGAAGAAGGGATCTCGCTCTTTGATGTTGAGGCCACCATGCAACCTGATGGGGTGCTCGACATTAAAGAGAACATTCATTTTCAGGCGAGAAATCAGCAGATTAAGCATGGATTTTATCGTGATTTGCCTCGATTATGGATGCAGCCTAATGGTGATGCGGCGCTGCTAAACTATCGCATTATTGGCGTCACTCGTGATGGTATTCCTGAACCCTGGCAACTTGACTGGCATATCGGGTTGATGAGTATTGTCGTGGGCGATAAGCAGCGTTTCTTGCCACAAGGCGATTATCATTATCAAATTCATTACCAGGTTGAAAATGCTGTACTGCGTGAGGGTGATTCTGACCTGCTTATCTGGAACGTAACTGGTAATAACTGGCCGTTTGAAATCTATAAGACCCGATTTTCACTCAAGTTGCCTGATATTGCGGGTAATCCATTTAGCGAAATCGATCTCTTTACTGGAGAAGAGGGCGACACATATCGAAATGGCCGCATCCTTGAGGACGGAAGAATTGAATCCCGCGATCCGTTTTACCGTGAAGATTTCACTGCACTCTACCGTTGGCCTCATGCCTTGCTGGATAATTCCCCGGCACAACACACGACGAATATTTTTAGCCATCTTTTTTTGCCCTCAACATCGTCTCTTATCATTTGGTTACCGTGTCTGTTACTGGTGTGTGGATGGTTATATCTCTGGAAGCGCAGGCCACAATTTACGCCGGTAGATGTGAGTGAAACTGAAATCATTCCCCCAGATTACACGCCTGGCATGTTGCGTCTCGATGCGAAGCTGGTTTACGACGATAAAGGTTTTTGTGCCGATATCGTAAATCTGATTGTGAAAGGAAAAATTCATCTGGAAGACCTGTATGACAAGAACCAGCAAATCCTGATTCGTGTTAATGAAGGCGCGACCAGAAATAATGAGGTACTACTGCCCGCAGAGCAGTTATTACTGGAAGCGTTATTTCGTAAAGGCGATAAGGTCGTTCTTACGGGGAGACGCAACAGAGTCTTACGCAGGGCATTTTTACGGATGCAGAAATTTTATCTGCCGCGTAAAAAGTCTTCGTTTTACCGACCGGATGCGTTTTTGCAATGGGGCGGACTGGCGATATTAGCAGTCATTTTTTATGGAAACCTGAGTCCCGTTGGCTGGGCAGGTATGAGTCTGGTGGCTGATATGTTTATCATGACCTGCTGGCTTCTTCCTTTTTTGTTTTCTTCCCTTGCGCTTTTGTTTGCCCGCGATGATGACAAGCCTTGCGTTAATCGTGTAATCATCACTTTGTTTTTACCACTGATTTGTTCAGGCGTGGCTTTCTATTCTCTCTACATCAATGTCGGAGATGTGTTCTTTTACTGGTATATGCCAGCCGGTTATTTTAGTGCCGTTTTCCTGACGGGGTATCTCACCGCCCTGGGGTATATTTTTCTGCCACAGTTTACACAAACTGGGCAGCAACGTTATGCCCACGGCGAGGCTATCGTCAACTATCTTGCGCGTAAAGAGGCGGCAACGCACAGTGGGCGGCGGCGGAAAGGGGAAACACGGAAACTGGATTACACTTTGTTAGGTTGGGCGGTCTCGGCAAACCTTGGCAGAGAATGGGCAGCACGTATCACTCCGTCACTTACAGCGGCTGTTCGCGCTCCGGAAATTGCCCGTAGCGGCGTTTTATTCTCATTACAGATGCACCTGAGTCTGGGAGCTAATACCAGTTTGTTGGGGCGAAGTTATTCCGGTAGTAGTGGCGGTGGCGGTGGCGGTGGCGGTGGCGGTGGCGCAGGCGGTGGTGGCTGGTAATCAAGCTGATGTTAATCGAAACAAGCTTTAACCCTAAAGATA
>NZ_PTRD01000042.1:0-4740 GCF_002965005.1 Escherichia sp. MOD1-EC7011
TTTTCAAACCAGCCCCCCCTGGGGGCAGCGTCGCTCGGACGGTCCGGGCGCTAACGTTTATCTGAGGAAATTATGGCTGACACTCGCCCTGAACGTCGCTTTACGCGTATTGATCGTCTCCCGCCCTACGTTTTTAACATTACCGCTGAACTGAAAATGGCTGCGCGTCGGCGCGGCGAAGATATTATCGATTTCAGTATGGGCAATCCGGACGGCGCGACCCCGCCGCATATCGTCGAAAAACTCTGTACCGTGGCGCAGCGCCCGGACACACACGGCTATTCCACTTCACGCGGCATTCCACGCTTACGTCGCGCCATTTCCCGCTGGTATCAGGATCGCTACGACGTTGAGATTGATCCGGAATCAGAAGCCATCGTCACCATTGGCTCGAAAGAGGGGCTGGCGCATCTGATGCTGGCGACGCTGGATCACGGCGACACGGTGCTGGTGCCGAATCCAAGTTATCCGATTCATATCTACGGCGCTGTGATTGCCGGTGCGCAGGTACGTTCAGTGCCGCTGGTGGAGGGGGTCGATTTCTTCAATGAACTGGAACGTGCTATTCGCGAAAGCTATCCGAAACCGAAGATGATGATCCTCGGCTTCCCGTCGAATCCAACCGCGCAATGTGTGGAACTGGAGTTTTTCGAAAAGGTTGTAGCGCTGGCGAAACGCTACGATGTGCTGGTGGTTCACGACCTGGCCTATGCCGATATTGTCTACGATGGCTGGAAAGCTCCGTCAATTATGCAGGTGCCGGGCGCACGTGACGTGGCGGTTGAGTTCTTTACCTTGTCGAAAAGTTACAACATGGCAGGCTGGCGTATCGGCTTTATGGTTGGTAACAAAACGCTGGTCAGTGCGCTGGCGCGTATCAAAAGTTATCACGATTACGGCACCTTTACGCCGTTACAGGTGGCTGCAATTGCCGCGCTGGAAGGCGATCAACAGTGCGTGCGCGATATTGCCGAACAGTATAAGCGCCGCCGCGATGTGCTGGTAAAAGGGCTGCATGAAGCGGGCTGGATGGTCGAAATGCCGAAAGCTTCGATGTATGTCTGGGCGAAAATCCCTGAACCGTATGCGGCAATGGGCTCGCTGGAGTTTGCCAAAAAGCTGCTTAACGAAGCGAAGGTCTGTGTCTCTCCGGGGATTGGCTTTGGTGACTACGGCGACACGCATGTACGCTTTGCGCTGATTGAAAACCGTGACCGTATTCGTCAGGCAGTCAGAGGCATCAAAGCGATGTTTCGCGCCGATGGTTTACTTCCAGCCAGCAGTAAACATATTCACGAAAACACGGAATAAACACCTTCGTCAGAAACGCAAACAGGAGCCAGATGGCTCCTGTTTTTCATTGCACAGTTTGCTTTTAGATCATCAGGGCAAAAGTACCGGCCCAAACGATGACCATAAAAGAAATGCCCATAAAGAAATATTTCACTTTACATCTCTCCGCGTAATTACTGTTACGCCTGAATGACTTCATTACATCTGATACAGTGAGTTGACACCGGGAAAACGACCTCAACAGAGCTCTGTTTTGCCGTGGGCATCACCCCAGAATTCTGAGCTGATTTGCTCGAGACGGCGCTAATGTACGCCTAAAACTAAATTGAAACAAGTGGCATTTTCTTATTTACTTTTAGTAACTTACAAGTGTCTCATATCGGCGACAGTTTAATTTCTGTCAGTAATAATTCATAATTCAGCGAAGGGAAAAGCCTTAAGAAAAAAGCCATAAAAACCATTGGGTTATTATGGCTAATTTGAGGAGGGAAGAAGCGTTGGTCGTTTGTTAAACGTATAACGATGCTTCACCCACCGGACGCGTTTTGAAGCGGCGGTGGATCCAGAGATACTGCTCCGGTGCGCGCATAATCTCTTTCTCAATAATCTTGTTCATATAAGCCGCAGCCTGACCTTCATCAGTCGGGTAGCCTTCCATTTCTGGGGTGATATACAAACGGTATCCGCTGTTATCGGCTTTTCGTACCATCGTCACAGTCAACATGGCGGAACCCGAGAGGCGTGACAACACGTAAGTGCCATTGGTCGTCGCAACATTTTCTACCGCAAAGAACGGAGCGAAGGAGCTTCCTTTACGACCATAATCCTGGTCGGGAGCGAACCATACGGCTTCACCTTTTTTCAAAGCACCAACAATACCGCGCAGATTATTCCTGCCGATCATCGCTTTATTTGAACGCATCCGACCACGGGTCTGCACCCATTCCATCAATTGATTATTATGCGGACGATAAGTTGCCATCATTGGCTGGCAAAGCCCCATTACGCGGCCACCCAGTTCCAGAGACATAAAATGTACGCCGACGACCATTACGCCGCGATTTTGCATTTGTGCGCGTTGCAGGTTATCCAGACCTTCAACATCAAACCATTTACGCACGCGACGATCGGGCCAGAACCACGCCATGCCGGTTTCTACCAGCGCCATGCCGAGTGAACGAAAGTTTTCGGCAATCATCTTCTCGCGTTCTTCAGATGAATGCTGCGGGAAGCAAAGTTCAAGGTTTTTACGGGCGATGGATTCGCGACGTTTCAGAAATGGTCTGGCCATCGTGCCGATACGTGTGCCAAGAAAGCACAAGACAGGATAAGGAAGTTGTACCCAAAGCCAGAGTACGCCCAGACCAAACCACGTGAGCCAGTAGCGAGGATGGAGAAACTCGCGGGAAAATTTGCGCTGTGGAAACATAGTTACCTTCTGTAGATACGAATTGTTGTATCGCAGAAGATTCCATGTCGACAGCGGTACACTCAATAATATTAGGCCATCATGTACGACAATGGTTCCTGTAAAGAGTGTAAAGACTAGTCAGGACAAAACCACGAGGAGCATGAATGCGGTACTTCCATTTTATCATCAGCCGATTGTTTTCAGCTACTGATTATTAATCACTCAAGTAAATATTTTTCAGGAGCGAATAACCCTATTTTTTAACATCTTGTTTTTATTAGAACCTGGCAAAAATTGCCAGTGATTAAGAATTGTCTTACTATTAAATCACCTGAAGTAACAGGTTTGTTAGCGCGGCAGGAGGTTGAGCTATGATTTATTTATGGATGTTTCTCGCCCTGTGTATTGTTTGTGTCAGCGGATATATTGGCCAGGTACTAAATGTAGTATCTGCCGTCTCTTCATTTTTCGGCATGGTGATCCTCGCCGCCCTCATTTATTACTTCACTATGTGGTTAACTGGCGGTAACGAGCTGGTAACGGGGATATTTATGTTTATTGCCCCGGCTTGTGGCTTGATGATCCGCTTTATGGTGGGGTATGGAAGGCGGTAGTGAGGGGGAAATTTTTTATGACAGGTGTTCAGAGCACCAACTGAAGAGATTGTTCACCTGTGACCATCCATTTCGTGAATATATAATGCCACTTTAGAGCAATTGGCTGGACATGACCGTTATTGTTGAGTTGGTGGCTGTTTTTACGTCATTTCCGATAAAAGGCCTTTGCATAGAATTGTGTACAAACACGAAAAAAAAGAGTGTGTTAGAAATTCTGGGGCATTTCAGGAAGTTGCAATCAGAAAGGAATGGCGTATGTACCTGTCCTTCGATTTTGATAAAACCCTTAGGTGCTTCAGTCCGGATCTAACGGATGAAGACGGCATTTTAGATCATTTAATCAAACAGTTAACCTCTGCTGCATTGACTGAGGAATTTGGCTCTCATCTGGTTCAGTAGTTGGAACCCAGGTCTAAAAATGGTTCCAGTAAAAAGATTATTAAAGCCACAACGGTCAGTTTCGAATGGACTGCGTCACGCGACTCTAATCGCTCGGTTGACTCCCAATTAGTGAAAAAGCGCCAGATCACGTTCCCCGATAAGATCGAACGGATGATCATTCTCTTGTTGTGCTTGGGGTACACTGGAGGATCTCTACAGTGAGATTGAAGATTTATATGCTTTCAGCGTGCTCGCTATGACCATCATCACCGTGGCAAATAAGACCATTTCTGAGTTAAACCAGTGGCAACAACGTCCACTGGAAAAGTTCTATCGTCTGACTGGATGCCATTCAATATAAAATACAGGAAGATGACCGTTATCAGGACAAAGCAGTTAAGACGATACAAGAGCTGAATCTGCAAAGTAAAACTGTATCTGCTTAAAAAAGAATCGCTAGTTTCAGGTCATTTGTATTAAGTGACCAGCAAAATTAAAGCCCCTGCTACGGGGCATAAATCATGCAATACTTTAGTGGCAGTGAATTTCGCTAATTAAGTTTGTTGGAACAATCATAACCCAGTTTGCTGGTTTGATTTGTATGGCTGAATTTGCGTTATCAATTTTTTCAGCGTGACATATTGAATAATAAAAATGATCATTTAAAAAAATGTTGTTCTTTGCCATTTCACCTTCTGATATTATATCTGCATTCACAATATAAATACACAATAACACTCCGGAAATAAAATAAGATAAATAACTGATTGGCTTTGATAAATTACATTGAGATAAACATGCTATGAACAATAAGATAGAGAGAAAGTTTGTTCCTGAAAAATATCTATCGGGAAATGTAGTTTGATAGTTATTCAGGAGATCGCTGAGGCCGATTCTACCAAAAACAGTCGTAACAAGACAGATAAAGAGTGCGATCGCTAAAATAAGTAAATGTTTTTTTATTGTTATATCTTTAGTTTTGCAAATAATAGTTGTACAAAAGATAATATATATAAATGATAGAATTATCGATATTGA
>NZ_PTRD01000043.1:0-46439 GCF_002965005.1 Escherichia sp. MOD1-EC7011
GTAATAACTAGGTGAAATAATTTTGAAACTGGCAACATACAAAAAAAATCTGATATGATGCGCCTATCTAGTCTACATAGTGAATCACAATTTTTGAATTGGTATGTATTTGGGGTGCAGATAAGATGCCCATTCTGCAAAACATAAGACGCATTTTACCAATCTAAATTATAGTGATGATTGTTATTTTTTTTATGTAGTAAATTCAGTATATGGAAACTATTTTCACATAGATCGTCGCATAACAACAGCCTTTCATATACATACTGCTATGTAAATTTCAATATTTAAATAAATGCGGACAATTTTCTTAGTCATACGAACAGTCTGGGGCTGTATGGACGAGGTTATGCGGAGGGGGTTGATACTACCTACGTAAGTGGGCGTTGTCTTAAACTAAGGTGCTGGTTGGTTTTCAAATTATTCCGACTGAGGCTATTACCCTCGATATGATAAACACTGTAACCTGCATTATACACCTGTAGGTAAAGAAGTTCTCCGTGGGATACATACTGCTTTCAGAGAATGAAATGAGTTCTTCACACAGGCAGTATCGTAGCGACAGCCTTTGATTTTACCCAGCAATAGTAGGCAGGAAGCTAAGTGAGTAAACTTTCACTCAGAGGTGACTCACATGACAAAAACAGTATCAACCAGCAAAAAGCCTCGTAAACAGCATTCACCTAAATTTTGCAGTGGAGCTCTGAAGCTTGCGGAACGCATCGGTGTTGCTGCCGCAGCCCGTGAACCCAGCTTGTATGAATCACAGCTCTACAACTGGCGCAGTAAACAGCAAAATCAGCGGGCTGCTTCTGAACGTGAGCTGGAGATGTCCACCGAGATTGCACCTCTCAAACACCAACTGGTAGAACGGGGTGGATAGCTGGCTATCCTCCAAAAGGCCGCGATATAGTTCGCGAATCGCCTGAAATGAAGTAAGTCTTTATTGAAAAATATCAGGCTGAGTTCAGCATCAACGAAATGTGCCACGCACTCCGGGTGGCTAGCAGCGGCTGGTATACGTTGTGTCAGCGGCGTACAAGGATAAGTTTACGTCAGCAGTTCAGTCTGCGTTTCGACAGCGTTATTCATGAGACTTTTACTAGGTCAAAATAACGTTATGGTGCTCCACACCTGACTGATAAACTGCATGCTCAGGATTACCACTTCAACGTAAAAACCGTGGCAGCAAGCCTGCGCCGTCAGGGGCTGATGGCACCTCCCGGAAGTTCAGCCCGGTCAGTTACCGCGCACACGGCCTGCCTGTGTCAGAAAATCTGATGGGGCTGGATTTTTTACTCCAGTGGTTCGAACCAGAAGTGGGCGAGAGATATAACTTAATTACGCACAGATGAAGGCTGGCTGTATATGGCAGAGGTAATTAATCTGTGGTCACGTACGGTTATTGGCTGGTCGATGTAGCCGCGCATAATGGCGCAACAGACCTGAGATGCCCTACAGATGGCGTTATGGCGGTGTAAAAAACCCCGGAACGTTATCGTTCACACGAGCCGTGGAGGTCTGTACTGTTTAGCAGATTATCAGGCGATGCTGAAGCGGCATAATCTGCGTGGCAGTATGAGCGCAAAAGGCTGATGCTACCGCCTGCGTGGAAAGTTTCTTTCATCCGCTGAAAGTGGAATATCTCCACGGTGAACACTTTATCTGTAGGGAAATATGCGGGAAATTGTGTTTAATTATATCGAGTGCGATTACATTCGCTGGTGATGGCACAGTTGGTGTGGCGGTCTCAGTCCGGAAAAATGTGAAAAACAGAACCTCGCTTAGGCTTGTGCCCATATTACGTGGGTAGGAGCATCTTCTGTGTCGCCGGCCATCATCTCATAAATGAAGTAAAAATATATTTTTTCTTCCATCCTATACGCTACGTATGGTTATATGTCATTAGTGGTTAAATCATATGATCTGCATTTTTTCTGCAGGGCAGATCTGCAAATAATTACCCAGAAATATAAAAGCATAAAGATAAATGCAAAAATAAGATATAAATAAGAATCGGTTGGTATATCGAGAATAGAGAGCATTAAGAAAAATACAACAAAATAGTATAATTAGAGTGAAAAAATACATTTTTATCCTAAAATGGATGGGTTTATGTAAAAATGTGGTGCAGGGTGACTTTGTTAAAGGCGTTGACAAAATAGATTCTTATTTTATTAAATAATAAACATGAGTTGGGATATACATCTCAATCTCATTTATCATCTATATGCATTCATAGATAGTCATTTAGCATTTTGTATTAGTTATTAGTAAGGGGGATTCTTTGATGAATAAAAATATCACCGCTCAGATTATTGCAGGGGTTCTTCTGCTCGGTGCGTCTGCAGCATCGATGGCTGCAACAAACACAGTTGGCTCTCATCAGCAAAGAGTGGCTCTTAGTGTAACATCGGGTACTTGTAATGTTACGTGGCCTACAGATGTAAGTTTTACCGTTAGTAGTGCGGATACAGGCGTGAGTCATGGTGCTGCAATAGGTAACACGCAAGAGGCTGGGAGTTTTGTATTGACAGGTTGTCCTGCCAGTACGGCTATGAAGTTCTCCGTGCGGGCAGCAAACACTGCACAAGGTAATCCCTACCAAGGCTTGTTTACAGCTGCCTCTGGAAACACGGTTAGTAATATCGCCTATATGTTATCTTCCCGTGAGAATTTCAGCGTGCAGTGGGATTTAAGTGGTAAAGAGGGTAACCTTGGTACAACTGATACGAATGGCGATCTAACTGTAGGTCCTGTATATGCTAAGGTAATTAAACGCGGAGGCGGTACTGTAGCTCCAGGTGAGTTAAGCTCTGTAGTTACCTATACAATTAGCTATGACTAATCATATACATTAATAATTTAAAGGCATATTCACCATATGCCTTTATTGAAACATTATGTCATCATTGCTGGTGTTAGTTCAGGAATAATACATGCATAAGAAAATGTTATTTCTTATTTCTTTTTTTTTCACATGTAGCGTACTTGCAGACTCAAAAGGAATAAGTCTTGATGTTACTAGGGTGATATTTGATTCAGAAGACGATAGCGTTTCTTTTACAGTGAGAAATACATCGTCAGATATGGTTTTGTTATTAAAATCGACAGTTAATGATTATTTTAATAGTGATGCAAAAGTTCCTTTTTTTATTACGCCGCCATTAAACAGAATAGACGTAAATAATAACGTTCAATTCAGGGTTAATAAGTTGGATTCAGCAATGGAACTGCCAAAAGATCGTGAAAGTTTGTTTGCAATTAATGTTCTTGCAATTCCACCGGAAAAAGATGGTTCATCGGTGCAAATAGGTCTAAACACCAGGATAAAATTAATTTATAGACCTCATAAAATAAATAATAAGTCGGTCATTGAAGATTTGCCTGAAAAACTTACTTTTACAAAGCATACAGACACGATAGAAATAAAAAACCCGACACCATATTTTATCACTATTGGTCAGATGAGTTTTAATGGCTTACCTGCAAAGGGGGCTGCAACAATGTTAAAACCTTTTTCTGAATCTGTTATTCATGAAAAAAATGTTAAGACATTGTCATTCTCAATAATTAATGATTATGGTGCCAATAGCAGCATCAGAAATGTAACATTTTAGTATATTTGTAGCAGAATCATAACAAATGAAACTAAAGCCAATTGCATTATTGACATTTTTGTTTATACACAATTCGCATTCGGAAGAATTAGCTGCGAACTATTCATTTAATCCTGCTTTTATCAGTATGGGTGATAAAAGCAATAATATCCCCGATCTAAAATATTTTTCTCGCGCTGATGGTTTCCTGCCAGGTGAATATTATATTGATGTAGTCTTAAATAGTGAGCGTCTTGGCAAAGAAAAGATTATATTTGAACCAATAAAAAGTGGTAAAGTCGTCCCACGGTTTTCTACCTCTATACTAAAGAAATGGGGGATTAATACAGAAAACCTGAGTTTATCAAATGATACTATTCTTTCAGAGGAGTTGAAAAATAAAATAGATGGATTTAATAGTATTTTTGATAAAAACAAGCAAGTATTATATATAAATATCCCACTAAAATGGATATATCATCCAGAATGGTCTGAATTACCACCGCAATCATGGGACGATGGTGAGACCGCGCTGCTTCTAAATTATCGCTATTCAGATGTAAGACAGAAATATAACTCTGATACAAAAGAGACTCAAACTCTTTCAATTAATACGGGATTGAATATTGGGGGATGGCGTGTCAGGAATAATGGTTATTGGAGTACGAATGAGCAAGGTTGGACTAATCTAAATACGTTTGTTCGTCATGATTATAGCTTTGGGCAGGGTGGGCAGTTGACAATAGGCCAGACCTCAACAGAAGATGGAATCCTGGAAAGTTTCCCGTATGAAGGTATTTCTATATCTTCTGATGACGGTATGATTGTACCCTGGATGAGTACTTATAGTCCTGTTGTACGAGGTATTGCATACACTCCTGCACAGGTAATCGTAAGGCAAAATAATGTAATTATCTGGCAAGGTGACGTGCCAGCTGGCCCTTTTGAGTTACAGGATGTTTTTCCATTATATGCTGGAGATATGGAAGTTGAGATCCATGAAAGTAACGGAGAAGTAAGGCGTTATACACAAGCTTCATCAACATTACCTGTGTTGCAACGTGAGGGGCGTTTTCGTTATTACGCTGCTATTGGACAATACCGAAATGTTGGTAATCCTAACGGAGATAGACCTAAATTTTTACAATACTCCGGAGCATGGGGTATAGGGTGGGACACTACGATCTACGGAGGTTTAATTGCTGCAGATATCTATAACTCTGTCGTAATTGGTCTGGGGAAATATATGCCATTATTGGGATCAATATCCTTAGATTTTAGTCATTCTAAATCTGATTCATTTGTCAGAAATTCCTCTGGAAAAGAACAGGGGCAACTGACTCGCTTAACTTATGCCAGAGGTTTTGAGTCTACAGGAACTTATTTAAGTTTTACCGGATATTGGTATGGTTCCTCAGGATATTATTCATTCAATGACTATCAGCAGAATAAAAACAGTGACGACTATCCCTATAGCTATCGTTCCAGATATAAAGTATCGTCTCAATTACAGCAAGATATTGGGGATGCCGGTCAGATCACTCTGGCAGCTGATTTAAATGATTATATCAACGAAGAGAATGGTCAGCAGTATAGACTTGCATATTCTCTTCCTATAATGGGTATATCAACGAGTTTATCATTAACCTATAATAAACAGCCACAATATAATGATTCTGATAAGGCTATATTTGCCTCCGTATCGGTGCCATTTAGTGTCTTTTCAAACTATAATACAGCATCTCTGACAACCAATGTTTACAAGGCAAAAAACACATCTGACATACAAACGGGTGTTAGCGGTTCGTTGTTGGATCAGAAATTGTACTATAGTGTTATGGAAGGGCTCCATAGTGGAGATGAAAACTCTAACTCTGGTAATGCTACCATAAGGTATAAAACAGCCAAGGGTGAAATTCAATCAACCTGGTCACATCAGAAACAAGGAAGACAATTACAGTTAAGTGCTAATGGCGGCGTTGTTTTACACTCTGATGGGTTAGTATTAACCCAAACTTTATCACTCGATGGTGCGAATGCTTTAATCGATACAAATGGTGTTGGTAATATAAAAGTAAAACGAGGGATTGGTTTGTATACTGACCAAAATGGCTATACCGTTGTTCCAAATCTGTCGCCATACCAGAAGAACTCAATTGCATTAGATGTAAATAAGGTTTCGGCTACAACAGAGATCATCAAATCGGATGCATATGTTACTCCATCAAGGGGGGCGTTGGTTCGTGCTAAGTTTAACGTAGTTTCAGGTCATAAGGCTCTAATTAACTTGGTTCGTCCGAATGGTGAATCTGTGCCCTTTGGCAGCCTGACATCATTAACGGGCGATCATTCTAACCAAAGCGTAACGGGTATTGTTTCTGATAATGGTCAGGTTTGGATGAGTGGATTACCCGATAGAGGAGAATTGATGGCACAATGGGGAGATGATGGTAAAAGTAATTGCAATGCACCTTTTTCTTTCAATAAAAATAAAGGAAAGGTATCGATGATAACTTTAGTTTGTAAATAAAATATTTTCTTCCTACCCCATTAATGTATGCTTAGGAGACACGGTGAAGTAGAATACTAAATATAATCTTCAGATATACTATAAATATGTGATCGTGACGCGAATCGCTACGGGGTTAACAGACTCCTCAGAGTTGAGACTTTGCTCTTACCCAGTAATAGTGGACACTGAGTGAGTAAGCACTCAATCAGGTGCGGCTTACATGACAAAAACAGTAGCAATCGGCAGGAATCCTCATAAGCATCATTCACCAGAATTTCGCAGCAAAGTTATAAAACTTGCTGGATACACAGGTGTTGTTGCCACTGAATTTCTTTTGGCGCATATTAATGTATTGAAAAAAGATCGATAACTACGAATTAATACTATATTTTATATTTAGGCGCCATATTTGAAATAAACGTCATCGTGGGATTGTTCTAAAAATAGCTATATCTGATATAGTTTTGTTTCATCATTTGTTTTTTCTTTTCGTTTAAAATTTCTGGGTTACACTGTGCTTTCTTGAAGCTATCAAGCATTCTGTTATTTTATATATCGCTGGATATAATATATGAGAAAAATAAATGCTATAACTGTTTTTCTTTCTGCAGCCATGTCGCATTTGGTTGGCATGACTGCTGCAGAAGCGTCTGTTGTTAATAACTTGCTTCCATACCAGGTGTATCGAGACTTTGCCGAAAATAAGGGTGGCTTTATTCCAGGAACGGAAGGTATTGAGTTGTTTAATAACTCAGGAACATTAGTAACTACGTTAAATAAAGCGCCAATGCCTGATTTTTCATCTGTGGATAGGCTATTGGGCGTTGCCACGCTTGTTGATCCACAGTATGTCGTCAGTGTGAAGCATAATGGTGGCTATAGTAGTGTACGGTTTGGTACGAGTAATTATAAATTAGTAGACAGAAATAACTACTCAGCGAGAGATTTCCATACACCGAGGTTAAATAAACTGGTAACAGATGTGGTTCCTGTAGAGGTCACTAGTGCAGGAACAGCCAAGGGAACATATAAAAATGTAAACAGATTTCCAGCCTTCTACAGGATAGGTACAGGGACACAAATATATAAAAATAAACAAAGATATTATACTCTGAACGGTGCTTATAGTTATCTTACTGGGGGGATTGTTCCTACGCCATCAATCTCAGACTGGTCATTTGTGACAAATGCTGGCAATGGTGCCCTTGCGTCTTATGGGACCCCCGGTGACAGTGGTTCACCGCTATTTGGATGGGATACAACTCTAAATAAATGGGTTCTTGTGGGAGTACTCAGTGCGTATGCAGGAACTACAGGGAGTACCAACTGGTATGTTGTTATACCAACAGCGCAAATCACCGCAAATATAAATGCTGATACTGATAAACCTGTTACCAGTGAGGCCGGGAGCGGGGATATTCTCTGGACTTTCGACAGTACTACAGGAATAGGTCAGTTAGTTCAGGGAAATAATTCCTGGGGCATGCATGGTCAGATAGGCTCAAATCTCAACTATGGGAAAAATCTGGCATTTTCTGGAGGTGGTACAATTGTTTTAGAAAATTCGGTGACTCAGGGGGCTGGGGCGCTGACTTTTAATGATGACTATGTGGTGAAACCGCTTGATGATCAGACCTGGATTGGGGGCGGTATCATTGTCAATGATGGACACGTTGTTGACTGGCAGGTCAACGGTGTGTCAGGAGATGCGCTGCATAAATTAGGCACGGGGACGTTGAAAATTGATGGCTCCGGGATTAATGGTGGAAGCCTGAATACTGGTGATGGCACAGTTATTCTGGCTCAGAGACCCGATGGCGAGGGGAAAGTTCAGGCTTTTAGTAGGGTATCTCTTGTTAGTGGTCGCCCTACTGTAATTCTTTCTGATGAAAATCAGGTTAACCCAGATAATATTTATTGGGGATATCGTGGAGGTACGCTTGATATTAATGGGAATGATCTGACTTTCCACAAATTAAATGCTTTTGATGACGGTGCAATTATTACAAGTAATGGCGGGTTGGCCAGACTGACACTTTCGTTAAATGAAAAAACAGCAACTATTTATCATGGGAATTTTAAGAATGATTTGTCTGTGACAAATAACGCCACCAATAATTCAGGTGATTTTATTGTTGATGGTGGTATAAATATAAATGATAATTTTGAACAAAATGGTGGAAAATTGTTTTTTCAGGGGCATCCTGTTCCTCATGCGGTGACTAGTCAGTCAGTAGCAAATACTCTCAAAAAACTAGGAGATGACTCAGTATTAACACAACCAGTGTCATTTACACAGGATGATTGGGAGACTCGACAATTCAGCATGAAGTCTCTTGTTCTGAAAGACACCTCGTTTTATCTTGGACGAAATGCGCAGCTCACTACTGATATTAGTGCAGATAACTCATCTGTCACCCTTGGCAGTGAAGATGTCTATATTGATCTGAATGACAGTAATGAAAAGAAAGTACAGGTTATTCCGCAACAAGGTCAATCAAAAGCGACAAAGGACTCAGATAAAAGTACATTTTATGGAAATGTATCTCTGACCAATAACTCTACTTTAAATATTAATGAATTTTTTACGGGTGGAATAAATAGTACGGATAGTACTATAAATGTATCTTCCCCTGGTGCAACTATCAGTGAGTACAGTACGTTGACCCGTTCGGCACTGACACTCACCGATAATGCACAGCTTACAAGCAAGGCTGGTTTACTATCGGATGACAATGTTGTGCTCGGTTCAGGGACTACCCTCTCTTTGTTGAATGAACAATCGACGACGCCAGCGTTTTATTCAGCGGCAGCCTGGGATTTGCAAGGTTCTGGATCAACGTTGAATGTTGGTTCCGGTACGATGATGAGTGGTGATATTACTGCCGGCTCAAATGCGACCATTAATATTGGTGTTAGTACGAACCAAGGTACTTCATCAGGCATCTACTATTCCGGTGATATCAACGCACCTGGGGCCAATGTTAGTATTGACCAGACATTGTGGAAGCTTAACTCGTCTTCTCAAATGCAAAATCTGGCACTATCTAACAGCCAGCTTGTGATGACCACCGATGGTAAAACCAGCAGCAATATTACGGTTCTCGATAAGTTAATCGCAGAGAACAATATTCTGTATGTAAAACCGACCAGACCGCTTAACGAAATGTCTGTCGGTGATATTCCGTTGATCACGGCAGAAAATGGAACCAACAATACTCAGGCGTTTAAAACTGTGCCTCAACAGATGGGTTTTCACTCAATGACTCCTGATGTTGAGGTGGTAAATACTGATGGTGCCACACAGTGGCGTCTGAAAGGATTCGATGTTCAGCGTAATAATGCTGCACTCAATGAAAGTCAACGTTTTATGGATATCCGTTACAGGAACTTCTTATCTGAGGTGAATAACCTTAACCGACGTATGGGTGATCTACGCGATACACAAGGAGAAGCCGGTGCCTGGGCACGGTTTATGACCACTTCTGGTTCAGGCGAGGGGGGATTCTCTGATCGCCATATGCATCTGCAAATTGGTGCCGACAAAAAACATCACTTTGATGGAGGTGATCTTTTTACAGGTATCATGATGACTGTTACTGACAGCAAAGCCAGTGGCGAAAGTTACCAGGGGAAAACCCGCTCTGTAGGCGGCGGTTTATACGCATCCACCCTGTTTGATTCAGGATTGTATATTGATGTGGTCGGAAAATATGTCCATCATCGTGACGATTACACAATGCAAACATTGGGACTTGGTAAGGCAGACGATACTGCCCACTCCTGGTATTTAGGGGCTGAAACCGGTTGGCGCTATCAGTGGAAACCTGATGTGTTTATTGAACCGCAGGTTGAGCTTGTCTACGGCACGTTGTCAGGTAATACCTTTGACTGGCAATACAACGGAATGGATATCAGCATGCAACGTAAAACGGCAAAACCCTTGATTGGTCGTACTGGAGTGGAGTTTGGAAAAACGCTGGATGGGCACGACTGGCAGGTTACAGCGAAGGCAGGTTTAAGTTATCAATTTGACCTGCGGAATTCTGGCACCACCACTTACCGTGATTTTGCTGGTGAGTCCACGATGTACAACGGTAAAGATGGTCGTATGTTAGCCAATATTGGGATTGATACACGCATTAAAGACAATACCCGTATCGGCCTGACCGTTGAGAAATCAGCATTTGGTAAGTACAACGTCGATAATGCTATCAATGCGAATATCCGCTATTCATTCTGATATTTAAAAAGATCGTTTCATCTACAAGACCCGATATGCGTACGTATCGGGTCATCTTGTGTTTGTCATCACACTCATATCAATAACATCTGCCTTTTTTTTAACCCTGGGTCATACTCATATTTTGTTAATACAAAGGACATGGCATGAAACTTATCGGTAGCTACACCAGCCCGTTTGTACGCAAACTTTCTATTCTGTTGTTAGAAAAGGGCATAACTTTCGAATTTATTAATGAACTGCCCTATAACGCGGACAACGGCGTGGCGCAATTTAACCCGTTAGGGAAAGTGCCGGTGCTGGTGACCGAAGAGGGCGAATGTTGGTTTGATTCGCCGATCATTGCCGAATATATTGAATTAATGAATGTCGCTCCGGCGATGTTGCCGCGCGATCCGCTGGAGTCGTTGCGAGTGCGTAAAATTGAGGCGCTGGCAGATGGCATTATGGATGCCGGGCTGGTATCGGTGCGCGAACAGGCGCGTCCGGCGGCGCAGCAGTCTGAAGATGAATTGTTACGCCAGCGGGAGAAAATCAACCGCAGTCTGGATGTGCTGGAAGGATATCTGGTCGATGGCACGCTTAAAACCGATACGGTCAATCTGGCGACGATCGCCATTGCCTGTGCCGTCGGATATCTCAATTTCCGCCGCGTTGCGCCGGGCTGGTGTGTTGACCGCCCACACTTAGTCAAACTGGTCGAAAACTTGTTTAGCCGCGAAAGTTTTGCCCGCACCGAACCACCAAAGGCTTGATGCGCGATATGTCCTCCTGACCCATCTCACGTTACAATCCGTGGTTATGTTAAACGCCCTTCTCCGTGTGAGAGGGCCTTGATCAGCCAGGTTTCCTATGACAACCGAAACGCGTTCCCTCTATAGTCAACTTCCGGCTATTGATCGCTTATTGCGCGATAGCTCCTTCCTTTCTTTGCGTGATACTTATGGTCACACCCGCGTGGTGGAATTGCTGCGTCAGATGCTTGACGAAGCGCGAGAAGTGATTCGTGACAGCCAGACGCTGCCCGCGTGGTGTGAGAACTGGGCGCAAGAAGTCGATGCCCGGTTGACGAAAGAAGCGCAGAGCGCGCTGCGTCCGGTGATCAACCTGACAGGAACCGTACTGCATACCAACCTTGGGCGAGCTTTACAGGCGGAAGCAGCGGTGGAAGCCGTTGCGCAGGCTATGCGTTCGCCGGTGACGCTGGAGTACGATCTGGACGACGCCGGACGCGGGCATCGCGATCGCGCGCTGGCGCAACTGCTGTGCCGCATTACGGGGGCGGAAGATGCCTGTATCGTCAATAACAATGCGGCGGCGGTGCTGCTGATGTTGGCAGCCACTGCAAGCGGTAAAGAGGTGGTGGTGTCTCGTGGCGAACTGGTGGAGATCGGCGGCGCGTTTCGTATCCCTGACGTCATGCGTCAGGCTGGCTGTACCCTGCACGAAGTGGGGACGACCAACCGCACGCACGTCAGTGATTATCGTCAGGCGGTGAATGAAAATACCGCACTGTTGATGAAAGTACATACCAGTAACTACAGCATTCAGGGGTTCACCAAAGCGATAGATGAAGCGGAACTGGTGGCGCTCGGCAAAGAGCTGGATGTTCCCGTAGTGACTGATTTAGGCAGTGGTTCGCTGGTCGATCTTAGCCAGTACGGTTTGCCGAAAGAGCCGATGCCGCAGGAGTTGATTGCGGCGGGCGTCAGCCTGGTGAGCTTCTCCGGCGACAAGTTGTTAGGCGGGCCGCAGGCAGGGATTATCGTTGGTAAAAAAGAGATGATCGCCCGCCTGCAAAGCCATCCACTGAAGCGTGCATTACGCGCGGATAAAATGACCCTCGCGGCGCTGGAAGCCACGCTGCGTCTTTATTTACACCCTGAGGCGCTGAGTGAAAAATTACCGACCCTGCGCCTGCTTACCCGCAGCGCAGAGGTCATTCAAATCCAGGCGCAACGTTTACAGGCTCCCCTTGCCGCACATTACGGTGCGGAGTTTGCGGTACAGGTTATGCCGTGTCTTTCGCAGATTGGCAGTGGTTCGCTGCCGGTTGATCGCCTGCCGAGCGCGGCATTAACGTTTACACCCCATGACGGACGTGGCAGCCACCTTGAGGCATTAGCCGCCCGCTGGCGTGAATTGCCGGTGCCGGTGATTGGTCGTATTTATGACGGACGATTGTGGCTGGATTTACGCTGCCTTGAAGATGAGCAACGGTTTATGGAGATGTTGTTGAAATGATTATTGCGACTGCCGGACACGTTGACCACGGCAAAACAACCTTATTGCAGGCGATTACTGGCGTAAATGCCGACCGTCTGCCGGAAGAAAAAAAGCGCGGAATGACCATCGATCTCGGCTATGCCTACTGGCCGCAGCCAGATGGGCGCGTGCCTGGTTTTATCGACGTTCCCGGTCATGAAAAGTTTCTTTCCAATATGCTGGCGGGCGTGGGTGGTATTGATCACGCGCTGCTGGTGGTGGCTTGCGATGACGGTGTGATGGCGCAGACCCGTGAGCATCTGGCGATTTTGCAGCTTACCGGTAACCCGATGCTGACAGTGGCGCTGACTAAAGCCGATCGCGTGGACGAAGCGCGTGTTGATGAGGTTGAACGTCAGGTAAAGGAGGTGCTGCGGGAATACGGTTTTGCTGAGGCAAAACTGTTTGTCACCGCAGCAACCGAAGGTCGGGGAATTGATGCCCTGCGCGAACATCTGCTTCAGTTGCCTGAACGTGAACACGCCAGCCAACATAGTTTCCGCCTCGCTATCGACCGCGCTTTTACCGTAAAAGGTGCCGGGCTGGTGGTCACCGGTACGGCGTTAAGCGGGGAAGTGAAGGTAGGCGATTCACTATGGCTGACTGGTGTAAATAAGCCGATGCGCGTGCGTGCTCTCCATGCGCAAAATCAACCAACAGAAACCGCCCATGCCGGGCAACGTATTGCGCTTAACATCGCCGGTGATGCGGAGAAAGAACAGATTAACCGTGGCGACTGGCTGCTTGCCGATGCGCCGCCGGAGCCGTTCACGCGGGTGATTGTCGAGCTACAAACTCATGTACCGTTGACCCAGTGGCAGCCGCTGCATATTCACCACGCCGCCAGCCACGTTACGGGGCGCGTTTCGCTGCTGGAAGATAACCTTGCCGAGCTGGTGTTCGACACGCCTCTGTGGCTGGCGGATAACGATCGCATAGTGCTGCGCGATATCTCGGCTCGCAACACGCTGGCGGGGGCGCGCGTGGTGATGCTCAACCCGCCACGTCGCGGTAAGCGTAAGCCGGAATATCTGCAATGGCTGGCGTCTCTTGCACGCACACAAAGCGATGCCGACGCACTGACGGTTCATCTGGAACGCGGAGCGGTGAATCTTGCCGATTTCGCCTGGGCGAGACAGCTCAACGGCGAAGGGATGCGCGAAGTGCTGCAACAGCCTGGCTATATTCAGGCTGGTTATAGCTTGTTGAATGCGCCGGTTGCCGCCCGCTGGCAGCGGAAAATCCTCGACACATTAGCGGCTTATCATGAGCAGCATCGCGACGAACCCGGTCCGGGGCGCGAGCGCCTGCGGCGTATGGCGTTGCCGATGGAAGATGAAGCTCTGGTACTGTTGTTGATTGAAAAGATGCGCGAAAGCGGCGATATCCACAGCCACCACGGCTGGCTGCATCTGCCGGATCATAAAGCCGGATTCAGCGAAGAGCAGCAGGCTATCTGGCAAAAAGCAGAGCCGCTGTTTGGTAACGAGCCGTGGTGGGTACGTGATCTGGCAAAAGAGACGGGAACCGACGAGCAGGCAATGCGGCTGACACTACGGCAGGCGGCGCAGCAGGGGATAATTACGGCGATCGTCAAAGATCGTTATTACCGTAATGATCGGATTGTTGAATTTGCCAATATGATCCGCGATCTCGATCAGGAATGTGGCTCAACCTGCGCGGCGGATTTCCGCGATCGCTTAGGTGTAGGCCGAAAGCTGGCAATTCAGATTCTGGAATATTTTGACCGCATTGGCTTTACGCGGCGTCGTGGAAATGATCATTTATTGCGCGATGCATTATTATTTCCCGAAAAATAAGGAAATGATTAATTCATAATAAATATGAATTAATACAAAATTCTTATTAATATTAAGGAAGCACGTTATTTGATGAATGTAACGTGCTTTTTATTAAAAATATTTTGATAAACGGTAATGTCGATCATATTTCCGAATGAAAATACTTTGTAATCTGCCAGCCCTTTTTACTCTTCCAGGAGTGTTTTATGGCAGCTTCAACCTTTTTTATTCCTTCAGTGAATGTCATCGGCGCTGATTCATTGAATGATGCAATGAATATGATGGCAGACTATGGCTTTACCCGTACATTAATTGTTACTGACAATATGTTAACGAAATTAGGTATGGCGGGCGATGTGCAAAAAGCACTGGAAGAACGCAATATTTTTAGCGTTATTTATGATGGCACCCAGCCTAACCCAACTACGGAAAACGTCGCCGCAGGCCTCAAACTGCTGAAAGAAAATAATTGCGATAGCGTGATTTCCTTAGGTGGTGGTTCTCCGCACGATTGTGCGAAAGGCATTGCGTTGGTGGCAGCCAACGGCGGTGATATTCGCGATTACGAAGGCGTTGACCGCTCTGCAAAACCGCAGTTGCCGATGATCGCCATCAACACCACGGCGGGTACTGCGTCTGAAATGACCCGTTTCTGCATTATCACTGACGAAGCGCGCCACATCAAAATGGCGATTGTGGATAAACACGTGACTCCGCTGCTTTCTGTCAATGACTCCTCTCTGATGATCGGTATGCCGAAGTCACTGACCGCCGCAACGGGTATGGATGCCTTAACACACGCTATCGAAGCGTATGTGTCTATTGCCGCCACGCCGATCACCGACGCTTGCGCACTGAAAGCCGTGACCATGATTGCCGAAAACCTGCCGTTAGCCGTACAAGATGGCAGCAATGCGAAAGCGCGTGAAGCGATGGCTTATGCCCAGTTCCTCGCCGGTATGGCGTTCAACAATGCGTCTTTGGGTTATGTTCATGCGATGGCGCACCAGTTAGGCGGTTTCTACAATCTGCCGCACGGTGTATGTAACGCCGTTCTGCTGCCGCACGTTCAGGTATTCAACAGCAAAGTAGCCGCCGCACGTCTGCGTGACTGCGCTGCTGCAATGGGTGTGAACGTGACAGGTAAAAACGACGCGGAAGGTGCAGAAGCCTGCATTAACGCTATCCGCGAACTGGCGAAGAAAGTCGATATTCCGGCAGGTCTGCGCGATCTGAACGTGAAAGAAGAAGATTTCGCGGTACTGGCGACCAATGCTCTGAAAGATGCCTGCGGATTTACTAACCCGATTCAGGCAACTCACGAAGAAATTGTGGCGATTTATCGCGCTGCGATGTAATCATCATTCCCACAACGGCTGGCAAATTGTCAGCCGATTTTTCAATTATCTCTGTAATCCTTGCCCGTAAATTCGTGATTGCCGTCGTAAAGCTGTTACCGGCTGGCGAAGATTTCGCCAGTCACGTCTACCCTTGTTATACCTCACACCGCAAGGAGACTACCATGACCAACAATCCCCCTTCAGCACAGATTAAGCCCGGCGAGTATGGTTTCCCCCTCAAGTTAAAAGCCCGCTATGACAACTTTATCGGCGGCGAATGGGTAGCACCCGCCGACGGCGAGTATTACCAGAACCTGACGCCGGTGACCGGGCAGCTACTGTGCGAAGTGGCGTCTTCGGGCAAACGCGACATCGATCTGGCGCTGGATGCCGCGCATAAAGTGAAAGACAAATGGGCGCATACCTCGGTGCAGGATCGCGCGGCGATTCTGTTTAAGATTGCGGATCGAATGGAACAAAACCTCGAACTGTTAGCGACGGCAGAAACCTGGGATAACGGCAAGCCCATCCGCGAAACCAGTGCTGCCGATGTGCCGCTGGCGATTGACCATTTCCGCTATTTCGCCTCGTGTATTCGGGCGCAGGAAGGTGGGATCAGTGAAGTCGATAGCGAAACTGTGGCTTATCACTTCCACGAACCGTTGGGCGTGGTAGGGCAGATTATCCCGTGGAACTTCCCGTTGCTGATGGCGAGCTGGAAAATGGCTCCCGCGCTGGCGGCGGGCAACTGCGTGGTGCTAAAACCCGCACGACTTACCCCGCTTTCAGTGTTGCTTTTGATGGAGATCGTCGGTGATTTACTGCCGCCAGGCGTGGTGAACGTGGTCAACGGTGCGGGCGGCGAAATCGGTGAATATCTGGCGACCTCAAAACGTATCGCCAAAGTGGCGTTTACCGGCTCAACGGAAGTCGGTCAGCAGATTATGCAGTACGCCACGCAGAACATTATTCCGGTGACGCTGGAGTTGGGCGGTAAGTCGCCAAATATCTTCTTTGCCGATGTGATGGATGAAGAAGATGCTTTCTTCGATAAGGCGCTGGAGGGGTTTGCACTGTTCGCCTTCAACCAGGGCGAAGTCTGTACCTGTCCGAGCCGTGCTTTAGTGCAGGAGTCTATCTACGAACGCTTTATGGAACGCGCCATCCGTCGTGTTGAAAGCATTCGTAGCGGTAACCCGCTCGACAGCGTGACGCAAATGGGCGCACAGGTTTCTCACGGGCAACTGGAAACCATCCTCAATTACATTGATATCGGTAAAAAAGAGGGGGCAGATGTGCTTACCGGCGGGCGGCGTAAGCTGCTGGAAGGGGAACTGAAAGACGGCTACTACCTCGAACCGACGATTCTGTTTGGTCAGAACAATATGCGTGTGTTCCAGGAAGAGATATTTGGCCCGGTGCTGGCGGTGACCACCTTCAAAACGATGGAAGAGGCGCTGGAGCTGGCGAATGACACGCAATATGGCCTGGGCGCTGGTGTCTGGAGTCGTAACGGTAATCTGGCCTATAAGATGGGGCGTGGCATTCAGGCAGGGCGCGTGTGGACCAACTGTTATCACGCTTACCCGGCACATGCGGCGTTTGGTGGCTACAAACAGTCGGGCATCGGACGCGAAACCCACAAGATGATGCTTGAGCATTACCAGCAAACCAAGTGCCTGCTGGTGAGCTACTCGGATAAACCGTTGGGGCTGTTCTGATATAAGAAGCTGGTCGCATCGGGCATTCATTGCCTGATGCGACGCTTACGCGTCTTATCATGCCTACATGGCTCATGCAATATATTGAATTTGCATGATTTTGTAGACCGGATAAGGTGTTCACGCCGCATCCGGCATAAGCAAAGCGCACGTTATCACTATCTGCGACGCTTGCGTGTCTTATCGGTTCAAATGTTTACGTCTCCTGGGGCTGAGCATTCACTGAACTAAATTAAGAGCACCTTTTCTACAAATTACTGCACACCGTGATTCTTCTTACGAATATTCATATTAGCCCCCTTTAAACTTATTTTCGTTGATTGTAATGAGAGTGATAAGCGGCGATATACCGTGAAGCTGTGACAATGTAAGGAAGAGAGAAAGGCACATTTTGCGGAGCAGGACACATATTGGTGGGTAAAATAAATGCCGCAAATAAAAAACCATTTTTTAATGATTTGATGAATGTTTAAATATCTAAAGTGTTTCTGTATAACGCTATTTATTTTTATTGTTTATGAATTAGCAGAAATCATATCTAATATTTTTTATGATATTTAGTTAAAAACGACACTATTGTTATATTCCTCACGTCCCAGGAAATCAGTAGATTTACTCGTCTTTTGTGGCGGGATACTATTCGCTGGCTTGCTGATGTTGCATTAAAATCGAAAGTGCACATCCTATTAAAACAATTTTTTATATTTTTCGATATACGCACGCCTTTTGGAAAGCGTAGGGCATCCTTTATTTCAGGGAACGTAAATAATGAAAAAATCGACGTTATCTTTAGCCATCGGTTTATTATTGGCATGTAGTACCGGTATGGCAAAAACACAGCATTTAACGCTGGAACAACGCATGGCATTGCTGGAGGAGCGGCTGGAAGCGGCGGAAATGCGGGCAACAAAAGCTGAAAGCCAGGTAAAACAGCTTCAGACACAACAGGCAGCCGAAATTCGCGAAATTAAAGCCGCGCAGGGTAATACGCCAGTAAATGGTCAGGCTGCTGCGGAATCTGCAAAGAAAAACGCGTCATCTCCTAATCTTTTGCTTTCAGGTTATGGCGATTTGAAAATCTACGGCGACGTAGAATTTAATATGGACGCGGAAAGCAATCATGGCCTGCTGGCAATGACCAACGCCGATATGAATAGCGATCCTACCAATGAACAGTGGAATCTCAATGGCCGTATTCTGTTAGGCTTTGACGGTATGCGAAAGCTGGATAACGGTTATTTTGCCGGATTCTCCGCACAGCCGCTGGGGGATATGCACGGTTCAGTGAATATCGATGACGCCGTATTCTTCTTTGGCAAAGAAAATGACTGGAGAGTCAAAGTAGGGCGCTTTGAAGCCTACGATATGTTCCCGCTAAATCAGGATACCTTTGTTGAGCATTCAGGTAATACTGCGAACGATCTTTATGACGATGGCAGCGGTTATATCTATATGATGAAAGAGGGGCGCGGGCGTTCTAACGCTGGCGGTAATTTCCTTGTCAGCAAACAACTCGATAACTGGTATTTTGAATTAAACACGTTACTGGAAGACGGAACATCTTTATATAACGATGGCAATTATCATGGCCGCGATATGGAGCAGCAGAAAAATGTCGCTTACCTGCGCCCGGTAATTGCCTGGTCGCCGACGGATGAATTAACTGTTTCCGCAGCGATGGAAGCGAACGTGGTGAATAATGCTTACGGTTATACCGATAGTAAGGGTAATTTTGTCGACCAGTCCGATCGTACCGGCTATGGCATGAGCATGACCTGGAACGGCCTGAAAACCGATCCGGAAAATGGTATCGTGGTTAATCTTAATACCGCCTATTTAGATGCCAATAATGAGAAAGATTTCACTGCCGGGATCAACGCGCTGTGGAAACGTTTCGAGCTGGGTTATATCTACGCGCACAATAAGATTGATGAATTTAGTGGCGTAGTTTGTGATAACGACTGCTGGATTGATGATGAAGGGACGTACACCATTCACACCATTCATGCGTCTTATCAGTTCGCTAACGTGATGGATATGGAGAACTTTAATATTTACCTTGGTACTTATTACTCCATTCTGGATAGCGACGGCGATAAGAAACACGGCGACAATACTGATGACCGTTACGGCGCACGCGTTCGCTTTAAATACTTCTTCTGATGAAGGCGCGGTGCTGGATATTTTCCGGCACCGCAACTCATTAAGGCAGATAAAAGACTTCTTGCAGCTTGCTGCTGACCGGGCTGTTATCCGGATTAGCGGGCATCACCTCGGTCATATGTTTCCACCATCGTTGGCAAACATCCGTATTGGCAACCGCATTCCAGCGTTCTTCAGATTCAATTTCTACCGTGGCAAAAAGTAAATTACGTGCTTCGTCGAGGTAGATGGCGTAATGGTGCGCGCCGTGTGACTTCAACACCGCTTCCAGTTCCGGCCAGATCGGGTTATGCCGACGCTGATACTCTTCGTGAGCGTCCGGGTTGACTTGCATAACAAACGCTTTGCGGATCATAACGCCTCCAGATAAAGCTCACGCACGTCGTCGCGGCTGGCGGTACGCGGATTACATGGTGCGCATGGGTCGGCCAGGGCTTTATCTAACCAGCCTTCGATATCCTCTTTGCTGATGCCAAGCTGACTAAATCCCGCAGGTATGCCCACGCGATGGCTCAAGACTCGAATGGCATTAATTGCTTCCAGACTTGCCGCTTCATCACTCATCCCGCGCGTATCGACACCCATCGCCTGGGCGATACGGGCAAAGCGTGCGATGGCATTCGGGCGGTTAAAGTTTTCGATTACTGGCAACAAGATGGCATTACACACCCCGTGTGGCAGGTTGTGGGTAGCTCCGGGCTGATGCGCCAGTGCGTGAACCAGCCCCAGTCCCGCGCTGTTAAAAGCCATTCCCGCCAGATATTGCCCGAATGCCATTTGTTCACGGGCTTCCAGATTATGACCATCTTCTACCGCTTTCGGCAGCCACAGAGAAATCAGGCGGATAGCTTCCAGCGCGTTGGCGTCGGTTAATGGATGTGCACCAACAGAAACATAGGCTTCAACTGCGTGAGTCAGTGCATCCATACCGGTGGCAGCGGTAACGGAGGCAGGGATCTCCAGCATTACACTGGCATCATCCACCGCAATATCTGGAATAATATTCGGATCGATGATGACTTCTTTCACTTGCCGCGCAGTGTCGATGATCACCGCATTGCTGGTCATCTCAGCGGCGGTTCCGGCAGTCGTATTGATCGCCACCAGCGGTACGCCGGGGTTTGTCACTTTACCAACACCAGAGTACGCCGTAGAAGGTGCGGGATTAGTGGTAAGGATTTTTACGGCTTTTGCGGTATCAATCGGGCTACCGCCACCGAAAGCAATAATGTAGTCACATGCGGCGTCCTGAAATGCAGCGTAGCCTTTTTGCACCAGTTCTTCGGTGGGGTTTGGAAAGACCTCATCGAATAGGTGGTAAGACATTTGGTGTTGATCCAGCGCGGTGAACAGACTGTCCAGCAATCCCAATTTAACCAGTTGCCCATCGGTAACGATCAGTGCTTTTCCCCATTGCTTATTCGCAACCAGGTTTACCATATCGCCAATTGCCCCAGCGCCATGCAGGCTGATTTTCGGTAATGCCAACATAAAACTCATGATTATTCTCCTTAAGATCAAATCCTTCTGTCCGGCGGCATAACCCGCGCCGCCAGATGCGAAACGGGGTGTTAAAGCGCCAGTGCGCTTGCCAGCGGGGTGACGCCGAAACGCTTGCCGAGGGCTATCAACTCTTCACGGCTGATAGTCTGTTTCATACCGCCCATCGAATACACTTTCACCAACACTTCCGCCGATTTTTCTGCGGTATCGATCAGGCCAAACGCTTCGTCCAGCGTCGGACCGCTGCCGAAGACGCCATGGAAAGGCCAGAGAACCAGTGAGTGTTTTTGCATTTCCTGCGCGGTGGCATGGCCAATTTCGTCCGTGCCGGGCACCATCCACGGCAAAATGCCAACGCCATTCGGGAATACCACCAGGCACTCGGTGCTGCCTTCCCACAGTTGGCGAGTGAAGACCGCCGTGTCGTTTTCCAGTACATAGGTGAGGGCAATCAGGTTGGTGGCATGGCAGTGCATGATCACCCGATCTTTACCGTTGGTGGCTTTAATGCGTTCGTAATGGGAGAGGAAGTGCGCCGGAAGTTCAGAGGTTGGGACGGCTTCGTTGGTTAGCCCCCAGATAATATGGTAGCCCGCGCCGTCGCTGTCGATTTTTACGACGCCTAAATTGGCGGCTGGATCGAGCTGGACGTTACGAAAGAATTTGCCGGAGCCGGTGACGATAAACGGTGTATTTGCCAGTAAAGGCATTGGCTGACTGAGCGGAATATATCGCGGTTGTGGGTGAAAATTGTCGTGATATGGCGCGATATCGGCGTCATCCAGGCGCAGCGTCAGGTTGCCGCCGTTGCGTTCGTCCCAGCCTTTCAGCCAGGCGTCGGTGGTGGCTTTGATCATTCCCTGGACAAACCAGGACTGGGTAATGTTTTGCATGTTCTGTGTTCCTGTAAATTCGGTTGCCTTGTTGATACATGGTGCGGCTTGTTCCCCTCACCCTAACCCTCTCCCCAAAGGGGCGAGGGGACTGTCCGGCGCAGTGTTTAGCTCCGTTGCCGGAGGGTGCTGCGGTTTTCTCCCTCGCCTTTTCAGGGAGAGGGGACGGTGCAGTGTTTAACTCCGTTGCCGGAGGGTGCTGTGGTTTTCTCCCTCGCCCTTTCAGGGAGAGGGGACGGTGCAGTGTTTAACTCCGTTGCCGGAGGGTGCTGCGGTTTTCTCCCTCGCCCTTTCAGGGAGAGGGTCGGGGTGAGGGTGACAGCCCGCACGGTCATTCGACCCGTAGGCCGGATAAGGCGCTCGCGCCGCATCCGGCGGTGTTTACCCGCGCTGACGCAAAATTGCGTTCTCATAAGCCCGCACGCTTTCCAGCCATTCGCTACCCGCTGGCGTATCGTGACGCTGGCAATACATTTCCCACACCGCCTGCCACGGCAACGATTTCTGTTCTTCCAGCAGCGCCAGTCGCGCGGTGTAATCGCCCGCTGCTTCCAGCTTGCGTAGTTCGGCTGTCGGTTCTAACAACGCACGCAGCAGGGCTTTTTTCATATTGCGCGTGCCAATAACCCACGCGGCAATGCGGTTGATGGAGGCATCAAAGAAGTCGAGACCAATGTGTACCCGGTCAAACAGATCGTGACGAACAATCTCACTGGCAATCGCCTGGGTTTCATCATCCAGCAGCACCACGTGATCGCTGTCCCAGCGAACCGGTCGGCTGACGTGCAGCAGCAACTGCGGCACATACAGCATGGCGGCGGAAATCTTGTCGGAAATAACTTCTGTCGGGTGGAAGTGCCCGGCGTCCAGGCACAGCGCCGTCTGGCGGCTGGTGGCATACCCCATGTAAAACTCATTGGAGCCAACCGTGTAGCTCTCCGCGCCAATACCAAACAATTTGCTCTCAACGGCGTCGATATGGTGCGCAGGGTTCAGCTTTTCGCTGATCACTTCATCCAGTGCTGCCAGCAAACGCTGGCGCGGGGCGAGACGGTCAACGGTGATATCTTTCATGCCATCCGGGATCCAGATGTTCATCACCGATGGTGTGCCAAGTTGCTCGCCAAAATAGGCCGAAACGCGACGGCTTGCTTTGCAGTGGTCAATCCAGAACTGGCGAATGCGGTCGTCGGGATGCGAGAGCGTAAAGCCATCGGCACTTAGCGGATGCGAAAAACAGGAGGGGTTAAAGTCCAGACCGAGGTGATTGGCTTTCGCCCATTCAACCCAGTTTTTGAAGTGCTCTGGTTTGATTTTATCGCGCGAGACTGGCGTGTCTGATTCCAGATAGATAGCATGTAAATTAAGCCGTTTCGGCCCCGGAATCAGCCGCATAGCCTGTTCCAGATCGGCTCGTAGCTCGCTGGCATTACGCGCTTTACCCGGATAATTACCTGTGGCCTGAATCCCACCAGTCAGCGAACCTTCCTGGTTTTCAAAACCAGAAACATCATCGCCCTGCCAGCAGTGCATTGAAACGGGTAAGCGATCAAGTTGGCGCAGCGCCTCCTCGACATCAATCCCTACCGCCGCGAAACGCTGTTTCGCCAGTTCCCAGGCCTGTTCCAGTTGAGTGGTCATGCGCAAAGCTCCTTTGTCTGTCGTGTAGAGTGAATCCGCGCCACATAGTGGGCAATTTCACTGTCAGGATTAGGGGTAAAGGTGGTCAGATTCGCGGTGGCGCTCACGACCTGACGGAAATCATCCACATTGTTGAGTTCATCCAGCGTCATTAACTGGATGCCGATATTGCCGAGCGTCGAGGCTTCAACTGGCCCGGCGATCACCCGAATACCGCAGGCATCGGCACACAACTGGTTGAGCAGTGTGTTCTGGCTGCCGCCGCCGACAATATGCAGTTGAGAGAAGTCTTCACCGCGTAGCTGCGCCAGTTCGTGCAGTACGTCGGCATACAGCAGCGCCAGACTGTCGAAAATACAGCGCGCCAGTTCAGCATCACTTTCTGGGATCGGTTGCGCCGTTTCCCGACACGCTGCCTGAATTTCGCTGCACATCTCGTCAGGATTAATAAAGCGATCGTCATTGGGATTGATGATGAAGCGACAGGCCGGGAGTGCCTGTGTCGCGGCGATAAGCGTTGGGAGATCGTTGATTTTCCGCTCCTGAAGCACCCGCTGAAGCAGCCATAAACCCATGATATTTTTCAGTACCCGATAGCGACCTTCCGCACCGCCTTCATTGGTGATGTTGGCTGCGAGCGCCGCATCATCGGTGAATGGCGTCTGGCTTTCGAAGCCCATCAATGACCAGGTGCCAGAAGAGAGATAAGCGGCGCGTGAACCGTTTAATGGCGAGGCGCAAATCCAGTGACCAATGACATTGCCCGGATGCGTCGGGCGACCAAACCAGGCTTTGTTGGCTCCGCTCCACGCCAGCAGGGACTCGTCCCAGTCGTCGCTATTGATATTGACCAGTTGCGTGGTTGTGGCGTTGGTGTACTCCCAGTTCATCTTGCCGGTCAGGCGATAACTGAAGTAATCCGGCATCAGCAGAGCGTGAGCGATTTGTGGAATAAGTTCAGGTTGTTGCGCCGTCAGCGCACGCAACTGATAGATCGTATTGAAGGGCAGAAACTGGATGCCGCTACGCTGATAAATATCGCGTTTGCCGAGTTGCTGCTGTGCCAATGTCATCAGCCCGTGAGTGCGGCTATCACGATAGGCAATCGGTAAACCGACGCGCTGACCGTGTTGATCCAGCAGCACATAGTCCACGCCCCAGGTATCAATACCGATGCTATCGATACGAATCCCTTCCTCGCACACCTTGTTTAACCCAAAGCGAATGGCGTTTTCCAGACTATCGACATCCCAGGTGGCATAACCGCTCTGGTAATACAGCCCATTGGTAAAACGATGGATTTCACGCAGCGTCAGGCTGCGACATTCACGGTGGTAACGCGCCAGCATTACGCGCCCACTGGATGCGCCGAGATCAACAGCGACGCAGTAGCGAAAGGTCATAATGAGATCCTTCTAGGTTTCATTACGCCCAGTCTAAGAAGCGCCCGACTTCGCTACCTTCTCGTTACTGACAGGAAAATACACCACTGGCAACCAGGGAAAGATGAACGTGATAGCGTTCACAATTTTCAGAATTGTGGTGGTGTGATGTTTGCCGCATTTTCTGAAAAATCACGCTTTATCTTGAAAAATAGACATTTTTTACGTTTTTTGCTGTCGAAAATTTAAGGTAAGAACCAAATCGCTTGATTACTATTCCGCCATGTTGACGGCATCAGGAGGTTTATATGGACGTATTACATTGCGTGGATTTTTTTCCGTCTGGTAACGTGTCTGTGGCAATAGAACCCCGGCTTCCACAGGTGGACTTTCCTGAACATCACCATGATTTCCATGAGATTGTGATTGTCGAACACGGCACGGGTATCCACATTTTCAATGGGCAGCCTTATACCATCTCCGGTGGAACAATCTGTTTCGTGCGCGATCATGATCGGCATTTATACGAACATACGGACAATCTGTATTTGACCAATGTGCTGTATCGCTCACCGGATAGATTTCAGTTTCTCGCCGGGCTGCATCAGCTTCTGCCGCAAGAACAAGACGGGCAATATCCGTCCCATTGGCGCGTGAGCCACAGCATATTGCAGCAGGTACGGCAACTGGTTTCGCAACTGGAACAGCAGGAAAGAACGAATGATTTACCCTCGAAAGCCAGCGGTGAGATTTTGTTTATGCAATTACTGCTCTTGCTGCGTAAAAACAGTTTGCAGGAGGGCATGGAAAGTCGCGAATCGCGTCTGAACTTGTTGTTGGCCTGGCTGGAAGAGCATTTTGCCGACGAGGTGAATTGGGAAATGATGGCGGATCAATTTTCTTTGTCACTACGTACATTGCATCGTCAGTTAAAACAGCAAACTGGTTTGACGCCCCAGCGTTACCTTAACCGTTTACGGTTGGTGAAAGCGCGTCATCTGTTACGCCACAGCGAGGCCAGCGTTACTGACATCGCCTATCGCTGCGGATTCAGCGACAGTAACCACTTTTCGACGCTTTTTCGCCGAGAGTTTAACTGGTCACCGCGTGATATTCGTCAGGGACGGGATGGCTTTCTGCAATAACGCGAATCTTCTCAACGTATTTCCACGCCAGTTTATGAATAATCAAACACGTCTTCTGGCTGAGGTGGCACGGTGGCTCATCAGTTTGTCCTTCGTAAAAAAGATTTTTTTGCCAGCGAACAGCAGGCGGTCGCTGTGGCTGATCGTTATCCGCAGGATGTCTTTGCCGAGCATACACATGATTTTTGTGAACTGGTGATCGTCTGGCGCGGTAACGGTTTGCACGTGCTCAACGATCGTCCTCATCGTATTACTCGTGGCGATCTCTTTTATATCCACGCAGACGATAAACACTCCTACGCTTCCGTTAACGATCTGGTGTTGCAGAACATTATTTATTGCCCGGAGCGGCTGACGCTTAATCTCGACTGGCAGGGAGCGATTCCAGGGTTTAACGCCAGCGCAGGACAACCACACTGGCGTTTAGGCAGTGCGGGCATGGCGCTGGTGCGGCAGGTTATCGGGCAGCTTGAGCACGAAAGCAATCAGCCCGCGCCGTTTGCCAACGAAATGGCGGAGTTACTGTTCGGGCAGTTGGTGATGCTTTTGAAACGTCATCGCTACACCAGTGATTCGTTACCGCCAACATCCAGCGAAACGTTGCTGGATAAGCTGATTACCCGACTGGCGGCCAGCCTGAAAAGTCCTTTTGTGCTGGATAAATTTTGTGATGAGGCGGCGTGCAGTGAACGCGTCTTGCGCCAGCAATTTCGCCAGCAGACCGGGATGACCATCAATCAATATCTGCGGCAGGTCAGAGTGTGCCATGCGCAATATCTTCTCCAGCATAGCCGCCTGTTAATCAGTGATATTTCGACAGAATGTGGCTTTGAAGATAGCAACTACTTTTCGGTGGTGTTTACCCGGGAAACTGGGATGACGCCCAGCCAGTGGCGTCATCGCAATTCCCAGAAAGATTAACTTGCCATGCCCATGCCGACGATGTTGGCGGCGACAATAATCACCACACAACCGAGGCTCAATACGGTAACCGGACGGCGTCCCGCATTGTTCCACTCTTTCAGCACCAGCCCGACGATACCGCCGCACAATACATAGAAACTCATATGCAGCATCCAACTGATGTAGTCATACTGCGCCGGAATGCGGGCGTGTCCCCAGGCATAGAAAAAGAATTGCAGATACCACATCAAACCCCCCAGTGCCGAGAGCAATACGTTGTGGATGATCAGCGGTTTTGCCAGCGAGAAGTCGGCTTTTAGCGACAAATCTTTCACTTTTGCCAGACGAATAAAACAGAAACCGAGGTTGATGATCGCACCGCCACCCATGATGACAACATAGCTTGGCAGAGCGACATACAGTGGATCAACACCCAGCGCGGCAGCCGCTTCATGCATCGGTTTTGCGGCGTTCATCGCAAAAGACATCCCGGCAGAGAAAATGCCACACATTACCGCCAGCACCAGCCCTTTTTTCAGGTTGAACTCTTCGGCTTTAATGCCCATTTTGCGCTCTTTCAACTGCCCGGCGCGAGTCACAATCCCCACGCCAATCAACGCCACCAGTACGCCGAGCAACGTCATGCGTCCGCCTTCGGTATTAATCAGCACATCGAAATTGCCGTTGATAATTGGCGTCATCAGCGTACCGACAATCAACGTAATGCCAATGGCGATGCCAATTCCCATCGACATGTCGAGATAACGCATGGTCAGACCGTAGTTGATATTACCAATCCCCCACATAGCGCCGAACAGAAAAACAGGCAGCAGGGTAGAGAGACTGAACGAGCTGTAATATGCCCAGAAATCAGGTAGTAGCATGGCGCTGATGGCCCACGGCAGAATAATCCACGAAACAATCCCACCGACAGACCACATGGTTTCCCATGACCACTTTTTTACTTTTTTGAACGGAGCGTAAAAACAGGCTGCACTGGCCGCGCCGATCAAATGCCAAAATATCCCCATCGTAATCGCGTTACTCATCTTCTTATCCTCATCATTTTTCGTCGCGTCACATCTCCGACGAGATGAGTGTAAAAATCGTGCTGTCGATTAACCTTTCGCCTGTTGCCGCCGTTGTCGATTTACTGGCAATCACGGCATTAAGTGGGTGATTTGGTTCACATCTCGGACATTTCCCTGCAAAACCATTCCCCTATGAAAAGTACGGCATTGATAATCATTTTCAATATCATTTAATTAACTATAATGAACCAACTGCTTACGCGGCATTAACAATCGGCCGCCCGACAATACTGGAGATGAATATGAGCTATACCCTGCCATCCCTGCCGTATGCTTACGATGCCCTGGAACCGCACTTCGATAAGCAGACCATGGAAATCCACCACACCAAGCACCATCAGACTTACGTCAACAACGCCAATGCGGCGCTGGAAAGCCTGCCAGAATTCGCCAACCTGCCGGTTGAAGAGCTGATCACCAAACTGGATCAGCTGCCAGCAGACAAAAAAACCGTGCTGCGTAACAACGCTGGTGGTCACGCCAACCACAGCCTGTTCTGGAAAGGCCTGAAAAAAGGCACGACTTTGCAGGGCGACCTGAAAGCGGCTATCGAACGTGATTTCGGTTCCGTTGATAACTTCAAAGCAGAATTTGAGAAAGCGGCAGCTTCCCGCTTTGGTTCCGGCTGGGCATGGCTGGTGCTTAAAGGCGATAAACTGGCGGTGGTTTCTACTGCTAATCAGGACTCCCCGCTGATGGGCGAAGCCATTTCTGGCGCTTCCGGCTTCCCTGTTCTGGGTCTGGATGTGTGGGAACACGCTTACTACCTGAAATTCCAGAACCGCCGTCCGGACTACATCAAAGAGTTCTGGAACGTGGTGAACTGGGACGAAGCTGCGGCACGTTTCGCGGCGAAAAAATAATCGCATATTGCCTACTGCAATGAGGCGTTTACGCCGTTTTTCAGCATAAAAAACAAACCATCGCACATAGCGGTGGTTTTTTTGTGATCAATTTCAAAATAAAAACAATGATCCTATAAAAATAAAACAACGTTTCAATTGATGTGGTTTTGATCACTTTTATTGCTCTGTTGAATGTCTATCTTCATTTCCATCAACACTGATGCATCGTGAAGGACTTATGCATCAGCCTATAAAAATATGCCGATAGGTGATGAAAATGCAGATAAAACACACGATAGAGAAAATCCCAGGAGGGATGATGCTCGTCCCGCTGTTCCTTGGCGCACTGTGTCACACTTTCTCGCCAGGGGCGGGAAAATACTTTGGTTCATTCACAAATGGAATGATTACCGGCACGGTGCCGATTCTGGCGGTGTGGTTTTTCTGCATGGGGGCATCGATAAAATTAAGTGCGACGGGAACGGTATTGCGTAAATCCGGTACGCTGGTGGTAACTAAAATTGCCGTGGCGTGGGTGGTTGCGGCAATTGCTTCACGCATTATTCCTGAACATGGTGTTGAAGTTGGATTCTTTGCCGGACTTTCAACGCTGGCGCTGGTGGCGGCGATGGATATGACCAACGGCGGACTTTACGCTTCGATCATGCAGCAGTATGGCACTAAAGAAGAGGCCGGGGCGTTTGTATTAATGTCGCTGGAATCCGGGCCGCTTATGACGATGATTATTCTGGGGACTGCCGGGATTGCATCGTTTGAACCGCATGTTTTCGTCGGTGCGGTATTACCGTTCCTCGTGGGCTTTGCCCTGGGGAACCTTGACCCTGAGCTGCGAGAATTTTTCAGCAAAGCCGTACAGACGCTGATCCCGTTCTTTGCCTTTGCGCTGGGCAATACCATTGATTTAACCGTGATTGCTCAGACCGGTTTGCTGGGGATCTTGCTGGGTGTGGCGGTGATCGTCGTGACCGGTATTCCGTTGATTATTGCCGATAAATTGATTGGCGGTGGCGATGGTACAGCCGGAATCGCGGCTTCCAGTTCTGCCGGTGCTGCGGTGGCGACGCCGGTACTGATTGCTGAAATGATCCCCGCCTTTAAACCAATGGCGCCTGCGGCAACTTCGCTGGTGGCGACGTCAGTGATTGTGACCTCGATTCTGGTGCCGATTCTGACTTCCGTCTGGTCGCGCAAAGTTAAAGCCAGAGCGGCGAAAATCGAAATATTGGGTACGGTGAAGTAATCTCCATCCATATAAATCAAGAGGCCGGATGATTTGTAGTCATCCGGCCTTTTGCGTTATCTGACAAAGACTTCATCAATCGTTCGACATTCACTTTCGCTTAACTCACCACCCGCATTGCGTGATACGCCAGTGCAATAGCCAAACTTACGCGATACCACCGTCTTGATAGTAGTGACAAAATCCTCACCAATGGTGTAGATGGACATATAAGTGCCAATCTGTTGCTGAATCTCTTGTAAAGCCGCCAGGTCGCCGCGTTTGAAGGCTTCACGGGCTTTGACAAACAGCTCCGGCATAACGTTGTTCAGGCCGGATATTATTCCCGCGCCGCCTGCCAGCAGATTAGGAATGTAATACTCGTCATAGCCCGAAAGCACTGCAAAATCAGAACGAACTGCCTGGGTTGCCTGAATCATGCTGCGGGTGTGTGACTGGCAATCGACGGTATCTTTAATTCCGGCAAAGTCAGGAAATTCACTCGCCAGCGTGGCGACCAGGTCAGGGGTTAAATCACAACCGGTTCTTGCCGGGAAGTTATATGCGAACCATTTGCCCTGTAATTCGCGACCCAGATGGCGGAAATAGCTTAATAATTGTTTTGCCGTCTGGCCGTAGTAGTAAGGCGGGAGGATCATCACTGCATCATAGCCTGTGCGATACGCCTCTTGCGCCATCATCAGCACATCGTGTGTGCAGGTGGAAGAAACGTTAGCGACCATTTTTAATGTGCTCATGGAACGCGCTTCGCGGATAAGTATGAGTCTCTCTTCGAGAGTGAAAGAGGCAAATTCACCAATGCTGCCCATCAGCAATATCACATCAATATTGGCTTCTGTTAGCCGCTGCAGATGCTTCTTCAGTCCGTTAAGATCCACATTACCGTCTTTATCCATTGGCGTAATGGAAGGACACCAGACGCCAGAAAACTGTGTTTGCTCGGTCACGTTGTACACTCCTGATAATGAAATGGCGTTTCAAATTCATCTCATTGATAACATTTCTAAGACGTCGTCATGTGAACCGTGCTCTCATTTTGCGCGCCTGACGTAAAATAAATATGGTCTAATGGGGAAATTTCTCGGTGGAGAGGGAACAGATGCGATATCCGGTTGATGTATACACAGGCAAAATACAGGCTTATCCCGAAAGCAAACCCAGCGCGATTGCGAAAATCCAGGTCGATGGCGAGTTGATGTTGACAGAGCTGGGGCTGGAAGGTGACGAGCAGGCAGAGAAAATAGTTCACGGTGGGCCGGACAGGGCGCTGTGTCATTATCCTCGCGAGCATTATCTCTACTGGGCGCGGGAATTTCCTGAACAGGCAGATTTGTTTGTTGCGCCTGCGTTTGGTGAAAACCTCTCAACCGACGGACTGACGGAAAGCAATGTTTATATTGGTGATATTTTCCGCTGGGGTGAGGCATTAATTCAGGTCACCCAGCCGCGCTCCCCGTGTTACAAACTCAATTACCATTTTGACATCAGCGATATGGCGCAGTTGATGCAAAACGCCGGTAAAGTTGGCTGGCTGTATAGCGTGATTGCGCCGGGGTTGGTATCTGCGGATGCTCCGCTGGAGCTGGTTTCTCGCGTCAGCGATGTCACCGTGCAGGAGGCAATAGCTATCGCATGGCATATGCCGTTTGATGACGAGCAGTATCACCGTTTACTCTCCGCTGCCGGGCTGTCGAAAAGCTGGACGCGGACGATGCAGAAGCGCCGACTTAGCGGCAAGATTGAAGATAATTCGCGGCGTTTGTGGGGGAAATAACCCCCGAAGAGTAGACCTGATAAGACGCGATCAGCGTCGCATCAGGCATCCTGCTCAAACGCCGGATGCGGCGTAAACGCCTATCCGGCCTGCGCGGAGTTTAACTCCGCTTATACAGCGGCAGCCAAATTACCAGCCGTAAACCGCCCAGCGGGCTGTCTTCCGCTTTAACCCAACCACGGTGCTGCTGAATGGCGGTTTCGACAATCGCCAGCCCCAGACCTGTACCGCCAGATTCACGATCGCGCGCTTCATCGGTACGATAGAACGGACGGAAAATCTGTTCGCGATCTTCCGGGCTAACGCCAGGACCATCGTCGTCCACCGTAATGGTGATACCGTCTTTATCTACCGCAAAGCCCACTTCAATCTTCGTATGGGAATAACGCAGGGCATTACGAACAATGTTTTCCAGCGCACTTTCCAGGGCGTTCGGGTTTCCGTACAGCGGCCACGGCCCAGGCGGGAAGTTAACGGTAAACGACTTACCCATCTGCTCCGCTTCGAACGCTGCGTTATCCAGCACTTCGCTCCACAACTGGTTGGCTTTGATGGTCTCGCTCACCAGCGCGTTTTTCTGCTGATTACGTGACATCACCAACAGGTCGTTGATCATGCTGTCCAGACGTTGCGCTTCGGTTTCAATACGCTCCAGTTCCTTACTTTCACCACTACGACGGCGCAGTAACGCCGTACCCAGTTGCAGACGCGTCAGCGGCGTGCGCAGCTCGTGAGAAATATCAGAAAGCAGGCGCTGCTGGGAGGTCATCATGCGCTCCAGCGCGGTGACCATCTGGTTAAAACTGGCACCTGCGGCAAGAAATTCCTGTGGCCCCGCTTCCAGTTCCGGATGCTGGCGTAAGTTTCCCTGGGCGACTTCATCGGCAGCGTTTTTCAGCTTACGCGCCGGTTTTGCCAGACTCCAGGCCAACCACAACAGCAGCGGCGTACTGACCAACATGGTGACAATCAGCAGTAATAGCGGGCGGTCAAACAGTAAGTTAATGAAATCGGATTGAGAACTGCTGGCCGGACGAATCAGATACAGTTGGTAATTATCTTCGCCATCACGCACGGAGAACGGACCGACCAGTTCCACGCGGCCATACTTTTTCTTCTGCGGGTGATCGGCGTTATCGGCCTGACCAATAAAGTTACGAATGATCTGCATTTCGCTGCGTTCAGCGCCGATCACGCGGCCTTCGGTGGTCACCAATAACAAACGCTGTCCTGGCGGTGCCCACTTATCAATGGCACGGAACAGACGGCGCCACCACATTAAATCGTTGGGCGGATCGTTCGCCAGTTCCGCTTCGACATGCTGCTCAATCATCAGCCCCTGACGCTGTTCGCTATCCAGAAGCTCGGTCATCTGGCGTGAATCGAGCTTGGGTAACATCAAAACCAACATCAACACCAGCGCCAGCGTCAGCCAGAAGATGGCGAAGATGCGCGCGGTTAAGCTGCCTATCATGAAGCGGAAACCATCAGATAGCCGCGACCACGCAAGGTTTTAAACCACGGGTGACCATCTTTACGATCCGGCAGTTTACGACGCAGGTTGGAGATGTGCATATCGATAGCGCGGTCGAAAGGCGTAAGGCGTTTGCCCAGCACTTCCTGGCTTAAATGTTCACGAGAAACTACCTGACCCAGATGCTGTGCCAGCAAATAGAGTAGGGTAAATTCAGTACCGGTTAACTCCAGCGTTTGCCCATCGAAGCTGGCTTCCTGACGGCCTGGATTCAGCACTAAGGCATCAACTTCAAGCGTCGGTGAACCGTTGTCGTTGTTTTGCTGTTGCTCGCTCCAGTGGGAACGGCGCAGGATCGCGCGAATACGAGCCACCAGCTCACGGTCGTTAAACGGTTTCGGGAGATAGTCATCAGCGCCTAACTCAAGGCCGAGGACGCGATCAAGTTCACTGCCGCGTGCCGTTAACATAATGACAGGCGTCTGGTGTGTCTGGCGAAGTGCCTTCAATGTGTCGATACCATTTTTCTTCGGCATCATGACATCAAGCAAAAGTAAATCAATGCTGTCGTCCAGAAGATCAAGCGCCTGCTCCCCATCGTGGGCAACAATTACGTTGAAGCCTTCCATCTCGAGCAGCTCCTTTAACAGGGAAGTCAGCTCTCGGTCATCATCAACTAACAGGATTTTATTCATTGTTTAAATACCTCCGAGGCAGAAATTACGTCATCAGACGTCGCTAATCCATGACTTTACGTTGTTTTACACCCCCTGACGCATGTTTGCAGCCTGAATCGTAAACTCTCTATCGTTGAATCGCGACAGAAAGATTTTGGGAGCAAATGATGCGCATAGTTACCGCTGCCGTCATGGCCTCAACGCTGGCAGTCAGTTCATTAAGCCACGCTGCTGAAGTCGGTTCAGGCGATAACTGGCATCCGGGCGAAGAACTTGCGCAGCGCAGTACGCAGAGCCATATGTTCGACGGCATAAGTTTAACCGAACATCAGCGTCAGCAGATGCGAGATCTTATGCAACAGGCCCGGCACGAACAGCCTCCTGTTAATGTTAGCGAAGTGGAGACAATGCATCGCCTTGTCACCGCAGAAAATTTTGATGAAAACGCTGTGCGCGCTCAGGCAGAAAAAATGGCGAAAGAACAGATCGCTCGCCAGGTTGAGATGGCTAAAGTCCGCAACCAAATGTATCACCTGTTAACGCCAGAGCAGCAAGCGGTTTTAAACGAGAAACATCAACAACGAATGGAGCAGTTGCGCGACGTGACGCAATGGCAAAAAAGTTCATCGTTGAAGCTATTGAGTAGTAGCAACTCACGTTCCCAGTAGTAAACCCTGTTTTCCTTGCCATAGACACCATCCCTGTCTTCCCCCACATGATGTGGGGGTTTTTTTTATCTTCAATTTGCCTGTTGCTTGATGCATTGCAGATGATTTGCTTCCGTTATACTACCGTCAGTTGATAGCGGGAGTATTTATGAATCAATCTTATGGACGGCTGGTCAGCCGGGCGGCGATTGCTGCGACGGCGATGGCTTCGCTGCTATTGCTGATTAAAATTTTTGCATGGTGGTATACCGGTTCGGTGAGTATTCTTGCCGCGCTGGTGGATTCGTTGGTGGATATTGGCGCGTCGTTGACGAATTTACTGGTGGTGCGTTACTCGCTGCAACCTGCCGACGACAATCACTCGTTTGGTCACGGTAAAGCCGAGTCCCTCGCGGCGCTGGCGCAAAGTATGTTTATCTCCGGTTCGGCGCTGTTCCTGTTTTTGACTGGTATTCAGCATTTGGTTTCTCCGACGCCGATGACAGACCCCGGCGTCGGGGTTCTCGTGACTATTGTGGCGCTGATTTGTACGATTATCCTTGTTTCGTTTCAGCGTTGGGTCGTGCGCAGGACACAGAGCCAGGCAGTGCGGGCAGATATGCTACATTATCAGTCCGATGTTATGATGAACGGTGCGATTCTGCTGGCGCTGGGGTTGTCCTGGTATGGCTGGCATCGTGCTGATGCCCTGTTTGCATTGGGAATCGGCATCTATATTTTATATAGCGCGTTACGCATGGGGTATGAGGCGGTACAGTCATTACTGGATCGCGCGCTGCCCGATGAGGAACGGCAAGAAATTATTGATATCGTGACTTCCTGGCCGGGAGTTAGCGGCGCTCACGATCTTCGTACGCGGCAGTCAGGGCCGACCCGCTTTATTCAGATTCATTTGGAAATGGAAGACTCTCTGCCTTTGGTTCAGGCGCATATGGTGGCGGATCAGGTAGAGCAGGCTATTTTACGGCGTTTTCCGGGATCGGATGTGATTATTCATCAGGACCCTTGTTCCGTCGTACCCAGGGAGGGTAAACGGTCTATGCTTTCATAATCAGTATAAAAGAGAGCCAGACCCGCATTTTGTGTATAAAATACCGCCATTTGGCCTGACCTGAATCAATTCAGCAGGAAGTGATTGTTATACTATTTGCACATTCGTTGGATCACTTCGATGTGCAAGAAGACTTCCGGCAACAGATTTCATTTTGCATTCCAAAGTTCAGAGGTAGTCATGATTAAGAAAATCGGTGTGTTGACAAGCGGCGGTGATGCGCCAGGCATGAACGCCGCAATTCGCGGGGTTGTTCGTTCTGCGCTGACAGAAGGTCTGGAAGTAATGGGCATTTATGACGGCTATCTGGGTCTGTATGAAGACCGTATGGTACAGCTAGACCGTTACAGCGTGTCTGACATGATCAACCGTGGCGGTACGTTCCTCGGTTCTGCACGCTTCCCGGAATTCCGCGACGAGAACATCCGCGCCGTGGCTATCGAAAACCTGAAAAAACGTGGTATCGATGCGCTGGTGGTTATCGGCGGTGACGGTTCCTACATGGGTGCAATGCGTCTGACCGAAATGGGCTTCCCGTGCATCGGCCTGCCGGGCACCATCGACAACGACATCAAAGGTACTGACTACACTATCGGTTTCTTCACTGCTCTGAGCACCGTTGTGGAAGCCATCGACCGTCTGCGTGACACCTCTTCTTCTCACCAGCGTATTTCTGTGGTGGAAGTGATGGGGCGTTACTGTGGCGATCTGACGCTGGCTGCGGCCATTGCCGGTGGTTGTGAATTTGTGGTGGTTCCGGAAGTTGAATTCAGCCGCGATGACCTGGTAAATGAAATCAAAGCGGGTATCGCGAAAGGTAAAAAACACGCAATTGTGGCGATTACCGAACATATGTGTGATGTTGACGAACTGGCGCATTTCATCGAGAAAGAAACCGGTCGTGAAACCCGCGCAACTGTGCTGGGTCACATCCAGCGTGGTGGTTCTCCGGTGCCTTACGACCGTATTCTGGCTTCCCGTATGGGCGCTTACGCTATTGAACTGCTACTGGCTGGTTACGGCGGTCGCTGCGTAGGTATTCAGAACGAACAACTGGTTCACCATGACATCATCGACGCTATCGAAAACATGAAGCGTCCGTTCAAAGGTGACTGGCTGGACTGCGCGAAAAAACTGTATTAATGATTTCGGGCAGATTTCTTTCGCCTGAAACCGATGACAGAAGCAAAAATGCCTGATGCGCTCGCTTATCAGGCCTACATGAATTGTGCAATCTATTGAGTTTGCAAGCTTTTGTAGGCCGGATAAGGCGTTCACGCCGCATCCGGCATGAACAAAGCGCACTTTGTCAGCAATATGAGGCGGATTTCTTCCGCCTTTTTAACTCCCCAACATATACCCACAAGTTATAGCCAATCTTTTTTTATTCTTTAATGTTTGGTTCGCCTTCTGGCACGCTTTGCTTATCACAACACAACATAAGAGAGCCGGGCGATGAACAAGTGGGGCGTAGGATTAACATTTTTGCTGGCAGCGACCAGCGTGATGGCAAAGGATATTCAGTTACTTAACGTTTCGTATGATCCAACGCGCGAGTTATACGAACAATACAACAAAGCCTTCAGCGCCCACTGGAAACAGCAAACCGGCGATAACGTGGTGATTCGTCAGTCGCACGGTGGTTCAGGGAAACAGGCAACATCGGTAATCAACGGGATAGAAGCTGACGTTGTTACGCTGGCGCTGGCTTACGACGTAGATGCGATTGCTGAACGTGGTCGAATTGATAAAGAGTGGATCAAACGTCTGCCGGATAACTCCGCGCCGTATACCTCCACCATTGTCTTCCTGGTTCGTAAGGGCAATCCGAAGCAAATCCATGACTGGAACGACCTGGTTAAACCGGGTGTTTCGGTGATCACGCCTAACCCGAAAAGCTCTGGCGGTGCACGCTGGAACTACTTGGCGGCGTGGGGATATGCCCTGCACCACAACAATAACGATCAGGCAAAGGCGCAGGATTTTGTGCAGTCATTGTATAAAAATGTTGAAGTGCTGGACTCCGGTGCGCGTGGTTCAACAAATACTTTCGTCGAGCGCGGGATTGGTGACGTGCTGATCGCCTGGGAAAACGAAGCACTGCTGGCAACGAATGAACTGGGGAAAGATAAGTTCGAAATCGTCACGCCGAGTGAGTCTATTCTCGCGGAGCCGACGGTATCGGTTGTCGATAAAGTGGTGGAGAAAAAAGGCACCAAAGAGGTGGCAGAAGCCTATCTGAAATATCTCTACTCGCCAGAAGGTCAGGAGATTGCAGCCAAAAACTATTACCGTCCGCGCGATCCTGACGTGGCGAAAAAGTATGAAAATGCTTTTCCGAAGCTGAAGTTATTCACCATTGATGAAGAGTTCGGCGGCTGGACGAAAGCGCAAAAAGAGCATTTCTCTAACGGCGGTACGTTTGACCAAATCAGCAAACGTTAATTTTGTTGACGATAACCAGACCCGGTGGCATCTCGCGACCGGGTTTTTTATTTGTCGCGATTTTGCGTTACCCTTGCATCTCTTTGAGGTACAGGGAAAAAACGATGAAAAAAACGGTTATTCTCATTTTGGTGATGATAGTTATCGCCGTTGCTGCGGGTATCGGCTACTGGAAATTTACCGGTGATTCGGATGTGTTACGTAAGATTGTCCTTGAGCAATGTTTGCCCAACCAGCAGCAAAACCAAAATCCTTCGCCATGTGTGGAAGTCAAACCCGATGCCGGATATGTGGTTTTAAAAGACATTAACGGACCACTGCAATATCTGTTGATGCCAACGTATCGTATTAACGGCACTGAAAGTCCTTTGCTGACCGATCCTGCAACGCCGAACTTCTTTTGGCTGGCCTGGCAGGCGCGTGATTTTATGAGTAAAAAATATGGTCAGCCGGTTCCCGATCGCGCGGTCTCGTTGGCGATTAACTCCCGCACCGGGCGCACACAAGACCATTTTCATATTCATATCTCTTGTATTCGTCCTGATGTGCGCAAACAACTGGATAACAATTTGGCGAACATCAGCAGTCGCTGGTTGCCGCTGCCAGGTGGATTACAGGGGCATGAATATCTGGCGCGTCGGGTAACCGAAAGCGAACTGGTACAACGTAGTCCGTTTCTGATGCTGGCGGAAGAAGTGCCAGAAGCGCGGGAACATATGGGAAGTTACGGGCTGGCGATGGTACGGCAGAGTGACAACTCGTTTGTATTACTGGCGACACAGCGTAATCTGCTGACGCTGAATCGTGCTTCAGCCGAGGAGATTCAGGATCATCAGTGTGAGATTTTGCGTTAAGGCAAGCAGTTAAGAAAAGTTAAGTGCCGGATGTGAAATCCGGCACCTGTCAGACTTAAGCCTGTTTAGCCGCTTCTGCAGCTTTAACGATCACAGCAAAGGCGTCAGCTTTCAGAGAAGCACCGCCAACCAGCGCGCCGTCGATGTCCGGCTGAGCGAACAGTTCTGCAGCGTTAGACGCGTTTACAGAACCGCCGTACTGGATGATCACTTGTTCAGCGATGTTAGCGTCAACTTTAGCGATGTGATCGCGGATGAATTTGTGAACAGCCTGCGCTTGCGCCGGAGTTGCAGATTTGCCAGTACCGATTGCCCATACTGGTTCGTAAGCGATAACTGCGCCTTCGAATGCTGCCGCACCCTGAGTTTTCAGCACTGCGTCGATCTGACGTGCGCAAACTTCTTCAGTTTTGCCCGCTTCGTTCTCAGCTTCAGTTTCGCCGATGCACAGAACCGGAGTCAGACCCTGCTCTTTCAGCACAGCGAATTTTTTCGCGATCAGTTCGTCAGACTCTTTGTGGTAAGTACGACGTTCAGAGTGACCGATGATGATGTACTGTGCGCCGATGTCTTTCAGCATAGCAGCAGAGGTTTCACCGGTGAATGCGCCGGACAGGTTCAGATCCACGTTCTGCGCACCCAGCATAATGTGGCTGCCTTCAGCTTCACGCTTCGCCATATCGATGTACATTTCCGGTGGTGCGATTGCAACCGCACAGCCAGCAACACCTGCCAGCTCTTTACGCAGGTTAGAAACCAGCTCGTGAACCATGTGGCGGCTGCCGTTCAGTTTCCAGTTACCCATCACTAAAGGATGTCGCATTTTAATTCTCCACGCTTATAAGCGAATAAAGGAAGATGGCCGCCCCGCAGGGCAGCAGGTCTGTGAAACAGTATAGAGATTCATCGGCGCAAAGGCTTTGCTTTTTGTCATTTATTCAACCCTTCCAGCGTTTCAGATAGCGCCAGCTTAATCGGTTCAACAGCGAAGGTCAGCCCCTTTTCGCCGTTGTCCGCGACAACATAGCGCAACGCGCCTTCTGTCTCAGTGTAGTAACGTTTGTTTTTCCCCGCCGTAAGGAGTGACTGCAGCTTTTTCTGACTTTGTGTTTTGGTCATCAGCGGGGTGAGTGTGCGGATCATTGCTGCCATGTATTCCTGGGCTTTCGCTTTAGCGGCTTTTTGCTCTGGCCCCTGGATTGGCAGCCAGGTAATTTGAATGCTTTTGATTTTTAAGGTGCCGCGCTCAAGCGCCGTGGAAGCATACAAGTTCTCGTTAATTTTACTGGCGGCGCGAGTCAGGTTGGCTTTGTCGGGGCTGCTGTCGATGGCACGAAATTCGTTCAGTGGCAGATTGGGGTTCTGGCTGTTAAAGTCTTCTCGAAACTGGCTGATGGAGAGATCGAAAGTGGGGGCGCCAGCCAGCAGGTAGGGCGCTGTCGTTGCCGTGCCAGGCGATTGTGCGTGCACCGTTGCACTAACGGATAACACGGTAGATAAGAGAAAAAACACTGAACACCCTGACTTCATCGGCAGTACCTTTTGTTATGACTGGGTTCGATTAAAACGATATCTGTCGCCCTTGTCAAAAGGGTAGAATCCTGGAAAAGACAACCATCAAGGAACTTACATGACCATACAGCAATGGTTATTCTCATTTAAAGGGCGTATTGGACGCCGCGATTTCTGGATTTGGATTGGCCTCTGGATCGTTGGCATGTTGGTGCTTTTCTCACTGGCGGCTAAAAAATTACTCGATATCCAGACCGCCGCGTTTTGCCTTGTGTGCCTGTTATGGCCGACAGCGGCAGTGACGGTGAAACGACTGCACGATCGTGGGCGTTCTGGCGCATGGGCATTTCTGATGATTGTAGCGTGGATGCTTCTGGCGGGTAACTGGGCGATTTTACCGGGCGTGTGGCAATGGGCGGTGGGGCGGTTTATTCCGACGTTGATTCTGGTGATGATGCTTATCGATCTTGGCGCATTTGTCGGCACCCAGGGCGCAAATAAATTTGGTAAAGATACCCTGGACGTAAAGTATAAGTCTGAGAATAAATCAAGCCATTAATCCGCAATATATCTCTTATTGCTATTTTTATCCGGTATCGTTATTTCCATATTGCAAATGACGATACCCGGAAAATCTCCCTCATTTCCTTACCTTAATCAATATCAAAAAAAATGGTAATCCATAAGATCATTACTTGTTTGTTCTTCCCTTAACGGCGCATTATTCTTAAGTGGCAATCGACAGAGAGGCGAATATACAGAGGTGCCCTATGAAAGATGTCGTAGATAAATGCAGTACTAAAGGATGTGCGATTGATATCGGTACGGTGATTGATAACGACAACTGTACAAGCAAACTTTCGCGCTTTTTTGCTACCCGCGAAGAAGCAGAGTCCTTTATGACCAAACTGAAAGAGCTTGCAGCCACTGCATCCTCTGCGGATGAAGGCGCCAGCGTGGCCTATAAGATTAAAGATCTGGAGGGGCAAGTCGAGCTTGATGCAGCTTTCACCTTCTCATGCCAGGCCGAGATGATTATTTTTGAGTTATCACTGCGTTCACTTGGTTAATGGAGTTAAACATGGCTTATAAACACATTGGCGTGGCAATTTCCGGGAATGAAGAAGATGCCCTACTGGTGAACAAAGCCCTGGATCTCGCCAGACATAATGACGCTCATCTGACGTTAATTCATATTGATGATGGCTTAAGTGAGTTGTATCCGGGTATCTACTTCCCCGCAACAGAAGATATTCTTCAACTATTGAAAGATAAGTCAGATAACAAACTGTATAAGCTGACGAAAAATATTCAGTGGCCGAAAACGAAACTGCGCATTGAGCGCGGAGAAATGCCGGAAACACTGCTGGAAATTATGCAAAAAGAGCAGTGTGACCTCCTTGTTTGTGGTCACCACCACTCGTTTATCAACCGTTTGATGCCGGCATATCGCGGGATGATCAATAAGTTGAGTGCGGATCTCTTGATCGTGCCATTTATCGACAAGTAACCGCTTACCAGTAATGCTCCGCTGTCATGTGACCCGGTCGGCGACGTAAATGTTTCGTCATCTGCCGGGTCTCTTTCAGCAGTTGTTGCGTATCGCGCACCATCTGTGGATTACCACACAGCATCACATGGCTGGTTTCTTTATTCATTGGCAGTCCAACCGCGTTTTCCAGTTCACCGCTTTCAATTAACGCCGGTATTCGCCCGGTGAGTGAGCCCGCTGCCGTTTCCCGACTGACAACCGTCTGAATGCGCAGTTTTCCTTCGTAGCGTTTTTCCAGTTCCTGCATCAGTGGCAAATAGCTTAAGTCGGAGGCATAACGCGCGGCGTGAACCAGTACCAAATTTTTGAAGCGATCTAAATCTTTGCCTAATTGCAGAATCGACAAATAAGGGCCAATCGCTGTACCGGTTGCCAGCATCCATAGCGTTTCGCAATCTGGTACTTCATCCAGAACAAAAAAGCCAGCCGCTTCGCTAACCACCTGCACTTCGTCACCCGGTTTTAGCGCCGCCAGTCGCGGGCTTAATTTGCCATCAGGGACGGTGACCAGATAAAACTCCAGGTCGGGATTGTCGGGAGAATTAACGTAAGAGTAGGCGCGCTGGATGCGTTCGCCGTCAATTTCAAGGCCAAGTTTGGTGAATTGTCCGGCGGTAAATGGAAGTACCGGAGCGTGAACGGTGAGACTAAACAGGGCGTCGGTCCAGTTCTGCACTTTAGTGACTTTGCCTGTTACCCAATCAGCCATGTTTCTCTCCTGTTTTGATTGACTTGCCTTATCTTCGTTCTCCGGACAAAAAAATTCCAGTCCCGAAGGACTGGAAGGCTCAATCGATCAAATGACTCAGAGAATATGCACCTGCATTTCCGGGTCTTTGCGATCCAGATAGTGAATCGACTGAATGCGGCGAATGGTGCGTGACTTACCACGAATCAGCAGCGTTTCGGTTGTCGCGATATTGCCTTTGCGGCTAATCCCTTCCAGCAGATCGCCTTTGGTGATACCGGTGGCAGAGAAGATGACGTTATCGCTACGCGCCATATCGCCCAGACGCAGTACTTTACCGGCTTCAATGCCCATTGCTTTGCAGCGCGCCAGCTCCTGCTCGCCAATGCGACGATTCTCTTCGTTGTCGCCTTTGACGTCATGACGTGCCAGCAGACGGCCATTCATGTCGCCATCTAATGCGCGGATCACCGCCGCAGACACCACACCTTCTGGCGCGCCGCCAATACCGTACAGCACGTCAACTTCGCTGTCTGGCATACAGGTGAGAATCGAGGCTGCGACATCGCCATCAGGAATGGCAAATACGCGCACGCCGAGTTGCTGCATTTCTGCGATAACCGCGTCGTGGCGCGGTTTCGCCAGAATAGTGACCGTCAGTTCGCTTAACGGTTTACCGAGTGCCGCCGCAACATTGCGCAGGTTATCCGCCAGCGGCAGATTCAGGTCGATGACGCCTTTGGCACCAGATCCGACGATCAACTTCTCCATATACATATCCGGCGCATTGAGGAAGCAGCCCTTATCGCCCACAGCCAGCACCGCCAGCGCGTTAGCCTGACCCATCGCCGTCATGCGCGTGCCTTCAATCGGGTCAACAGCAATATCTACCGCATCGCCGCGACCAGTACCGACTTTTTCACCAATATAGAGCATCGGTGCTTCGTCGATTTCGCCTTCACCAATGACGATGGTGCCGTCAATGTTGACCTGGTTGAGCATAATACGCATGGCGTTTACCGCCGCGCCGTCAGCGGTGTTTTTATCGCCGCGTCCTAACCATTTGTAGCCAGCCAGCGCCGCAGATTCGGTGACGCGGGAAAATTCGATGGCAAGTTCTCGTCTCATAGCAAACTCTAAGCAGTAAGGAATGGCGCGAAGTGTAGCACAGGGGAAGGGCGGGATTATTGATGTGTGCGGGGTTGCCCCCGCACGGTTTCAGAGTCTGCATGATGCCGGATGCGGCGTGAACGCCTTATCCCGCCTACACAAAATGGCATCGGCTCGTAGGCCTGATAAGACGCGTAAGCGTCGCATCAGGCGATCAGCATCAGGCAATCGTTCAGATGCCTGGCATCACTCCTCGTGTTCTTCCCACGCCATCGCGCGTTTAACCGCTTTTTTCCAGCCTGCGTAACGGTAATTACGCTCGGTGGTTTCGATGCCAGGGCGGAACTCGCGTTCAATCACCGCTTTCTCTTGCAGCTCGTCAAGGTTCTGCCAGAAGCCAACCGCCAGACCAGCAAGATAGGCTGCACCCAATGCGGTCACTTCGCGCACTTCCGGGCGCTCAACGCGCGTGCCGAGGATGTCAGACTGGAACTGCATCAGGAAATTGTTCGCCACCGCGCCGCCATCCACGCGCAGTGCGTGCAGACGAATGCCGGAGTCGGCCTGCATTGCTTCCAGTACGTCACGCGTCTGATAAGCAATAGACTCCAGCGTCGCGCGGATGATGTGGTTAGCATTCACCCCACGAGTCAGACCGAAAATCGCCCCGCGCGCATACGGGTCCCAGTACGGCGCGCCCAGGCCGGTAAAGGCCGGAACGACATATACGCCGTTGGTATTTTGCACTTTGGTGGCAAAGTATTCGGAATCGTCGGCGTCGCTAATCAGTTTCATTTCATCGCGCAGCCACTGAATGGACGCGCCCGCCATAAATACCGCGCCTTCCAGCGCATAATTCACTTCGCCAGTCGGGCCACAGGCGATGGTGGTCAGCAGGCCATTTTCTGATGTCACCGCTTTCTCACCGGTATTCATCAGCATAAAGCAGCCTGTACCATAGGTATTCTTCGCCATCCCTTCTTTAACGCACAACTGACCGAATAGCGCCGCCTGCTGATCACCCGCGATCCCGGCGATCGGAATACGCGTGCCGCCTTTACCGCCGATGTTGGTCTGACCGTACACTTCCGAAGAGCGACGCACTTCTGGCAGCATCTCGCGCGGGATATCCAGCGCGTCGAGCATTTTGTCGTCCCAGTCCAGAGTATGGATGTTGAACAACATAGTACGGGATGCGTTGGTGTAATCGGTCACGTGAACGCGACCTTGAGTCATTTTCCAGATTAGCCAGGTATCAACCGTACCAAACAGCAGTTCACCACGACGCGCACGCTCGCGGGAGCCTTCCACATGGTCGAGGATCCACTTCACTTTGGTGCCAGAGAAGTACGGGTCAATGACCAGACCGGTGTTATTACGAATGTACTCTTCCATGCCATCGCGCTTGAGATGCTCGCAGATCTCAGCGGTACGACGGCACTGCCAGACAATGGCGTTATAGATAGGCTTGCCGGTTTCTTTTTCCCAGACGATAGTGGTTTCTCGCTGGTTAGTAATCCCAATAGCTGCAATTTGATCGGAACTGATATCGGCTTTCGCCAGCACTTCTACCAGCGTAGAGCTTTGGGTGGCCCAGATTTCCATTGGGTCGTGTTCTACCCAGCCTGGTTTTGGGTAGATTTGCTCAAATTCGCGCTGTGACACGCTAATGATGTTGGCATCGTGATCCATCACGACTGCGCGGGAGCTGGTGGTGCCCTGGTCGAGCGCAACGATATATTTTTTTTCAGTCATGTTTAATTGTCCCGTAGTCACATTACAGTGAAGCTTTTTGTTCTGAAGGAGTTGTGATCTCCTTTTCTTCCACAACACAGATATCGCAAGGCAAATGGCGGCCAATCAGTTTGCGGTAGGCAAATGCACCTACAATCGCGCCAACGATAGGGCCAAAAAGCGGCACAAGGAAGTAAGGAATGTCTCTGCCGCCGGTAAAGGCGACCTTGCCCCAGCCCGCCAGCCAGGCAAAGACTTTCGGACCGAAGTCACGTGCTGGGTTCATGGCAAAGCCCGTCAATGGACCCATAGATGCGCCGATGACCGCAATCAGTAGACCAATCAACAACGGTGCCAATGGCCCACGCGGTACACCGTTACCATCGTCCGTGAGCGCCAGGATCAGCCCCATCAGAATAGCGGTAATCACCATTTCAACTGCGAAAGCCTGCACAAAATTGATATGAGGGTTAGGGTAAGTAGAGAATGTGCCCGCCAGATCAACACTTTCGACGCTGCCGCGAACAATATGATGGGTCTGTTCGAAGTCGAGGAATAAATTGTAGTAAAGTCCGTAAACTAAGGCCGCAG
>NZ_PTRD01000044.1:0-57732 GCF_002965005.1 Escherichia sp. MOD1-EC7011
CCATACATGCCGAATCCGGCATTGTTAAAGATCCCATACAGACAATTATCGGTCAGGGCGATCACTTCGTCGGCAGCGCGATCAACACTTTCTGGCGAATCCAGATCGATCAACACACCGGTGAATCCCATGCTGTTCATGCGCTCAACATCATCCGGCTTCCGGCAACCTGCCAGCACATGAAAACCCTGACGTTTTAATTCGAGCGCGCTTTCCAGGCCAATTCCACTGGAACATCCGGTAATTAAGACCGATTTTTGCATAACTTTACCTGTCAGGATCTCCGTTGCTTTATGAGTCATGATTTACTAAAGGCTGCAACTGCTTCGCCATCCAGTCGGCAATAAACGGCTGGGCGTCGCGGTTGGGATGAATACCGTCATCCTGCATCCATTGTGGCTTGAGGTAGACCTCTTCCATAAAAAAAGGCAGCAGCGGAACATCAAACTCTTTGGCGAGTTTGGGGTAAATGGCGCTAAAGGCTTCATTATAACGGCGACCATAGTTTGCAGGCAGACGTATTTGCATTAACAATGGTTCAGCGTTGGCGGCTTTGACATCCTGCAAAATCTGGCGCAGCGTTTGCTCGGTTTGCTGTGGCTGAAAACCACGCAATCCATCATTGCCGCCCAGTTCAACCAGCACCCAGCGCGGCTGATGCTGCTTCAGCAAAGCCGGAAGGCGCGCCAGCCCTTGTTGCGAGGTGTCGCCGCTGATGCTGGCATTAACTACCGACGTTTTACTCTGCCACTTATCATTCAACAAGGCAGGCCAGGCCGCGCTGGCAGACATTCGATACCCGGCGCTCAGGCTATCACCCAGAATCAATAACGTGTCCGCTGCGGCGGCACGGAAGGTTAACAGAACCAGGAACAGGAAGGGCAAATGCCAGCGGAAAACATTGTTGAAGTTCATCATCTTAAGAAGTCCGTCGGTCAGGGGGAGCATGAACTCTCCATCCTCACCGGAGTTGAGCTGGTTGTCAAACGTGGCGAGACCATCGCGCTGGTGGGCGAGTCGGGATCGGGTAAGTCAACCTTGCTGGCGATCCTCGCCGGGCTGGATGACGGCAGCAGTGGCGAAGTGAGTCTGGTGGGACAACCGCTACATAATATGGACGAAGAAGCGCGGGCAAAGTTGCGCGCGAAGCACGTAGGCTTTGTTTTTCAATCATTTATGTTAATTCCTACCCTTAACGCGCTGGAAAACGTCGAGCTTCCGGCGCTGCTGCGCGGTGAGAGTAGCGCAGAAAGTCGTAACGGAGCGAAAGCGTTGCTCGAACAGTTAGGGTTGGGTAAACGTCTTGATCATCTTCCGGCACAGCTTTCCGGCGGCGAACAGCAACGTGTGGCGCTTGCGAGAGCCTTTAACGGTCGGCCTGATGTGCTGTTTGCCGACGAACCCACCGGCAACCTTGACCGCCAGACGGGCGATAAAATTGCCGACCTGCTGTTTTCCCTCAACCGTGAACATGGCACCACGTTGATTATGGTGACTCACGACCTGCAACTGGCGGCGCGCTGCGACCGCTGCTTACGGCTGGTGAACGGGCAATTGCAGGAGGAAGCATGATTGCACGTTGGTTCTGGCGCGAATGGCGCTCGCCGTCGCTATTAATTGTCTGGCTGGCGCTAAGCCTGGCGGTGGCCTGCGTGCTGGCGCTGGGCAATATCAGCGATCGCATGGAGAAGGGCTTAAGCCAGCAAAGCCGGGAGTTTATGGCGGGCGATCGGGCGTTGCGCAGTTCACGCGAAGTGCCGCAAGCGTGGCTGGAGGAAGCGCAAAAGCGCGGCCTGAAAGTCGGCAAGCAGCTTACTTTCGCCACTATGACCTTTGCAGGCGACACACCGCAGCTGGCGAACGTCAAAGCGGTGGATGATATCTACCCGATGTATGGCGATCTGCAAACTAATCCCCCAGACCTGAAACCGCAGGCGGGCAGCGTATTACTGGCCCCACGCCTGATGGCACTGCTTAACCTGAAAACGGGCGACACCATTGACGTGGGCGATGCCACACTGCGGATTGCCGGAGAAGTAATTCAGGAACCTGATTCCGGTTTTAACCCCTTCCAGATGGCTCCGCGTCTGATGATGAACCTGGCGGATGTCGATAAAACCGGAGCCGTGCAGCCGGGGAGTCGCGTCACCTGGCGCTATAAATTCGGCGGCAACGAGAACCAGCTCGACGGCTATGAGAAATGGCTGTTACCGCAGCTTAAACCCGAACAACGTTGGTACGGGCTGGAACAGGACGAAGGCGCGCTGGGGCGCTCGATGGAACGCTCGCAGCAGTTCCTGCTGCTTTCGGCGCTTCTGACCTTGCTGCTGGCAGTGGCAGCGGTGGCTGTGGCGATGAATCATTACTGTCGCAGTCGCTACGATCTGGTGGCGATCCTCAAAACGCTGGGGGCAGGGCGAGCGCAACTGCGTAAGCTAATCGTCGGTCAGTGGTTGATGGTGCTGACGCTTTCAGCCGTTACCGGTGGGGCGATAGGTCTGTTGTTCGAAAACGTGTTGATGGTGCTGCTCAAGCCCGTTCTGCCTGCTGCACTACCGCCAGCCAGCCTCTGGCCGTGGCTGTGGGCGCTCGGCACCATGACGGTCATCTCGCTGCTGGTGGGGCTACGACCGTACCGCTTGTTGCTGGCAACGCAGCCTTTACGCGTATTACGTAATGATGTGGTAGCGAACGTCTGGCCGCTGAAGTTTTATCTGCCGATTGTCAGTGTGGTGGTTGTGCTGCTGCTCGCCGGATTAATGGGTGGTAGTATGCTGCTCTGGGCGGTGCTGGCGGGCGCGGTAGTGCTGGCTTTGCTGTGCGGTGTGCTGGGCTGGATGTTGCTTAATGTACTTCGCCGCCTGACGCTGAAATCGCTACCTTTGCGTCTGGCGGTCAGCCGCCTGTTACGACAGCCGTGGTCAACGTTAAGCCAGCTTTCGGCATTTTCGCTCTCCTTTATGCTGTTGGCACTGCTGCTGGTGTTGCGTGGCGATCTGCTCGACCGCTGGCAACAGCAGCTACCGCCAGAAAGCCCGAACTACTTTTTAATCAACATCGCAACAGAACAGGTTACACCGCTAAAAGCGTTCCTTGCGGAACATCAGATAGTCCCGGAATCGTTTTATCCGGTAGTGCGGGCGCGGCTGACGGCGATTAACGGCAAGCCGACAGAAGGCAATGAAGATGAGGCGCTCAACCGCGAACTCAACCTCACCTGGCAAAATACGCGGCCCGATCATAACCCGATTGTCGCCGGTAACTGGCCGCCAAAAGCGGATGAAGTGTCGATGGAAGAGGGGCTGGCGAAACGCTTAAAAGTTACCCTCGGCGATACCGTGACTTTTATGGGCGATACCCAGGAGTTCCGCGCTAAAGTGACCAGCCTGCGCAAAGTGGACTGGGAAAGTCTGCGGCCTAATTTCTATTTTATTTTCCCGGAAGGGGCGCTGGACGGGCAGCCGCAAAGCTGGCTCACCAGTTTTCGCTGGGAGAACGGCAACGGCATGTTGACGCAACTCAACCGCCAGTTCCCGACCATTAGCCTGTTAGACATTGGCGCGATTTTAAAACAGGTCGGTCAGGTGCTGGAGCAGGTAAGTCGGGCGCTGGAAGTGATGGTGGTGCTGGTCACCGCCTGCGGTATGTTGCTGTTGCTGGCACAGGTGCAGGTGGGAATGCGTCAGCGTCATCAGGAGCTGGTGGTGTGGCGTACACTCGGCGCGGGCAAAAAACTGCTGCGCACGACATTGTGGTGTGAGTTTGCCATGCTCGGGTTTGTTTCCGGCCTGGTGGCCGCCATCGGTGCGGAAACGGCGCTGGCGGTACTGCAATCAAAAGTGTTTGATTTCCCGTGGGAGCCAGACTGGCGATTGTGGATTGTGCTGCCGTGCAGCGGTGCGTTGCTGCTGTCGCTTTGCGGCGGCTGGCTGGGCGCGCGACTGGTTAAGGGGAAGGCGCTGTTCAGGCAGTTTGCGGGGTGATGACAGGCGTAGCGCATCCGGCATGAATAGTGCGCCCTTTGGCAACAATCTGAAACCGACTGTCATGCCGGTTTGTTAAAGGCCGAAGGTGGTAAACCTTCGGCCTTAGCTACGTTTCCTCAGTTATTCAATAAACTGGCGGATCAGTTCCAGCAGCGCGATCAGCGCCTTAAGAACGATGAGAACTTTATCGAGAAAAGTTTTCATCCGTTGCTCCCTTAAGGGAGAAAGACAATCACAGCTTACCCTTACGTTGCCTGTAACTATGATTTTCCTTCATGTGCTAGATGAGGACTGCCTCTCTCCAAATCAGAGCACCAGAATCAGCACCACCTGTATCCTGACCAGGACTTAAAAGTACTTTTCCGCACTGCGGTAATCCCTTGAGGCAGTATCATTACTAGCGTCGGGATTGTATCGCCGGCATAGCTGTTTGAATATGTAGGTATCCTGACTTATAATTCACTTGCTAGATGAGGACTGTTTCATCTCTGCCCAGAACCACCAACTCTCGGGCGGAAAAATAAAAAAACCGACTGTCATGTCGGTTTTTTTATATCTGTATTCTGTTGCAATCATTCTGTTCTCACGACAATCGCCGTTTCAGAATACCGCTCATCACCGCGCCTTAACCCACTCAGCCACTTCCGCCCACTCACCGCGAAAGACAACTTTTTCCGCTTTTTTCTCAAGCTGATAGCGGTACATCGGGTCGTAATACTCTTCAAGCAACGGCACAAGCCAGGCCATATGACCGTCGGTGCTGCCGGTTGCGAGTTGCGTTGTCAGCGCCGCATCCAGCCGGGCAGCCAGTTCATTATATCGTTGTAGCCCCAGCCGACGCTTAATCGCCGAAAGACCGTGATGCAGATATTCGCAATACGCTTGCCAGCCCTGTTCGTCGCCATATGCATGGGTAAAATCATGATGCATACGCAAGAAATATTCTTCGTTCAGGCGTTCAAGCCGGATCTCAAACGGGTCTTCTACCACGGCAATCGCCGCCTGGGTCATTCGCTCGCGCAGACATTCCGGCAGATGGTTTGAACCAATCATCCGGCTTTCATCTTCCAGCACCCACAGGCGCAGATCCTGACGGGCGTCGGTTTTTAGCATTTCGGCAGCCAGCAGGTTTTCAAAACTCGCCTGGCTAAGTTGCGGCTGTAATGTGCGACCAAAAGCAGAACCGCGATGGCGCGCCAGCCCTTCCAGATCGACACCGTTCGGCTGTTGCTGCACTAACAGCGTTTTGCCGCTGCCGGTACAACCGCCAATCAGCACTATCGGTTTTTGTGACAGTTCAATGGTCGCCTGAATCGCGGTCTGGCGCAGTGCCTTATAACCGCCTTCCACCAGCGGATAATCAATCCCCGCTTCATGCAGCCAACGTTGCACAATATGTGAACGTTGACCGCCACGGGCGCAGCAGAGAATACCTTGCGGATTTTGCAGGCACGCTGCCCGCCAGGCGTCCATGCGCTGCTGACGAATTTCACCCGCCACCAGTTTATGCCCCAGCGCCAGCGCCGCGTCTGACCCTTGCTGTTTGTAGCAGGTGCCAACGGCGGCGCGTTCATCGTTATTCATTAACGGCAGGTTGATAGCGGCGGGCATTGTGCCTTGCTCAAACTCAATGGGGGCGCGAACATCAATAATGGGCGTATCAGCAATCAGCAGGGCACGATAGTCCTGTTCCGTGTGTCTCTCTTGCATAGTTAAAAGTGAACCTCAAATCAGCTTGCGCGCTATTTTACGCGCCAACGCGCAAGGAAACTTGATTTTTAACTGTGTGAGTTGCCGAAAATTTCTAAAAATCCGCTGATTTCCGGCCTGCGCTGGGTAAACAAGGTCACAATATCTTCTACCGCTTTGCCGCTGCCAAATTTGCGCCATGCCAGACTCAATGGCGAAGGAGGGCGCATCGTTGGAATGACCCGGCTGACCAGTTGTTGATTATCGATCATTGACTGGCAAAGTGATTTTGGCAAAAAACCAATGCCAATGCCCGCCAGATGGGCGGCGATTTTCGTTTCCATATCAGGAACAATAATTTCTTTTTGCCCCGGCAATCGCCAGGCCACGCGTTTGGTTAATGTGCGGGCGCTGTCTTCAATATTGACCGCCGGAAAGCGCCGTAACTGCGCTTCTGTGAGCGGCTCTTCAACGTTCGCCAGCGGATGATCCACCGCCATGACAAAGCGCCATTGCACCGATCCTAAGGGATCAAGACTAAAGGTATTTGCCAGCGCCTCGGTTCCTGTGACGCCGATAGCCAGTGAAAAACCTTCGTACAATAGAGAATCCCAGACGCCCATATAGATTTGCCGGGAGATGTGAAACTGGGTAAACGGGTAACGTTCATTCAGCCACGCCAGCAATTGGGCGACGGCCTGGGGGGTGTAGAGCAGGTTGTTGATGACAATATTCACCTGGCGTTCTACGCCATCATTCACCTGTTGCAGCTCGCTGGGCATACTTTCCAGCCAGCTCAGCCAGTCTCTGGCCTGACAAAGCAGATGCTCGCCTGCCGCTGTCAATGTCACGCTGCGAGTGGTGCGGAAAAACAACGCCACCCCGGTATTCTCTTCCAGAAGTTTAATGCGATAACTGATGGTCGCCGTGGTTTTGCATAATCGTTCTGCCGCTTTTGAAAAACTTCCTGTTTCAGCAACCGCAATGAAAGTCCGCAAGGTTTCTGGATCAAACATCTTCAGGTATCCCCTTTTAAATCCGCAAGTTGCGTGATTTTGCTGTCCTTTGATTTACTTGTATTTTTACATGATAACCCTGTGTGATTTGTGGGCTAAATCTAGTTTTGGAAAAATATTCCAACTTTTGTGTTGATGTTGTTCTCTTAAGGTTTTAGATTGCCTGTTATTGAAACCAAGCTGACCGGTCGGCGCTGGTTGAACGGAATTATGTTACAAGGACAACAAGATGAAACTTCAGGTATTACCGTTAAGTCAGGAAGCCTTCAGTGCTTATGGCGACGTAATCGAAACGCAGCAACGGGATTTTTTTCATATTAACAATGGCCTGGTGGAGCGTTATCACGATTTGGCGCTGGTTGAGATTCTTGAGCAAGACCGTACTCTGATTAGCATTAACCGCGCGCAACCTGCCAGGCTGCCGCTGACCATTCACGAACTCGAACGTCATCCGCTGGGCACTCAGGCGTTTATCCCGATGAAAGGGGAAGTGTTTGTGGTGGTCGTGGCGTTAGGTGACGACAAACCAGACCTGACAACGCTGCGGGCGTTTATCACCAACGGTGAGCAGGGGGTGAATTACCATCGTAATGTCTGGCATCACCCGCTTTTCGCCTGGCAGCGCGTCACCGATTTTCTGACCATCGATCGCGGCGGCAGTGACAACTGTGATGTCGAAAGTATTCCTGAGCAGGAGCTCTGTTTTGCGTGACGCCTACAACCGACTTGCATAAGATAAACGAATTGTTCATTGTTTATGCTCACTTGTAGGTCGGAGTTAACGTAGGTATGACGGAAGTTAGACGGCGCGGCAGGCCAGGACAGGCGGAGCCTGTGGCACAGAAGGGCGCACAGGCATTAGAGCGGGGAATTGCGATTCTGCAATATCTGGAAAAAAGTGGGGGAAGTTCGTCAGTTAGCGATATTTCTCTCAATCTGGATTTGCCGCTCTCCACGACCTTTCGCCTGCTGAAGGTTTTACAGGCAGCGGATTTTGTCTATCAGGACAGTCAGTTAGGCTGGTGGCATATAGGATTAGGTGTCTTTAACGTCGGTGCGGCGTACATCCATAACCGCGATGTCCTCTCCGTCGCCGGGCCGTTTATGCGCCGCCTGATGTTACTTTCCGGCGAAACGGTCAATGTCGCGATTCGTAACGGCAATGAAGCGGTATTAATTGGTCAGTTAGAGTGTAAATCGATGGTCAGGATGTGTGCACCGCTGGGCAGTCGTCTGCCGTTACATGCTTCCGGCGCAGGTAAGGCGCTGCTTTATCCGCTGGCGGAAGAGGAGCTGATGAGCATCATCCTGCAAACCGGTTTGCAGCAGTTTACGCCAACTACGCTTGTGGATATGCCCACCTTGCTGAAGGATCTGGAACAAGCGCGTGAACTGGGCTATACCGTAGATAAAGAAGAGCATGTTGTTGGCCTGAATTGCATAGCTTCAGCAATTTACGATGATGTGGGTAGTGTTGTTGCCGCTATCTCCATCTCCGGGCCTTCATCAAGACTGACAGAAGATCGTTTTGTCAGTCAGGGTGAGCTGGTCAGAGACACCGCCCGCGATATCAGCACGGCGTTGGGACTGAAAGCACATCCATAGTGTCTGTCGCATCCCGCTCTGCAGAGCGGGTTTTTTTGACAAAATTTGAAAGTTGGAAAATTTTTCCAATTAATTGAGGTAGGAAGAAAATGGCAAAAATGAGAGCCGTTGACGCGGCAATGTATGTGCTGGAGAAAGAAGGTATCACCACCGCCTTCGGCGTTCCGGGAGCAGCAATCAATCCTTTCTATTCAGCGATGCGTAAGCACGGCGGTATTCGTCACATTCTGGCGCGTCACGTGGAAGGTGCGTCGCACATGGCGGAAGGTTATACCCGCGCAACGGCAGGGAATATCGGCGTATGTCTGGGAACATCGGGACCAGCAGGCACTGACATGATCACCGCGCTCTATTCCGCTTCTGCTGATTCCATTCCTATTTTGTGCATTACCGGTCAGGCTCCGTGCGCCCGTCTGCATAAAGAAGATTTCCAGGCCGTTGATATTGAAGCAATTGCCAAGCCGGTCAGTAAAATGGCGGTTACAGTACGTGAAGCAGCACTGGTGCCTCGTGTGCTGCAACAGGCATTTCACCTGATGCGTTCTGGTCGTCCGGGGCCGGTACTGGTGGATTTACCGTTCGACGTTCAGGTAGCGGAAATCGAGTTTGATCCTGATATGTACGAACCGCTGCCGGTCTACAAACCTGCTGCCAGCCGTATGCAGATCGAAAAAGCTGTAGAAATGTTAATCCAGGCCGAACGTCCGGTGATTGTTGCCGGGGGCGGGGTTATCAATGCTGACGCAGCCGCGCTGTTACAACAGTTTGCTGAACTGACCAGCGTTCCGGTGATCCCAACGCTGATGGGCTGGGGCTGTATCCCGGACGATCATGAACTGATGGCCGGGATGGTGGGTCTGCAAACTGCGCATCGTTACGGTAACGCAACATTGCTGGCGTCCGACATGGTGTTTGGTATCGGTAACCGTTTTGCCAACCGTCATACCGGTTCGGTAGAGAAATACACCGAAGGGCGCAAAATCGTCCATATCGATATTGAGCCGACGCAAATTGGCCGCGTACTGTGCCCGGATCTGGGCATTGTCTCCGACGCCAAAGCGGCACTGACGCTGCTGGTTGAAGTGGCGCAGGAGATGCAAAAAGCGGGTCGTCTGCCGTGTCGTAAAGAGTGGGGCGCCGACTGCCAGCAACGCAAACGTACTTTGCTGCGTAAAACTCACTTCGACAACGTGCCGGTGAAACCGCAGCGCGTGTATGAAGAGATGAACAAAGCCTTTGGTCGCGATGTTTGCTATGTCACCACCATCGGCCTGTCACAAATTGCTGCGGCGCAAATGCTGCACGTCTTTAAAGACCGTCACTGGATCAACTGTGGTCAGGCAGGCCCGCTGGGCTGGACCATTCCGGCGGCGCTGGGCGTGTGTGCCGCTGATCCAGAGCGTAATGTGGTGGCGATTTCCGGTGACTTCGACTTCCAGTTCCTGATTGAAGAATTAGCCGTTGGCGCACAGTTCAATATTCCGTACATCCATGTGCTGGTTAATAACGCCTATCTCGGCCTGATTCGTCAGTCGCAGCGTGCATTTGATATGGATTACTGCGTACAGCTTGCGTTTGAAAATATTAACTCCAGTGATGTGAACGGTTATGGCGTTGACCACGTGAAAGTGGCAGAAGGTTTAGGTTGTAAAGCGATTCGCGTTTTCAAACCGGAAGATATTGCACCGGCCTTTGAACAAGCGAAAGTCTTAATGAATCAGTACCGTGTCCCGGTGGTGGTGGAAATTATGCTGGAGCGAGTAACCAATATTTCGATGGGTAGCGAACTGGATAACGTCATGGAATTTGAAGATATCGCCGATAACGCAGCGGACGCGCCGACTGAAACCTGCTTCATGCACTATGAATAAGGGAGATAAATAATGTTACGTTTCTCTGCTAATTTATCGATGTTATTTGGCGAATATGATTTTCTCGCCCGTTTTGAGAAAGCCGCGCAGTGTGGTTTTCGCGGCGTTGAATTTATGTTCCCTTATGACTACGACATTGAAGAATTAAAACAGGTGCTGGCGAGTAATAAACTCGAGCATACGCTGCATAATTTACCTGCGGGTGACTGGGCGGCGGGCGAGCGGGGTATTGCCTGTATTCCTGGCCGTGAAGAAGAGTTTCGTGATGGCGTAGCAGCGGCGATTCGTTATGCCCGTGCGCTGGGTAATAAAAAAATCAACTGTCTGGTCGGTAAAACTCCGGCGGGTTTCAGCAGTGAACAGATTCACGCAACGCTTGTGGAAAACCTGCGTTATGCCGCGAATATGTTGATGAAAGAAGATATTTTATTACTGATTGAACCTATCAACCATTTCGATATCCCTGGTTTCCATCTCACCGGAACTCAGCAGGCGCTGAAACTGATTGATGATGTAGGCTGCTGCAATTTGAAAATTCAGTATGACATTTATCATATGCAGCGGATGGAAGGTGAATTAACCAACACCATGACCCAATGGGCCGATAAAATTGGTCACCTGCAAATCGCCGATAATCCACATCGTGGCGAACCGGGAACCGGAGAAATTAATTACGATTATCTCTTTAAGGTAATTGAAAATTCTGACTACAACGGTTGGGTTGGCTGTGAATATAAACCCAGAACCACCACGGAAGCCGGTTTAGGCTGGATGAAACCGTACCGTTAAAACGTAACGCTGTTCAGACAATGCTTTTTTAGGCCGCTACGTCGGCAGGGGATCGCGTTGTCTGAATTCAGGAAAAGCGACATTTAAAAGAGGCTAAATATGAAACTGGGATTTATTGGCTTAGGCATTATGGGTACTCCGATGGCCATTAATCTGGCGCGCGCCGGTCATCAACTGCATGTCACAACTATTGGTTCGGTTGCTGATGAATTACTGTCACTCGGTGCCGTCAGCGTTGACACTGCGCGCCAGGTAACAGAAGCGTCAGACATCATTTTTATTATGGTGCCGGATACGCCACAGGTTGAAGAAGTTCTGTTTGGTGAAAATGGTTGTACCAAAGCCTCGCTGAAGGGCAAAACCATTGTTGATATGAGCTCCATTTCACCGATTGAAACTAAACGTTTCGCCCGTCAGGTGAATGAACTGGGCGGCGATTATCTCGACGCGCCAGTCTCCGGCGGCGAAATCGGCGCCCGTGAAGGGACATTGTCAATTATGGTTGGTGGCGACGAAGCGGTATTTGAACGTGTTAAACCGCTGTTTGAACTGCTCGGTAAAAATATCACCCTCGTGGGCGGTAACGGCGACGGTCAGACCTGTAAAGTAGCAAACCAGATTATCGTGGCGCTCAATATTGAAGCGGTTTCTGAAGCCCTGCTGTTTGCATCGAAAGCCGGTGCCGATCCGGTGCGTGTGCGCCAGGCGCTGATGGGCGGCTTTGCTTCCTCGCGCATTCTGGAAGTTCACGGTGAGCGTATGATTAAACGCACCTTTAATCCGGGCTTCAAAATTGCTCTGCACCAGAAAGATCTCAACCTGGCGCTGCAAAGTGCGAAAGCACTGGCGCTGAATCTGCCAAACACCGCAACCTGCCAGGAGTTATTTAATACCTGTGCGGCAAACGGCGGCAGCCAGTTGGATCACTCTGCATTAGTGCAGGCGCTGGAGTTAATGGCGAATCATAAACTCGCCTGATAAAAAGGCATCGTTGCCGATAAAGCCTCGATGCCTGCAATAAAAATGGCCGATATCAAATAATTGATTCGGCCAGCAGTAAAAAAAGAAAGCAGCCAACGACGTTGCTTCAGTATTAAAAATTATTTTTTATTTTATTAGTTCCTCATAGCTAGATTAAAACAGCGTTATTCGATACGTGAAATTAAGAGGGATTTATGGAACATCAGAGAAAACTATTCCAGCAACGCGGATATAGCGAAGATTTATTACCGAAAACACAAAGTCAACGTACCTGGAAAACATTTAACTACTTTACCTTATGGATGGGTTCGGTTCATAACGTTCCCAATTATGTAATGGTCGGCGGCTTTTTTATTCTCGGCTTGTCTACTTTTAGTATTATGCTGGCAATTATCCTTAGCGCCTTTTTTATAGCTGCGGTAATGGTATTAAACGGTGCTGCGGGCAGTAAATACGGCGTGCCTTTTGCTATGATCCTGCGAGCTTCGTATGGCGTGCGTGGCGCACTGTTTCCCGGACTGTTAAGAGGCGGGATTGCCGCCATCATGTGGTTTGGTTTGCAGTGTTATGCCGGATCGCTGGCCTGCTTGATCCTGATTGGCAAAATCTGGCCGGGATTTTTAACTCTCGGCGGTGATTTTACCCTGTTAGGGCTTTCTCTACCGGGCTTAATCACTTTCTTACTCTTCTGGCTGGTTAACGTTGGTATTGGTTTTGGCGGTGGCAAAGTTTTAAATAAATTCACCGCTATTCTTAACCCGTGCATCTATATCGTCTTCGGCGGTATGGCAATTTGGGCGATTTCGCTGGTAGGGATTGCTCCAATCTTTGACTACATTCCGAGCGGTATTCAGAAGGCAGAAAATAGTGGCTTCCTGTTCCTGGTGGTGATCAACGCGGTGGTTGCGGTCTGGGCGGCACCGGCGGTGAGCGCATCAGACTTTACGCAAAACGCTCACTCTTTCCGTGAGCAGGCGCTGGGGCAAACGCTCGGTTTGGTTGTGGCCTATATTCTGTTTGCGGTCGCCGGGGTATGTATTATTGCCGGAGCCAGTATTCATTACGGCGCTGACACCTGGAACGTGCTGGATATTGTTCAGCGTTGGGACAGCCTGTTTGCCTCGTTCTTTGCGGTACTGGTTATTCTGATGACGACCATTTCCACGAACGCCACCGGTAATATTATTCCGGCTGGTTATCAGATTGCCGCTATTGCACCGACGAAACTGACCTATAAAAACGGCGTACTGATTGCCAGTATTATCAGCCTGCTGATCTGCCCGTGGAAATTAATGGAAAACCAGGACAGTATTTATTTGTTCCTCGATATTATCGGTGGGATGCTGGGGCCGGTAATTGGTGTGATGATGGCGCATTATTTCGTAGTAATGCGCGGGCAAATTAATCTTGATGAACTGTACACCGCACCAGGTGATTTTAAATATTACGATAACGGTTTTAACCTCACTGCATTCTCAGTCACTCTGGTGGCGGTTATTTTATCTCTCGGCGGTAAATTTATTCCGGTCATGGAACCGTTATCGCGTGTTTCATGGTTTGTCGGCGTCATCGTCGCCTTTGCGGCCTACGCTTTATTAAAGAAACGCACAGCAGTAGAAAAAACAGGAGAGCAAAAAGTCACAGGTTAATTAATCCCGATATTGAACATTGAGTTAAAAAACAATCTGTATTTTACAAGGAGTTTGTTATGTCTTTTGATTTAATTATTAAAAACGGCACCGTCATTTTAGAAAACGAAGCTCGCGTTGTAGATATCGCCGTTAAAGGCGGAAAAATTGCCGCTATCGGTCAGGATCTGGGCGATGCAAAAGAAGTTATGGATGCGTCTGGTCTGGTGGTTTCTCCGGGCATGGTCGATGCGCACAGCCATATTTCTGAACCGGGTCGTAGCCACTGGGAAGGTTATGAAACCGGCACTCGCGCAGCGGCAAAAGGAGGTATCACCACCATGATCGAAATGCCGCTCAACCAGTTGCCAGCAACCGTTGATCGCGCATCGATTGAACTGAAGTTCGACGCCGCTAAAGGTAAGTTGACTGTCGATGCGGCACAACTGGGTGGCCTGGTCTCTTACAACATCGACCGTCTGCACGAACTGGATGAAGTGGGCGTTGTCGGCTTCAAATGCTTCGTTGCGACCTGTGGCGATCGTGGTATCGACAACGACTTCCGTGACGTAAACGACTGGCAGTTCTTCAAAGGCGCGCAGAAGCTGGGCGAAATGGGGCAGCCGGTGCTGGTGCACTGCGAAAACGCTCTGATCTGTGATGAACTGGGCGAAGAAGCGAAGCGTGAAGGTCGCGTAACCGCACATGATTATGTGGCTTCTCGTCCGGTATTTACCGAAGTGGAAGCGATTCGCCGCGTACTGTACCTGGCGAAAGTTGCCGGTTGCCGTCTGCACGTTTGCCACATCAGCAGCCCGGAAGGTGTTGAGGAAGTGACTCGTGCGCGTCAGGAAGGTCAGGATGTTACCTGTGAATCCTGCCCGCATTACTTTGTGCTGGATACCGATCAGTTCGAAGAAATTGGCACCCTGGCGAAGTGTTCACCGCCGATCCGCGATCTGGAAAACCAGAAAGGCATGTGGGAAAAACTGTTTAACGGTGAAATCGACTGCCTGGTTTCCGACCACTCTCCATGCCCGCCGGAAATGAAAGCCGGTAACATCATGAAAGCATGGGGCGGTATCGCCGGTCTGCAAAGCTGCATGGACGTGATGTTCGATGAAGCAGTACAGAAACGCGGTATGTCTCTGGCAATGTTCGGCAAATTAATGGCGACTAATGCAGCAGATATCTTCGGTCTGCAGCAAAAAGGTCGTATCGCCCCAGGAAAAGATGCCGACTTTGTCTTCATTCAACCGAATAGCAGCTATGTTCTTACCAATGACGATTTGGAATATCGCCACAAAGTCAGCCCGTATGTTGGCCGAACCATTGGCGCGCGTATCACGAAAACCATCTTACGTGGTGATGTGATTTACGACATCGAACAGGGCTTCCCTGTTGCGCCGAAAGGTCAATTTATCCTTAAACATCAGCAGTAATCTGGCCCCTGCAATGCCCGTCCTTGCGGCGGGCATTCTCCGGTTAAGGTGTGTTTATGTTCAATTTTGCAGTGAGCCGCGAAAGCCTGTTATCAGGATTTCAGTGGTTTTTCTTTATTTTTTGCAACACGGTTGTGGTTCCTCCTACGCTGCTTTCGGCTTTTCAGTTGCCGCAAAGTAACCTGCTTACGCTCACCCAATATGCTTTTCTTGCTACTGCACTGGCCTGCTTCGCTCAGGCGTTCTGCGGCCATCGTCGCGCTATTATGGAAGGGCCAGGTGGCCTGTGGTGGGGAACTATCCTCACTATCACCCTTGGCGAAGCATCGCGCGGAACGCCTGTCAATGATATCGCCACCAGTCTGGCGGTGGGGATTGCGATTTCCGGCGTGCTGACGATATTGATTGGACTTAGTGGATTAGGTCATCGCCTTGCGCGGTTGTTTACTCCGACGGTGATGGTGCTGTTTATGCTGATGCTGGGCGCGCAGCTGACCACTATCTTTTTCAAAGGTATGCTCGGGCTGCCGTTTGGCATAGCCGACCCGAATTTTAAAATTCAGTTACCGCCGTTCGCGCTCTCGGTGGCGGTGATGTGCCTGGTTCTGGCGATGATTATCTTCCTGCCGCAACGTTTTGCCCGTTACGGCCTGTTGGTCGGCACGATAACCGGCTGGTTGTTGTGGTACTTTTGCTTTCCTTCTTCGCATTCGCTCTCCGGTGAGTTGCACTGGCAGTGGTTCCCGCTCGGCAGTGGCGGTGCGTTGTCGCCGGGAATTATTCTGACGGCGGTGATTACAGGTCTGGTGAATATCAGTAATACCTACGGTGCGATTCGGGGCACGGATGTTTTTTATCCGCAGCAGGGCGCGGGGAATACGCGTTATCGTCGTAGCTTTGTGGCGACCGGATTTATGACGCTGATAACCGTACCGCTGGCGGTAATTCCATTTTCACCGTTTGTTTCATCCATTGGTTTATTAACCCAGACTGGCGATTACACGCGGCGTTCGTTTATTTATGGCAGCGTTATTTGCCTGCTGGTGGCACTGGTTCCGGCACTCACACGACTATTTTGCAGTATCCCTTTACCAGTGAGTAGCGCGGTCATGCTGGTTTCTTATCTGCCTTTACTCTTTTCCGCGCTGGTGTTTAGTCAGCAAATAACGTTTACCGCTCGCAATATTTATCGACTCGCATTGCCGTTATTTGTCGGCATATTTTTAATGGCATTACCGCCTGTGTATCTGCAAGACCTTCCATTAACGCTTCGTCCTCTGCTCAGTAACGGCTTACTGGTCGGAATTTTACTGGCTGTTCTTATGGATAACCTTATTCCGTGGGAACGCATCGAATAATTTGTTGAAAAAGGATTGATAATGAAGATTGTCATTGCGCCAGACTCGTTTAAAGAGAGCTTAAGTGCAGAAAAATGTTGTCAGGCAATTAAAGCCGGGTTTTCGCCCCTCTTTCCCGATGCGCACTATATCTGTTTGCCAATAGCAGATGGCGGCGAAGGAACGGTGGATGCGATGGTTGCCGCGACGGGCGGCAACATCGTGACGCTCGAAGTCTGTGGGCCGATGGGCGAAAAAGTGAATGCTTTTTATGGCCTTACCGGCGACGGGAAAACGGCGGTGATTGAGATGGCGGCAGCAAGTGGCCTGATGCTGGTCGTGCCTGAAAAGCGTAATCCGTTGCTGGCGTCAAGTTATGGCACCGGCGAGCTGATTCGTCATGCGCTGGATAACGGCATTCGCCATATTATTCTCGGCATTGGCGGCAGCGCGACGGTAGACGGCGGTATGGGCATGGCGCAGGCGCTCGGTGTGCGTTTCATTGATGCCGACGGTCAGGCGCTGGCGGCAAACGGCGGCAATTTAGCGCGTGTGGCAAGCATTGAGATGGAGGAATGCGATCCGCGTCTGGCGAGCTGTCATATTGAAGTGGCGTGTGATGTTGATAACCCGCTGGTAGGGGCACGCGGCGCGGCGGCGGTGTTTGGCCCGCAAAAAGGGGCAACGCCGGAGATGGTCGAAGAGCTGGAGCAGGGGCTGCAAAATTTCGCCCGTGTTTTGCAGCAGCAAACGGAAATCAATGTCTGCCAGATGGCGGGCGGCGGCGCGGCGGGCGGTATGGGTATTGCGGCGGCGGTATTTCTCAATGCGGATATTAAACCGGGTATTGAGATTGTACTGCGGGCGGTCAACCTGGAGCAGGCGGTGCAGGGGGCGGCGCTGGTGATCACCGGGGAAGGGCGCATCGACTCGCAAACGGCAGGCGGTAAAGCGCCGCTGGGCGTGGCGTCGGTGGCGAAGCAGTTTAATGTACCGGTGATTGGGATTGCTGGCGTATTGGGTGATGGTGTGGAAGTGGTGCACCAGTACGGCATTGACGCGGTGTTCAGCATTTTGCCACGTCTGGCACCTTTAGCCGAAGTGCTCGCCAGTGGTGAAACCAATCTCTTCAACAGCGCGCGAAATATTGCCTGCGCCATTAAAATAGGTCAGGGAATTAAACCCTGATTCTTACCTTTAAAGCGGATGCGGTTCATATCGCATCTGCTTCTGATTGCTACGAGCATGGCTTTCCCCCTCTCCCCAAAGGGGCGAGGGGATTGTCTGTGCGGTTTTCAGCCTGAAGCGGATGCATTTTATCCCGCATCTGTTTTTTACCTGAATTTACCGCAAAAAAAGCCACGGTATAAACCGTGGCAAAATCCAACATAGCTAAAAATAATCAGGCGAGTGGTATGACTTAAATTTCTACGTCGCGGTTGCAATCTTTCGAGTAAATATAGCTGAACGCTTCACCACGCCCTACGCCATAACCGGCCTGTAAAGAATAAGCGCCCATAAAGATGTAATCGCCTTTTTTTACCGGGATCCAGTTATTATCGAGGTTATAAACTCCCTGACCGGAAAGAATATAAGCACCGTGCTCCTGAACGTGGGTTTCGATATAACCGTGGCTGGCACCTGGCGCAAAAGAGAGGATATGCATGTTCATATCAAAACCTAACTCTTTGGGCAGAAAATCCAGCAGAATAACATCGTCCATACCTTCATAATGAATGCGTTCCAGTTCGCTGGCATTGCCAGAAACCAGCCACGGCGCATGACCTTCTACCGGAACATAGCGACGCTTATATAAAAAGATTTGGCTGTCTTCGGCCTGGGCGTTAACAAAAGTCATTAAGGAGCCTGGCGGGCAATAAAGATAGCCACCTTCACTTAAGGTAAATGTTTTTCCTTCGGCTTCGGCAGTGATATTTCCAGAAATGACATACAGGAACGTTTCAATTCCTTCTCCGCCGAATCCCTGCTGATTACCGCCGTTTTGATGCAGCGTCACCAGATAATCGACAAACGTAGCGCCAAGCTTTGGTGTGGAGAGGATTGTCGCGTCACAATTTTCAAAGCCAGGAATAATATTTTTTACCAGACCATCCGGGGTTAACAGCGCGAAATTACCGTGTTTAACAATCGCACGGTTAGCCAGTAAATCATCGCGGTAACCGGTGACGTTATTTAAATATCCCATTTATAACTCCTTATTTCTGCCAGGCAAGTTGATAAAGCATGAGTGCCAACGTTTTGACCCCTTCGGCAAGGTCGGTAATATTGGTGCGTTCCGCCGGGTTATGGCTGATCCCGTTAATGCTGGGAATGAAAATCATGCAGGTCGGCACGCGAGGCGCGAAAATTTGCGCATCGTGCCCGGCACCACTGTGCATCACCCGGTAATTCAGTTTTTCTGTTTCACACAGTTCCGTCAGGGTGGTGACCAGCTCTTCGTTCATCGGCACCGGTTCTTCGTCCATCCATAAATCGATATCAATACCAATGTCCATTTCATCGCAAATCGCCCGCATGTCGTTTTCTAACTGTTGGGTGAAATCGCGCAGCACGGCAGCGTCGGTGTGACGACAATCAATGGTGAACGTGGTTTTACCCGGCACTACGTTAACCGTATTTGGGCGCGGCTCCACTTTGCCAAAGGTCAGCACCAGCGGATCGCCCATCTTTTTCGCTTTGGCTACGGACTGATTGCAAATGCGGCTAAACGCATAAACCGTGTCACGACGATAGCCCATCGGCGTGGTGCCTGCATGGTTTGATTCGCCGTTCAGCGTCACCGTATAGCGACGTTGCCCGACAATTGCATTCACCACGCCAATTGACTGCCCATTACTTTCCAGCACACAGCCCTGTTCGATATGCAGTTCGACAAAGGCTTTAATATCCTGACGCGGAGTTAGTGGGGCGTTCGGCAGAGTGAATCCGCAAGCCTTCATCGCATCGACAAAACTATTTCCTTTGGCATCACAGATATTCCGTACGTCGTCAGGATTCGCCAGCCCAAAGATATTTTTACTGCCCCAGAAGACATACGGGAAGCGGCTGCCTTCTTCTTCTGCCATCGCCACCACTTCGACCGTACGTAGCGGCGCGCCGTATTGCGTTTTCAGCCAGTCAATTGCCAGCCAGGCCGCCAGCGCGCCGAATTGCCCGTCGAGGTTACCGCCGTTAACCACGGTATCGATATGCGAACCGCTCAGAACCACTTCCTGTGGATATTCGGTGCCATTCAGGCGACCGTATAAATTTCCCACTTCATCGAAACGTGTTTCCAGCCCGCTTGCTGCCATTCTTTTTTTAAATTGCTGTTGGGTTTCCAGCCATTCCGGCGAATAAAGTAAACGGGTCATCCCACCCGTAGGGTCAGCGCCAAAAGAGGAAAGCCAGGGCAGCGTTTCTTCTATGGCTTGACGAAAATGTGTAATCATAAGAAAGTCCTGTCTCAATAATTATTGCGCAAAGGGATTTTTCGTTTCGTATGACGTGTTATAAAGCGCGTCGGAAATTAAATACTGGTAAATGTCATCAACAATTTCGATGCCTTCGACGGCGGCTTTTTGTTGTTTAATATCCTGATCCTGACCGGGATAATAAACCTGGTTAAAACCGGGCGCGGGGGTAATGGCATTTAATTCGCGCATGGTCTGGCTAAGATGTTGACGGAATATTTCACTGGAGGAGAAAAAGTTCGGGTTAATTACCAAATGTAATTGCCCTAAATTACGTCCGGCGTGTAAATCGTCATACATCGAACTGACCTGGCGCCCGAACGGTAAGCCGAGTAAGACGCCTGAGAGGACGTCAATCATCATCATCAGGCCATACCCTTTCGGCCCAGCGGCGGGGAGCAGAGCATGTACCGCGAACGGATCGCTGGTTGGTGCGCCGTTTTTATCGACTGCCCAGCTTTCCGGGATAGACATATTGCGTGAGCGGGCGTCGAGCACTTTTCCCCATGCCTGTACGGTAGTCGCCATATCAAAGGTAAGGATCTCGTTGCCTTCTCCCGGCGCGGCAAAGGCCAGCGGGTTAGTACCGTAGTAAATTTCCGCGCCGCCAAACGGCACCACCATTGGATCGGACTGGCACATCGAAATGCCAATTAATCCGGCGCGAGCTGCCTGCTGCACAAAGTAAGAGATTGCGCCGCTGTGACCCATCCGGCTGATACCGACCACCGCAACGCCATTTTGTTGTGCTGTTTTAATGGCATGTTCCATGCCCATTTTCGCGGCGACCTGCCCGGCGGCATTGTCGGCATGTAAAATTGCCGAACACGGCCCCGTTTCTTCAAGACGGAACTCCGGTTCGCGGTTGGTGCCGCCTTTTGAAATACGTTCTGCGTAGTATTCCACGCGTACCGCGCCATGAGAGTGGATCCCTCTGGCATCGGCATAAACCAATACTTCAGCCACGGTTGCAGCGTGCTCACGTTTTAATCCAGCCTGGCAGAGTTTATTCTCGATTAGCTGGTGGAGTGTTTCCCGACTGATTTTCATCTGTCTTCCTTTTTAACGACGGTGTGAAGCATGACTGCAATTAACATACAGGGAAAATATCTGGATTATGTGATCCAGACAGGCAAAAAAATATAGTTAGAATTTATTTGATAATCCGCGCACTTTTGGTTTGTTTTTTAAAATAACCCTGCTTGTTAAAAATTAGCAGATAATAGTCTGGCGGTTATTTGAATTCTTTTGCTAATAATTCCTGTGTGATATTCATCACCTTATTTTTCATCGGTCATCGATACCGTGATTGACACATTAACACTGCTCGTGCAATTGCCATGGGTGCAATTTTTAAGGAGTTGTTATGATCCACGCCTTTATTAAAAAAGGGTGTTTTCAGGATTCGGTCAGTTTAATGATTATTTCACGAAAACTCAGCGAATCAGAAAATATTGATGATGTTTCCGTAATGATGGGTACGCCCGCCAATAAAGCGTTATTAGATACCACAGGTTTCTGGCATGACGATTTTAATAACGCCACGCCGAACGATATTTGCGTGGCAATTCGTAGCGAAGCGGCGGATGCGGGGATCGCGCAGGCGATTATGCAGCAGCTTGAAGAGGCGCTAAAACAACTGGCGCAAGGTTCAGGCAGCAGCCAGGCGTTGACGCAGGTACGTCGCTGGGACAGTGCCTGTCAGAAATTACCCGACGCCAGTCTGGCGCTGATTTCAGTGGCTGGTGAGTACGCGGCAGAGCTGGCGAATCAGGCGCTGGATCGCAACCTCAACGTGATGATGTTCTCTGATAACGTCACGCTGGAAGATGAAATCCAACTCAAAACCCGCGCCCGGGAAAAAGGCTTGCTGGTGATGGGGCCGGACTGCGGTACGTCGATGATTGCCGACACGCCGCTGGCTTTCGCCAATGTGATGCCGGAAGGCAATATTGGTGTCATTGGCGCTTCTGGTACAGGGATTCAGGAACTGTGCTCGCAGATTGCGCTGGCAGGTGAGGGAATTACTCACGCGATTGGTCTTGGCGGGCGCGATCTCAGTCGTGAAGTGGGCGGGATCAGTGCGCTGACGGCGCTGGAAATGTTGAGTGCCGATGCGAAAAGTGAAGTGCTGGCGTTTGTCTCTAAACCACCTGCCGAAGCCGTGCGCCTGCGTATCGTTAACGCGATGAAAGCGACGGGTAAACCGACGGTGGCGCTGTTTTTAGGTTATGCCCCGGCGGTGGCTCGTGAAGAGAATGTCTGGTTTGCCTCCTCGCTGGATGATGCCGCGCGTCTGGCTTGCCTGCTTTCACGCGTTACGGCGCGACGTAACGCAATAGCGCCTGTCAGCAGCGGATTTATTTGCGGCTTGTATACCGGCGGTACGCTGGCCGCCGAAGCGGCGGGATTACTTGCCGGGCATCCTGGCGTGGTAGCCGACGATGCCCATCATCACGGCATGATGCTGGACGCTGATGGTCACCAGATCATTGACCTGGGCGATGATTTCTACACCGTCGGGCGTCCCCATCCGATGATCGACCCGACCTTACGCAACCAGTTAATTGCCGAGCTTGGTGCAAAACCACACGTGCGCGTATTGCTGCTTGATGTGGTGATTGGCTTCGGTGCGACCGCCGATCCTGCGGCCTCGCTGGTAAGCGCCTGGCAGAAAGCCTGTGCCGCGCGTTCAGACAACCAACCGCTGTACGCCATTGCCACGGTGACAGGTACCGAACGTGACCCGCAATGCCGCTCGCAGCAAATCGCCACGCTGGAAGATGCGGGGATCGCGGTAGTGAGTTCGCTGCCGGAAGCCACATTACTGGCGGCGGCACTGATTCGCCCGCTTTCGCCTGCCACACTGCAACACACACCGTCATTACTGGAAAACGTCGCGGTGATTAACGCCGGATTACGCAGTTTTGCGCTGGAACTACAAGGCGCCAGCAAACCGGTCGTGCATTACCAATGGGCGCCAGTCGCTGGCGGCAATAAAAAACTGGCTCGTTTATTAGAACGTTTGCAATAAGGGGTTCCCATGTTTACATCAGTGGCGCAAGCCAATGCTGCGGTTATCGAACAAATTCGTCGCGCTCGTCCACACTGGCTGGATGTGCAACCGGCGTCTTTACTCATTAGCGAATTGAATCAGGGCAAAACACTGCTTCACGCCGGGCCGCCGATGCGCTGGCAGGAGATGACCGGCCCCATGAAAGGGGCGTGTGTAGGGGCATGTCTGTTCGAAGGCTGGGCGAAAGATGAAGCGCAGGCGCTGGCAATGCTTGAACAAGGGGAAGTGAACTTCATTCCTTGTCACCATGTAAATGCCGTCGGGCCAATGGGCGGCATTACTTCTGCCAGTATGCCGATGCTGGTGGTCGAGAACGTGACCGACGGCAACCGGGCGTACTGCAACCTGAATGAAGGTATCGGTAAAGTGATGCGTTTTGGCGCTTACGGCGAAGATGTTCTGACCCGTCACCGCTGGATGCGCGACGTGTTAATGCCGGTATTAAGCGCCGCGCTGGGGCGCATGGAGCGCGGTATCGATCTCACCGCGATGATGGCGCAGGGCATTACGATGGGCGATGAGTTCCATCAACGCAATATTGCTTCCTCAGCATTGTTAATGCGTGCGCTGGCCCCACAAATTGCCCGCCTCGATCATGATAAACAGCACATCGCCGAAGTGATGGATTTCCTCAGCGTGACCGATCAGTTCTTCCTCAACCTCGCGATGGCCTATTGCAAGGCGGCGATGGATGCTGGCGCGATGATCCGCGCGGGCAGCATCGTCACGGCAATGACCCGCAACGGCAACATGTTCGGGATTCGGGTAAGCGGGCTGGGTGAACGCTGGTTTACTGCGCCTGTAAACACTCCGCAAGGTCTGTTTTTCACCGGCTTCTCGCAGGAGCAGGCGAACCCGGATATGGGCGATAGCGCGATTACCGAAACCTTTGGTATTGGCGGAGCCGCAATGATCGCAGCACCTGGCGTAACGCGCTTCGTCGGTGCAGGTGGTATGGAAGCTGCCAGAACGGTTTCTGAAGAGATGGCGGAAATCTTCCTTGAACGCAATATGCAGTTGCAGATCCCCGGCTGGGATTTTCAGGGCGCGTGTCTGGGGCTGGATATTCGTCGCGTGGTAGAAACCGGCATTACGCCGCTTATCAATACCGGTATCGCCCATAAAGAGGCGGGTATCGGGCAGATTGGCGCAGGCACTGTGCGGGCGCCGCTGGCGTGCTTTGAACAGGCGCTGGAAGCACTGGCTGAAAGCATGGGAATTGGTTGAGGAACGCGCAATGACGATCATCCATCCTCTGCTTGCCAGCCGTAGCGCACCGAATTATCGCCAGTCCTGGCGGTTAGCGGGAGTGTGGCGACGGGCGATTAACCTGATGACGGAAAGCGGCGAACTGTTAACGCTGCATCGTCAGGGAAGTGGTTTCGGCCCCGGAGGATGGGTGCTTCGCCGCGAGCAATTCGATGCGTTATGCGGTGGATTATGCGGCAATGAACGACCACAGATTGTGGCACAAGGGATTCGCCTCGGGCGTTTCACGGTTAAACAGCCACAGCGTTATTGTTTGCTGCGTATTACGCCGCCTGCGCATCCTCAACCGCTTGCAGCAGCATGGATGCAACGCGCGGAGGAAACCGGGCTTTTTGGGCCACTGGCGTTGGCGGCAAGCGATCCGCTGCCCGCTGAATTACGCCAGTTTCGTCACTGTTTTCAGGCCGTGCTCAATGGCGTTAAGACCGACTGGCGGCACTGGCTGGGTAAAGGCCCCGGATTAACGCCAAGTCATGATGACACGCTGACGGGAATGCTGCTGGCGGCCTGGTATTTTGGCGCTTTAGATGCGCGCTCCGGTCGCCCGTTTTTTGCCTGTTCCAACAATCTTCAACTCGTTACCACAGCGGTGAGCGTCAGTTATTTACGTTATGCCGCGCAAGGATATTTCGCCTCGCCACTCCTGCACTTTGTTCATGCTCTGAGTTGCCCGAAACGTACCGCTGTTGCGATTGATTCGCTGCTGGTGCTGGGGCACACGTCAGGGGCAGATACGCTGCTGGGGTTCTGGCTTGGTCAACAATTATTACAAGGAAAACCATGAAAACATTGGTTGTAGCTCTTGGGGGCAATGCCTTGCTTCAGCGCGGTGAGGCGCTGACGGCAGAAAATCAATATCGCAATATCGCCAGTGCTGTACCTGCGCTGGCGCGCCTGGCCCGTTCTTATCGGCTGGCGATTGTTCACGGCAACGGGCCGCAGGTGGGGCTGCTGGCGTTACAGAATCTGGCGTGGAAAGAGGTAGAACCGTATCCGCTGGATGTGCTGGTGGCGGAAAGCCAGGGGATGATTGGCTATATGCTGGCGCAGAGTTTGAGCGCACAGCCGCAGATGCCGCCTGTCACGACGGTGCTGACGCGCATTGAGGTTTCGCCGGATGATCCTGCGTTTTTGCAGCCAGAGAAGTTTATTGGTCCGGTTTATCAGCCAGAAGAACAAGAGGCACTGGAAGCGGCTTACGGCTGGCATATGAAACGTGATGGTAAATATTTGCGCCGGGTGGTGGCGTCTCCGCAACCGCGTAAAATTCTCGACAGCGAAGCCATCGAGTTGTTGCTCAAAGAGGGGCATGTGGTGATTTGCAGTGGCGGCGGTGGTGTGCCTGTGACGGAAGACGGGGCAGGGAGTGAAGCGGTGATTGATAAAGATCTCGCCGCTGCGTTGCTCGCCGAGCAGATTAATGCCGATGGACTGGTGATCCTCACCGATGCTGATGCGGTATATGAACACTGGGGAACGCCGCAGCAACGTGCCATCCGTCATGCCACACCGGATGAGTTAGCGCCATTTGCCAAAGCCGATGGTTCGATGGGGCCGAAGGTAACGGCGGTGAGTGGTTATGTCAGAAGCCGTGGTAAACCCGCGTGGATTGGGGCGTTATCGCGGATTGAAGAGACGCTGGCGGGCGAGGCGGGGACCTGTATTTCGCTGTAGTTGTAGGCAGTAGACATTTGTGCCTGATGCGACGCTTGACGCGTCTTATCAGGCCTACAATGGGTGCCGGATCGGTAGGCCGGATAAGGCGTTCACGCCGCATCCGGCAAGAAAATGAGTACCTGATTAACTGAATTTATTCTGCGCCCAAATCACGCCGCTGGCATATTCCGGCGGCAGCAGCGGGATTAAGGCTTCCAGCGTCGCGGTCAGACGCGATGTATCGCTGTCGGTCAAATTCAGATGCCCCACTTTACGCCCCGGACGGACTTCTTTGTCGTACCAGTGCAGGTGCACCAGCGGCAGTTTCAGCCAGTCATAATTCACATCGCTACCAATCAGGTTGATCATCACCGACGGACTATTCACTACCGGTTGCGGTAACGGCAGATCGGTAATCGCCCGCAGATGCAGCTCAAACTGGCTGATGCTGGCACCGTTTTGCGTCCAGTGACCACTGTTATGCACACGCGGAGCCAGTTCGTTGATCAGCAGACCTTGTGGGGTGACAAAACACTCCATCGCCATCACGCCTACATAGCCCAGCTCCTGCATAATCGCCGACAGCATCTCTTCGGCTTGCGCCTGCTGCTGCGCATTGGCCTGCGGAAAAGCGACGCTGGTGCGCAAAATACCGTCCTGATGCAGGTTATGCGTCAGCGGATAAAACACCGTGCTGCCATCAAAGCCGCGCGCGCCAACCAGCGACACTTCGCCAGAGAAGTTAATGCCCTGCTCGACAATACATTCGCCGTAGCATTCAGCCGGTAACTGTTCGGTTTCATCGGCGCGTAAACGCCATTGACCGCGACCGTCATAGCCACCAGTGCGACGCTTAACAATCGCCAGTTCACCTAAACGATCAAACACCGCAGGCCACTCGCTGCGATCGGCAAGTAACTGCCACGGCGCGGTCGGCAGGTGGAGCTTATCGAAAAGCTGCTTCTGAGTCAGACGGTCGGCAATAATCGGGAACACATCGCGGTTCACAAAGGCCGGATGGCGCGCCAGCTCGCGGGTTAATGCAGTTTCCGGCCAGCGTTCGATCTCAGCGGTAATCACGCTTTGTTGAAAAGGCACCGCCGCCGGTTCAGCATCCAGCCCGACCGGCCAGACAGCAATGCCTAACGGTTCGCCTGCCTGACGCAGCATACGGCCTAACTGCCCGTTACCGAGGACGCAAACCTGTTTCATGCCGCACCTCGCGGGTCCGGGTTTTCCAGCACTTCGTCGGTCTGAGCTTTGCGCCAGTCATTCAGACGCTGGTGCAGTTCTTTATCATGAGTCGCAAGAATTTGTGCTGCCAGCAACGCCGCGTTTGCCGCGCCCGCTTTACCAATCGCCAGCGTACCCACCGGAATGCCACGCGGCATTTGTACGATGGAGTAGAGGCTATCGACACCGCTCAGTGCGGCGCTCTGTACTGGCACGCCCAGCACTGGCACCAGCGTTTTGGCGGCAATCATGCCTGGCAGATGCGCTGCGCCGCCCGCGCCCGCAATAATCACCTGATAACCATTCTCTTCGGCGCTTTCGGCAAAGCTGAACAGTTTATCGGGGGTGCGGTGAGCAGAAACCACTTCAACGTGGTGCGGGACATTCAGGATTTCGAAGATTTCGGCGGCGAACTGCATGGTAGCCCAGTCGCTTTTGGACCCCATCACGATGGCGACACGCGCCGGATTATTGCGGGAAGACATGCGTCTAAAAACTCCTGTGGTGCACAACTCTCGGCTTTAGAGGGCACAGAGAATAGCACGGAAAGAGAGCAAGGAAAACGGTTGCGTGGCTGTGGAATCAGCAAACTTGTGCGTTATTAAAACGGGAAATGGATTAGCTCAACGTCATCCGCCGTGACTTTCACCATCGAACCTTCGGTATGCCAGGCACCCAGTACCACGCGAAAAGCAGGTTGCTGATTGGCGATGAATTCATGCACCGCCGGGCGATGCGTATGCCCGTGGATCAGCCATTGCACCTGATGTTTTTCCATCGCACTGACCACTGCGTTTTGGTTTACATCCATAATTGCCAGCGATTTACTGCTGTTGGCTTCTTTACTGTTCGCGCGCATTCGCGCGGCAATGCGTTTGCGCACAAACAACGGCAGGGCGAGGAATAGCGTTTGTAGCCACGGTTTGTGGACTTTGGCGCGAAAAGCCTGATAACCCGCATCATCGGTGCACAGCGTGTCGCCATGCATAATCAGCACCCGACGACCATAAAGTTCGAGCACCTTTTCTTGCGGCAATAACGTCATGCCGCTTTCACGGGCAAAGCGTTTGCCGAGCAGAAAATCACGGTTGCCATGAATGAAATAACAGGGAACGCCGGAATCGGATACCGCTTTGATCGCTGCTGCTATCTGGCGATGGAGTGGGTTGGGATCGTCGTCGCCAATCCATGCTTCAAACAGATCGCCAAGAATATACAGCGCGTCGGCCTTGCGGGCTTCCCCCGCTAAAAAACGCAGAAAACCGGCGGTGATCGCCGGTTCTTCCACGCAGAGATGAAGATCTGCAATAAAGAGTGTCGCCACGATTACTCGCTAACGGTCACGCTTTCAATGATAACGTCTTCTTTTGGCACGTCCTGGTGCATACCGCTACGACCGGTTGCAACACCTTTGATTTTGTCTACCACGTCCATGCCTTCAACCACTTCAGCAAACACGCAGTAGCCCCAACCTTGCAGGCTTTCGCCAGAGAAGTTCAGGAAGTCGTTATCAACCACGTTGATGAAGAACTGTGCAGTTGCAGAGTGCGGAGCCTGAGTACGGGCCATTGCCAGCGTACCACGGGTATTTTTCAGGCCGTTGTTGGCTTCGTTTTTGATCGGTTCTTTGGTGGCTTTTTGTTTCATGCCCGGTTCAAAACCGCCGCCCTGAATCATAAAACCGTTGATAACACGGTGGAAAATGGTGTTGTTGTAAAAACCTTCGCGGCAGTAGTCCAGGAAGTTTTTAACTGTTTCAGGTGCTTTATCGTCAAAAGTTTTGATGACAATATCGCCGTGATTGGTGTGGAAAGTAACCATTTTTGCATCCTGTTCCGTTTGATTGGTGCTTCAACCCGGTTCGGGTCATATATAGGGTGGTGTTATAGCATAACCGCACGATCGGATCATCTCGCAATGTATGCTGAATCGCGCGGGAAATATGGGTATTATACGCAACTCAATTACCCACACATGTCTAAACGGAATCTTCGATGCTAAAAATCTTCAATACTCTGACACGCCAAAAAGAGGAATTTAAGCCTATTCACGCCGGGGAAGTCGGCATGTACGTGTGTGGAATCACCGTTTACGACCTCTGTCATATCGGTCACGGGCGTACCTTTGTTGCCTTTGACGTGGTTGCACGCTACCTGCGTTTCCTCGGCTACAAGCTGAAGTATGTGCGCAACATTACCGATATCGACGATAAAATCATCAAACGCGCCAATGAAAATGGCGAAAGCTTTGTGGCGCTGGTGGATCGCATGATCGCCGAAATGCACAAAGATTTTGATGCTTTGAACATTCTGCGCCCGGATATGGAGCCACGCGCGACGCACCATATCGCAGAAATTATTGAACTCACTGAGCAACTGATCGCCAAAGGTCACGCTTATGTGGCGGACAACGGCGACGTGATGTTCGACGTACCGACCGATCCAACTTATGGCGTGCTGTCGCGTCAGGATCTTGACCAGCTGCAGGCAGGCGCGCGCGTTGACGTGGTCGACGACAAACGCAACCCGATGGACTTCGTTCTGTGGAAGATGTCTAAAGAGGGCGAACCAAGCTGGCCGTCTCCGTGGGGCGCGGGTCGTCCAGGCTGGCACATTGAGTGTTCAGCAATGAACTGCAAACAGTTGGGTAACCACTTTGATATCCATGGCGGCGGTTCTGACCTGATGTTCCCGCACCACGAGAACGAAATTGCCCAGTCCACCTGTGCGCATGATGGTCAGTATGTAAACTACTGGATGCACTCCGGCATGGTGATGGTTGACCGCGAGAAGATGTCCAAATCGCTGGGTAACTTCTTTACCGTGCGCGATGTGCTGAAATACTACGACGCCGAAACCGTGCGTTACTTCTTAATGTCCGGTCACTATCGCAGCCAGTTGAACTACAGCGAAGAGAACCTGAAGCAGGCGCGTTCGGCGCTGGAGCGTCTCTACACTGCGCTGCGCGGCACAGACAAAACCGTTGCACCTGCCGGTGGCGAAGCGTTTGAAGCGCGCTTTATTGAGGCGATGGACGACGATTTCAACACCCCGGAAGCCTATTCCGTGCTGTTTGATATGGCGCGTGAAGTGAACCGTCTGAAAGCAGAAGATATGGCAGCGGCGAACGCAATGGCGTCTCACCTGCGTAAACTCTCTGCCGTGCTGGGTCTGCTGGAGCAAGAACCGGAAGCGTTCCTGCAAAGCGGCGCTCAGGCAGACGATAGTGAAGTGGCTGAGATAGAAGCGTTAATTCAACAACGTCTGGATGCCCGTAAAGCGAAAGACTGGGTGGCAGCAGATGCGGCGCGTGACCGTCTTAACGAGATGGGGATCGTGCTGGAAGATGGTCCGCAAGGAACCACCTGGCGTCGTAAGTAATTACTCTATTGCCGGATGCGAGTTCTCGCATCCGGTTATCGCCTGCGCCACCACAGCATTCCCATCAGCACCATTCCCGGCAACCACACCCACATCAATTCAGAAATAATCACCTGATGCCCGTACGGCGTGGTGTAACGAGACAATGCAAACGGCGCGACTTTAATCACCTGCCAGGGAGCGAAAAAGCGTTCACCTGACCACGGCCACAGCCAGCCAACGCCTTTACCGCCAGTGGTTACCGAATCCAGCAAGCTGTGCGATAGCAACGAGACGGTTAAAAATAGCCAGCAGCGAATCAGCCCAGCCCTGAACCATCGACGCCCAACCAGCACGCATAGCAGCGGGACAACAAACGCAAACACCAGCGAATGGGTAAATCCGCGATGACCAAAGACATTGCCGTAAGCAACGCCAAATTTAAACGACAATACGTCGGCATCGGGCAGCATCGCCAGGACGATTCCGGCAAATAACAGACGCGGAGGGATGATTTTCGATCCCAGGCCTAAACCAATACAAAGGGGAACGGCGGCGTGAGTAATAACGGTTGGCATGATGATCGCTTCGGCAAAATGTCGACGCTATCAGCATGGATGAAAGCGACGAAGAGGGCAAAGGTCTGAAAAGAGAATCGGCCTGCATACCGGCAGGCCGAAGTGGGATCAGGCAACAACCTGTACGCTGTGGCCTGCAAAACTCACTGTCTGACCGGCGACGATTTTGCAACGTTTGCGTGTTTCAACCGCGCCGTCGACTTTCACCTGGCCTTCGGCGATCGCGATTTTCGCCTGCGCGCCGCTTTCGCTCCAGCCTTCCAGTTTCAGCAAGTCGCACAGCTCAACGTGCGGATGTTTACCTAAAGAAAATGTCGCCATGTTACTCACCCTGTGGATCATGATATTCAACGCACGCCTGGAGCGTGTTTTCAATCAGCGTGGCAACCGTCATCGGGCCAACGCCGCCGGGAACGGGCGTAATGTAAGAAGCGCGCTTAGCCGCTTCTTCAAACACTACGTCGCCCACAACTTTGCCATTTTCCAGACGGTTGATGCCGACATCAATCACAATTGCGCCTTCTTTGATCCAGTCACCTGGAATAAAGCCCGGCTTGCCGACGGCAACGATCAACAGATCGGCGTTTTCTACATGATGACGCAGATTTTTAGTGAAACGGTGGGTCACGGTGGTGGTGCAACCTGCCAGCAGCAGTTCCATGCTCATCGGGCGACCGACGATATTTGATGCGCCAATCACCACAGCATTAAGACCAAAGGTATCAATGTTGTAACGCTCAAGCAGCGTGACGATACCGCGCGGAGTGCAAGGACGCAGACGCGGCGCGCGCTGGCACAGACGACCGACGTTATAAGGATGGAAACCGTCCACGTCTTTGTCCGGGTGAATACGTTCCAGCACTTTGATGTAGTCAATTCCCGCCGGAAGCGGCAACTGCACCAGAATGCCGTCAATGGTGTTGTCGGCGTTCAGCGCATCGATAAGCTCAAGCAGTTCTGCTTCGCTGGTGGTTTCCGGGAGGTCATAGGAGCGGGAGACGAACCCGACTTCTTCACAAGCCTTGCGTTTGCTTGCGACATAAATTTGCGATGCAGGGTTGCTACCCACCAGCACAACGGCCAGTCCTGGCGCCCGCAGTCCGGCCGCAACGCGCGCCTGAACTTTTTGAGCAACTTCAGAGCGCACCTGCTGCGCAATCGTTTTACCATCAATAATCTTTGCTGCCATCAGAGAGAGGATTCCATCTGTTACGTAGGTCGAAGGGGATGCGTCTATTTTGTCAGAAGCGGGGCGTGCTGTCAGTTTTCGTTTTCTGAAAAGTAAAACCTTCTGTACCTGGCGATAATGATAACCGTCGTTGGTTTGCCGCTGTAGCGAGGTAAATCAGATGCGGTCGTACACTTGTTCAGCAACCGGTTCAAAAGCCATTGACTCAGCAAGGGTTGACCGTATAATTCACGCGATTACACGCACATTGTGGTATCAATGCGCCCTTAGCTCAGTTGGATAGAGCAACGACCTTCTAAGTCGTGGGCCGCAGGTTCGAATCCTGCAGGGCGCGCCATTAAAATTCAATCAGTTACGCCTTCTTTATCTCCTCCATAATTCCAGAGTGGGACATATCTGGGACATCATCACCAAAAATGTCGTCTATTTTCCCCGCGTGCTCCGTCAAATGATTAGGTGCAAGGTGAGTATATCTACGCACCATTTCTATGGATTCCCATCCGCCCATTTCCTGAAGCACTGATGAAGAACATCAATGAATGCACCAGAATGAATCCGGTGAGTTAAGTTCAAACTGTAGTACAATTCGCTCCGGTATTAACAGGAAAGAATATGCTATGAACCCTTATATTTATCTTGGTGGCGCAATACTTGCAGAAGTCATTGGTACAACTTTAATGAAGTTTTCAGAGGGTTTTACACGGTTATGGCCCTCTGTTGGTACAATTATTTGTTACTGTGCATCATTCTGGTTATTAGCTCAGACGCTGGCTTATATTCCTACAGGGATTGCTTATGCTATCTGGTCAGGAGTCGGTATCGTCCTGATTAGTTTACTGTCCTGGGGATTTTTCGGCCAACGGTTGGATCTGCCAGCCATTATAGGCATGATGTTGATTTGTGCCGGAGTGTTGGTAATTAACTTATTGTCACGAAGTGCACCACATTAAAAATAATTACTTTTGAATCGAGTGAAATATGGCAGTCCGTATGTTTATACGGGCTGCTTTTTTATAGTGCGGGTAAATTTTTTTTGGCAAGTGGAGCAGGGGATTACCTCATTTGCGTTTTGAACAGTAGCAATAAAGTTTTCGGTGAGAAATTCTGTCGACATTTTATGATTAAATGGTTTATAGCAATATAAAAATAAACTCTTAAGTCTGTTTATTTTGTTAAGCTCATACACATCGTAAATAAAAATGATAACCACCCGCTGAACGGGTGGTTATGCGTAAGTTTAATTTTATAATTTCAGTGAATGTTTACGCTGTAATAATACAAATGATAGTGGACAAAAAGCACAATCAGTTGATCGATTCACCGTAGGATGCGACTGCCTGAGCGGTGTCTCCCCCGCTCAATACCTGTCTGACTCCATCATTTTTCAGCCAATAATAAATATTATTTTCTTTATTAAAAGCGTAAATTCTACAAATACCGCCAATCTCATTATTTGTATTCCATCCACTATTAGCTACATTGCCCCACTCCTGGTAAAGACCTGCGTTAACTTCTCGCGAGATAATATGACCTGAATTATGATCATTATAATCGTAACTATCGATATCCTGTGCTTCAGGAAATTCTCCGTTCATGCTCTCAACCCATGGTAAAATCTTTTGAATTGAATTATAAGTTTCAATACTGTATTTAAAAAAACGCTTAACAGTAAAAATATAAATACCGGCAGTTTTGTTCGTTGATTTATCAGTGGCGAAAATAGCAAAAATCTTCCCAATACACTTTTCGTCAACGTCAGGAAAAGTTACTGTGCCATCCTGACTGACCGCCAGAACATTATTGTCTGCATCAGTGCTACAGCTCCATTTTACCTTGTCATTATTAACCGGGTCATTATCAATAACCATCTTAAAGGTGGCGCCTGGAAACAAGCAGTTAGGAAAATGGTAACCATTCTTCATATCATTGTTAATATCATAGATATGGTTGTCAACTAAAACGCCTGTAATTTTACTCATCTTTGACTCTCTTTGTTTATTAAATAAAAGGTTTTATTCCTGTGTAAAGGAATATGCTGATGTTATTGCAATCAATGAATGATTGTTCTTATTTACAGGTTATATAGTGGCATGAATATAATTATATAATGCCTCTGAGTAGTGGCTACACCGATTATTTGTGTTACGGCTATCTTCTTATTGGCTATGCAAGTCGTAGTGGGGCAAAACCGAAACGCATAAAATGCGTTGAAAACAGAGAGCCAGCTAAACAATTAATACAGACAGGATTCTGATTAGGAAAGTGAAAAGGAAGGGAGCAAGCAAAGTTGCTCCCTTAAACAATTAATACTCGAGGATGCCACGCGCGACGGGCAAATAGCGCAGGGAGAAATAGAGCGCGTCTTTGCCGCAGGCGGAACGTTTTGCTAATAGCGAGGCGATCTCCGCATCCGGTTTTGGTTTAGCTTCAAACGTTTTACCTTTGCCCGCGACAAACAGTTCATAAACAATGCCGCTGGCGGGTGAGGAAGCCTGGCAATCTGCACTGGCTTGCAGATAACGTTCGCGTTGCCCGGCGGTGAGTTTATCCACGCCGCTGCCATCCTGTACCCGGACATTAACGCCGGTTGCTTTAACTTGTTCCAGCAGTTGCCGATAGCCATCGGGCGACATATTTCCGGCGAAGAAACTACTGATATAAACCGGTTTTGCCGAAACATCACTAAGCAGTCGCTGAGCATTGTTTAACCATTTCAGCAATGGCTGACGGGCGGCTTCGCTGCGCCAGTTCAGATCGTCAATTTCCGCACTGATGTACCAGCCATCCGGCGTTACGCCCGGTGCGGCGCTCCATAATCTGGCTTGCTGGAGATCGGCCGCCAGCAGGCGATTAAGATAGCTCTCCAGCGCCGCAGATGACTGCTTCTGATGCATAAAAAATTCCGGATCGGCATTCAGGCCAACAATCAGCTTCAGGCCAGCGTGCTGCGCTGCCGCTGCGCGACTGAACAATAATGCACGCTCTTCTGGCTGGGTGAATGCATCGCCGTAACGGGTCCATTGCAAAACCAGGGTGTCGAAGCCCTGCAAACGTAGCTGGCTCATCAGCCCCTGCCACTGGGCGTCGGTGACCTGACTGTCACGATTTTGCGGTTGCCAAATGATACCTTTCATCGCAAAGGAAAAAGGGCTGACCAACAGCAGTGTCAGCATTACGAAAATTAACTTACGCATTTACCAGTGCACTCCAATGGTGAGAAACGCGTTGTTGCGCTCCCCGCTACGTTGATTAATCGCCTTAAAGGTATGCTGATATTCGACGCCGAGACTGACTTTGTGCGGCCAGGCATCATAGTGCGTCTCGCCGGTCCAGATATTCCAGCGCACGCCAACACCGCCAAGCTGCGCGCCCTGAGTGCCTTTATCACGATAGCCGTTGTCCTGAACGTGAGCGTAAGGCTCAATGGTTTGTCCGTTCGCCACCTTCTGATGCCAGCTCACGCGATAATCTGCCGTCCACGCCTGAATATCCTGGCGGACATATTGCGCCGCATCGAGATACAGGTTTTGGGCAAACCAGCCTGAACCGTTCGGGTGCCACTCGTCGCTGTATTTGCCGCCGTTAAAGAACGAGGCACTGGCGCGCAGCATGGTATCGGAGGCGCCATTTTGCCCGTTCAGCGGCAACTGCTGTTCAACGGCGAGGAAAAAGATTTGGTCGCGCAGGGGCTTCCAGCGCAGGCCGGTGCCGGACATCGGATTTTTCACCGGCATTGCTACACCGTTTTCTCCGGTGTCGGCAAATACACGGCTGTAAACCGAAAGCAGGTCGCCTTCCAGCAGCATATTGCGCCCGATGCGGTACTCAGCTTCCAGTTGCGCGTAGCTACGATAGCTTTTCCCTGGCGCAGCGCCGCCAACATTGTTGTTAGCGGTACTCATCGCCCCGGAACGCAAGCCGATGGAAGAATCGAAACTGAACGTCCAGCGGCGACCGACATCTTCATGCAGACGGCGGAAATTGAAGCGTTGCTGATTTTGCCCCGGCGTCAGTGGGGTTATCAGCGCCTGGTTATCAATATCATCAATTACCCGCCGGGCGTACTGTTGTGTTGCAGGCATATCATCCAGACGCTGGTTCACGTAGGCCAGTTGTCGGATCAGTGCCGGATCGTCCGGCAATCCTTTATGTGCCTGTTCCAGCATTTCCCGCGATTGCGCGATATCACCGCTATCCCACAAGGCGTAACCGAGCGCCGCCTGGGTATTGCTGTTATTGGGTTCCAGTTCCAGAGCGGCGCGCAAATCGCTCACCGCCGCAGAGACATCATGACGTTGGCGATAAATCGTCGCCCGCGCAACGTAAGCGTTAGCAGAAGGTGCAATGTTAATTGAGCGCGTGAGATCGTTCAGTGCGAGTTCCGGCTGACCAGGAATATAACGTTGTGCATGTAGCCACCAGTACAGAGCATTGTTTCCCAGCCCGCGTTGTTCTGCCTGCTGAAGCCAGCGATCGCGAGCCGCGCCATTTCCTGCTGCCTGAGCGGTATTGGCGGCAGCAAGTAGATCTTCATTGCTCATGTCGTGAAGGCTGATTTTCTGCCAGGCCGCCAGTGCGGTGGCGTAGTCCTCAACCTGATATGCCTGATAAGCCACCGCGCGATGTTGCCACGCGTTCGGTTGTCGTTGTTCTGCCTGAAGCCATGCATACAACGCCACACCGGGTAGCGTGTCCCGATAACACTTCGCCAGACGGTTCCAGGCCGCAGCATCGTAGGAAGGCGACATATCGCCCAGCAGGCGGACTATCGCCGGGCAATTATCTGCAATACCCGGCAACTGACTTTGCCACTGACGTTGCTCCGCCAGCGGCAAGGGTTTCGATAAAATCGCCACTTTCGCAGGCGTCGCCAGGTAAGGATGACTTTCCAGCAGAGACGCCAGTCGCGCCATTAGAGTCTGGCTGACACGCGCATCGCCCTGGAAAGGATAGCGGTGCAGCAATAAATCGGCAGCTTCGCGTGACTGCTCGTTCTGCATCAGTTGCCAGGTCAGTTGATCCAGGCGGGTAAGATTTGCCGGTTCTTGCTGATACAGCAATCGTGCCAGACGTAGAGCTTCAGCCTTGTTACGGGTCGCTACGCTAACGGCATAACGCTCCTCAAGCATTTCATTGGCGGGGAGGGTGGCGAGCAGTTTTTGCGCTGCGTCGTACTGACCTTCTTTTAAAAGCACCGGTAGCGTTGCGCCAACAACATACTGGCGGTTATCGGCAAACTGTACCGTGTGATTCGCCAACGCCTGAACGGGGTTGGCGCTGTATTTAGATAACAGATAGAGCCAACTTTTCTCTTGTGCGTCCGTGGTAAACAGCGGCTTATTTTCAATGAGATAATGCTGGAGGCGTGCTTTTTCGCCACGATAAGCCAGCGCGGTCGCGTAAGTAATATATGACTGTGGTTCGGTGAAGATCCCCTGTGATTGCAGCGCCAGTATCCGATCGTCCAGCTGCCCGGCAAGCAGAACATCAAACCACTGACGGCGCTCAGCTGCGTTTAATGTATTTTGTTGCCGTGATTCACTGAATAACGCTTCTGCCAGCGGCCACTGCTTGAGGTAGATTGCGCGTTGCAGCAGATCGGTACGCAACGTTTTTCCTTCCGGCGATGCGGCAAACGTTGCATCGTTCAGTTGCGCTCTGGCGACAGGCAACTGTGCCAGTCGCAGGGCATTCTGCCCGACTTCACTGCGGCAACGCAGGGTCGGCGCAGCATCGCACGCCTTTTGCTGAGCCAGCAGTTCTTCAACGGTATTAACGGTTTTGACTTCTACTGGAATAGCCGCAAGATTGCGTTCAAGGCGGGCATCACCAGGATGACGTTTCAGTTGATCTTCAAGCAACAGCCGCGCGCGATCATCATGACCAAAATGGCGATAGGCTTCCGCCAGATATAACGTCAACGGAATATTATCCGGCACCTGCTGATGAATATATTCAAATTCGCGGATGGCGGTTGCTTCGTCGTTATTTTTCTGTGCCTTTAGCGCCTTATCGAGACGGGGATAAATAACAAAATGGCGATAGTCGCTAAGCCCCAGCTCTTCTGCGCTGGTGCCGATAGTGTCTGCGAGTGCGCTGGTACTCAATAAAGACGTCAGCAGTAAACCAGACCATCCGATGACGCGATTAAGGTTATTCTCCTTCATTTTCGGACTCCAGTTGCGCAACCTGTTCTGTGTTTAAACCTGCTTTGAGTAATAGTGATTGCATCGAAACTTGTAATTCGCGTTGAATTGTCAGGACGCGATCCAACGTTTCCTGGCTGATAACGCCTTCGGTGACCAAAAATTTACCGAGCGGCAGTGAGCTGCGTTCATGGCGCAATAACAACACGTTAATTGCAGAACGATTAATATGGCCGAGCGTGGTCAGTATTTCGGCGAACAGGAACTGATGCGGTACATATTGCTGCCAGATGTCGCTGGCCTGCTGTTCAGTGAGCCATTGCTGCTGAACCGCATTGTGCAACATTGCTCGTGGGTCATAACCGCGACGACGCGCATACCAGTGACGTAAACCGGTGACGATTTGCCCGCGCAGAACAATGACGTAACGCACCTTGCGTCCGACCTTACGTGTCAGAGCCGCCAGTGAAACCGGATCGATACCATCTTCGCTGCCGACAATTAACTCATCGTTTTCCAGACGCAGCGGCAGTACCGCATAATGTAGCGCCACGGACGCAGGCATTTCGTCAATCAGCGAGGAAGGGATCTGCCAGGCATCGATCGATTCCCATGCCACGCCGTTTTGCTCCGCCAGCGCCTGTGCAAGCTGTTCGGCGCTAATCAGCCCCTGCATCAGCATTGAACCGCCGAGGCGTAGACCTTCGACGCGATTACGCAGTGCTGTATCGAGTTGTTCTTCAGTGATGACCTGATTTTCCAGCAGGATTTGACCTAACGGGCGCAACGAACGGGTATCGCCAGTCACGCTGGGGAAATCATGCGTCGTTTTATCCCATGCCACGCGACGCGGATCGCCGTGCTGAAGAACCTGTTTCAGCGCGCGCCAGTTAGCCATAAAGTTAATCAGGTTGCCCCAGAATAGCCGCAGGACGGAGAGTAAACCTTGCGTCAGGCCGTAGTAGCCGGTGACAAAAATCACCCGTTGCACAATGCGGTTGATCATCAAGCCAAAGTTTAGCCACAGCAGGGTCATTAACCATGCGCTGCCGCTGAAAATAGAAAGAAAATGCCAGGCATCGGAGCACAAACTTTCATACGCCATCAACAGCAAAAGCTGGAGCATCACCAGCATCGCGAGGAAGCTGACAAAGTTACTGATTGCCCCTTTGCGGTCGCGCCAGAGAAAGTAGTTCAGCGTCAGGCTGGAGGTCCATTTATGGGTTTTAAAGCCCTGGAAAACAATGCCGATGATCCAGCGAGATTTTTGTCGAACCGCAGTCGAAAAGGTATCGGGGAAATATTCGCGCACGCAGATCATGTTTGACGTCCGCGCGTGCTGTAAAAATTTACGCTGCTCGCGTTCTTTGGCTTCGTCCACCACCGGAAAACGGACAAAAATTTCCGTCATACCTTTTTCTTTCAGGCGGAAACCAATATCGTAATCTTCGGTAAGACTCTGCACGTCGAAAGCAATACCGTCACCGTCAGCTAACAGTGCGGTCACGGCGCGGCGGCTGAAACAGGTACCGACGCCTGCGCTGGGCACTTGTCCGGCGAGGGCTTCACGCACCGGAACATCTTTGCCATGCAGTTCTGAAAACTCATCAATGTAAGTCATGCTGGTGAAGTGCGTCCATTCGCGTTCGAACGGATACACCGGGATCTGAATCAGATCTTTACGCTCAACCAGATAGTTGAACAGACGCAATTCCATTGGCGAAATCACGTCTTCGGCATCATGCAGAATAAAACCAGCAAAAGCGAAATTGGCGCTACGCTCAAACTGGGTGATGGCGTCCAGCACGTTGTTCAGACAGTCAGCTTTACTGGTGGGGCCAGGACGCGCGCAGACCACCTTGTGTACATTCGGAAAGCGAGCGCACACTTCGTCAACATCACGCTGAGTATCGGGGTCGTTGGGGTAAGTGCCAACAAAGATATGATAGTTTTCGTAGTCGAGCGTGGTCGCCGCCAGCTCGGCCATATTGCCGATGACGCCCGTTTCATTCCACGCCGGAACCATAATCGCTAAGGGTTTTTCATCCGGCTTATACAGTTCGCGATAACTCATTCGCGGGTAGCGGCGATAAACACTCAACTTGCGCTTAATGCGGCGTACCCAGTAGACGACATCAATAAAAAAATCGTCCAGCCCGCTGATGAACATGATGACCGCTAACGTTATCGCGATGACTTTTAAGCCGTAGAGCCAGGTAGCAAAAACATCAAGAAGCCAGTCCACACAAAAACCTTACATTAATTCTGGTTATGTTTAGGGTGGCGTATATTAAGGTTTTTTATGAATTGTGACAGCTTTTTACCATTAATAGGTATGACTATTGCGGCACGTTATTTTTACACTGGTTATAAAAGTTGCCGTTTGCTGAATGATTAAGCGGGTAATGTGATCACAAACCTTGTCCCCCGCGCATCTGACGTTACCGCAACCGTGCCTTTATGCGCGACTACAATCGATTTCACTATCGCCAGGCCAATACCACTACCTTCGCCTTTTCGCTGGCGGGAGGGGTCAACGCGGTAGAAGCGGTCAAACAATCGCGGTAAGTGCTCGGGTGCAATGGGCGTACCAGGGTTTTCGACAGTAACTTGCACCTGGTGATCGACCGTCTGGCAGCGCACAACAATTGCCTCTCCGGGCGGCGTATAACGCAGGGCGTTCGAAAGCAGGTTGCTTAACGCCCGACGCAGCATCAGCGGATCGCCCGCAACCTGACACTTGTCGCCAGCAAACCGTAACTCCACGCCGCGATCTTCCGCTAACGCCTCGAAAAAATCGAACACTTTGCCGACTTCATCCGCCAGGTTGAGCATTTTCTTTTCGGGGATTAACTGGTTGTTATCGGCCTGGGCGAGAAACAGCATATCGCTGACCATTTTCGCCATTCGCGTCAGCTCTTCGAGATTAGAGTAGAGCACATCTTCCAGTTCCTTCTGGCTGCGCGACTGGCTGAGGGCGATTTCCGTTTGCGTAATGAGATTAGTAATCGGCGTGCGAATTTCGTGGGCGATATCCGCTGAGAAATTGGACTGGCGGGTAAAGACATCCTCAATACGCTCGATCATATGGTTGAACGACAGTACCAACTGTTCCAGCTCAATCGGCACGGTCTGCGGGTCAAGGCGAACATCGAGATCTTTTGAAGTAATGTTCTGGATCTGACGACTGACGCTGCGAATTGGCGAATGGCCTTTATGTACTGCCAACAGCACGATAAAGACGATCAGGATGCTGATGATCGATGCGGTCATAATAAGTTTATTCATCAAATCATTTATGTAATGAAGATGAAAATCGATCGATAGCGCGATATAGAGCGTATAAGCAGGTTTGCCGTCCGCCAGCGGGCCAACCGGCAAGCTAATCATCCGCCAGTTGCTGTGTTCCATATGCCCATGACCGTGGCTCGGCATCATCATCGTCGGGCCAGAAAGGAGATATACCTCGCCGCCCCGTGCGTCTTTATCGGGTATGGCGTCGCGCGCAAACTCGCGGATATCGGGCGCGTCGGGGGAGTGATACACCGTTTTTCCGTGGCTATCTGCCAGGGAAATCAACACGTTGGAATAACCACTGACAATGTCTTCCAGCGTCATTAAGCGTCGAGCTTGTGTCTCTTCGGGATGATTAAGAATGCGCTTGAGCGTGGTGCTAATCTCTTTTAAATCATTAATATCCTGCTCGGCAAAATGCACCTTTACCGAGTGGATCATGATCCATGCAAAGGCGAAAAATGCCGCGATGGTGGCCAGGCTGATAAAAAAGGTCAGGCGGGTTGCCAGTGAAAACGGGCGCTGAAACGGCTTACTGGCCATCCGGCACCTCGAGCATGTAACCCACGCCGCGCACGGTCTGAATCAGCTTTGGTTCAAAGTCGTTGTCGATTTTGCCGCGCAGCCGCTTCACCGCCACATCAATGGCGTTGGTATCGCTGTCAAAATTCATGTCCCATACCTGCGAGGCGATAAGCGAGCGGGGCAGCACTTCGCCCTGATGGCGGAGGAAAAACTCCAGCAGAGTAAATTCTTTACTGGTCAAAGTGATGCGCGTGCCGCTGCGGGTGACTTTGCGGCTGACGAGATCGACCATCAAATCGGCAACCTGAAACTGACTTTCGATAATCACCGCCGCCCCGCGCCGCAGTAGAGTGCGCACCCGCGCCAGCAGTTCAGCAAAAGCGAACGGCTTCACCAGGTAGTCATCCGCTCCCAGCTCCAGTCCCTTGACGCGATGTTCAATCGTACCCAGCGCGCTGAGCAACAGAATCGGCATCCCTTTATTGGCAGAACGCAACATGCGCACGATATCCCAGCCGTTCACGTCCGGCAGCATAATATCGAGGATTATCAGGTCATAATCACCGGTCATCGCCAGATGGTAGCCATTCAGCCCGTTGTCGGCTAAATCGACCACAAAACCGGCTTCGGTTAACCCTTTGGTTAGGTATTCGCCAGTTTTCTTTTCATCTTCGACAATCAACAGTTTCATATTTCCTCCGCATGTTGCCCGGGCAATTCTAGAGGAGCGGGATCAGATGGCAATCGCTTATTGGCAAAATGACAATTTTGTCATTTTCCTGTCACCGGAAAATCAGAGCCTGGAGGGTAAAGTTGGCGGCATAAAACCACTAAAATTTTGTGCCTATGTCTCCTTGTAAACTTCTGACATTTTGTGTGGGTCTTGTGCTAACCGGTTGTTCGCTGGCACCGGATTATCAGCGTCCGGCAATGCCCGTGCCGCAGCAGTTCTCACTCAGCCAGAACGGGCTGGTTAACGCAGCAGATAACTATCAGAACGCGGGCTGGCGCACCTTTTTTGTTGATAATCAGGTGAAGACGCTGATTAGCGAGGCGCTGGTGAATAACCGGGATTTGCGCATGGCGACGCTGAAAGTGCAGGAAGCGCGTGCGCAATATCGTCTGACCGATGCCGATCGCTACCCACAGCTCAATGGCGAGGGCAGCGGTAGCTGGAGCGGCAATCTTCAGGGCGATTCGGCTACGACACGGGAGTTCTCGACTGGCCTTAACGCCAGCTTTGACCTCGATTTTTTCGGTCGCTTAAAGAACATGAGCGAAGCCGAGCGACAAAATTATTTAGCCTCTGAGGAAGCTCAGCGCGCGGTGCATATTCTGCTGGTTTCTAATGTCGCGCAAAGCTATTTCAATCAGCAGCTGGCGTATGCGCAATTGCAAATAGCCGAAGAAACGCTGCGTAATTATCAGCAGTCATATGCGTTTGTCGAAAAACAACTGTTAACCGGCAGTAGTAATGTTCTGGCGCTGGAACAGGCTCGCGGGGTGATTGAAAGTACCCGCAGCGATATCGCTAAACGTCAGGGGGAACTGGCGCAGGCGAATAATGCATTGCAACTGTTACTGGGAAGCTACGGCAAGCTGCCGCAAGCGCAGACAGCGGATAGCGACAGCCTGCAAAGTGTTAAATTACCGGCGGACTTGTCGTCACAAATCTTGTTGCAGCGCCCGGATATTATGGAAGCTGAACACGCGTTAATGGCGGCTAATGCCAATATTGGCGCCGCACGCGCGGCATTTTTCCCGTCTATAAGCCTGACCAGCGGAATATCGACCGCTAGTAGCGAACTGTCGTCATTATTTAACGCCAGCAGCGGGATGTGGAATTTTATTCCCAAAATTGAGATCCCCATTTTTAATGCCGGGCGCAACCAGGCCAATCTGGATATCGCCGAAATTCGCCAGCAGCAGTCGGTAGTGAATTATGAACAGAAAATCCAGAATGCCTTTAAAGAAGTGGCTGATGCGCTGGCATTACGTCAAAGCCTGAACAATCAAATCAGCGCCCAGCAGCGTTATCTGGCGTCGCTACAAATTACCCTGCAACGGGCGCGGGCATTATATCAGCACGGCGCGGTAAGTTATCTGGAAGTGCTGGATGCCGAACGTTCTTTATTTGCAACCCGACAAACTTTACTCGACCTGAATTATGCCCGTCAGGCTAACGAAATTTCTTTATATACCGCACTTGGTGGCGGTTGGCAGCAATAATTTTTAACTCCAGGAGAAAATAAATGAAAAAAGCACTGCAAGTCGCAATGTTCAGTCTGTTTACCGCTATTGGCTTTAATACTCAGGCTAACGAACATCATCATGAAACCATGAGTGAAGCACAACCGCAGGTCATTAGCGCCACCGGTGTGGTAAAAGGCGTTGATCTGGAAAGCAAAAAAATCACCATCCATCACGATCCGATTGCCGCAGTCAACTGGCCGGAGATGACCATGCGTTTTACCATCACCCCGCAGACGAAAATGAGCGAAATTAAAACCGGCGACAAAGTGGCGTTTAATTTTGTCCAGCAGGGCAATCTCTCTTTATTACAGGATATTAAAGTCAGCCAGTAACCCAGGTTTAATTCAATGAAAAAAATCGCGCTTATTATCGGCAGCATGATCGCGGGCGGCATTATTTCTGCGGCAGGTTTTACCTGGTTTGCAAAGGCGGAACCGCCAGTGGAAAAAACGCCAACCGCAGAACGTAAAATCTTATTCTGGTACGACCCGATGTATCCCAATACGCGGTTCGATAAACCAGGTAAATCGCCGTTTATGGATATGGATCTGGTGCCGAAATATGCCGATGAAGAGAGTTCTGCGTCTGGTGTGCGCATTGACCCGACTCAGACGCAGAATCTGGGGGTGAAAACGGCTACCGTCACGCGCGGGCCGCTGACGTTTACCCAGAATTTCCCGGCGAATGTCAGTTACAACGAGTATCAGTATGCCATTGTGCAGGCTCGCGCCGCCGGGTTTATCGACAAGGTGTATCCGCTTACCGTGGGCGATAAAGTGCAAAAGGGCACACGGCTTCTCGACCTGACCATTCCCGACTGGGTGGAAGCGCAGAGTGAGTATTTACTGCTGCGCGAAACCGGCGGTACGGCGACCCAGACTGAAGGCATTCTTGAGCGGCTGAGACTGGCGGGAATGCCGGAGGCTGATATTCGCCGCCTGATCGCCACGCAAAAAATCCAGACTCGCTTTACGCTCAAAGCGCCCATTGATGGCGTGATCACCGCGTTTGATCTGCGCGCGGGAATGAATATCGCCAAAGATAACGTGGTCGCGAAAATTCAGGGTATGGATCCGGTGTGGGTCACTGCTGCGATCCCGGAGTCCATCGCCTGGCTGGTGAAAGATGCCTCGCAGTTTACGCTCACCGTTCCGGCGCGACCCGATAAAACGCTCACCATCCGCAAATGGACGCTACTACCGGGCGTGGATGCCGCGACCCGCACTTTGCAACTGCGTCTGGAAGTCGATAATGCCGACGAGGCACTAAAACCGGGAATGAACGCCTGGTTGCAACTCAACACCGCCAGCGAACCGATGCTGCTCATTCCGTCACAGGCGCTGATTGATACTGGTAACGAACAGCGGGTGATTACCGTTGATGCCGACGGACGCTTTGTACCGAAACGCGTTGCCGTTTTCCAGGCCTCGCAAGGCGTCACCGCGCTACGCTCTGGTCTGGTGGAAGGGGAAAAGGTGGTTTCCAGTGGCCTGTTCCTGATTGATTCTGAAGCCAATATTTCTGGCGCGCTGGAGCGGATGCGCTCTGAAAGTGCTACCCACGCGCATTGAGGGAATAGCCAATGATTGAATGGATTATTCGCCGCTCGGTGGCGAACCGTTTTCTGGTGCTGATGGGCGCGTTGTTTCTGAGCATTTGGGGCACCTGGACCATCATTAACACGCCAGTGGATGCACTGCCGGATCTCTCCGATGTGCAGGTGATTATTAAAACCAGCTATCCCGGTCAGGCTCCGCAAATCGTTGAAAATCAGGTCACTTATCCGCTGACCACCACCATGTTGTCGGTGCCTGGTGCGAAGACCGTGCGCGGTTTCTCGCAGTTTGGCGACTCTTATGTGTATGTCATTTTCGAAGATGGCACCGATCCGTACTGGGCGCGCTCGCGGGTGCTGGAGTACCTCAACCAGGTGCAGGGTAAGCTGCCTGCAGGAGTCAGCGCCGAGCTGGGGCCAGACGCCACGGGTGTTGGCTGGATCTATGAATACGCGCTGGTGGATCGCAGCGGTAAGCACGATCTGGCCGATTTACGCTCATTGCAGGACTGGTTTCTCAAATATGAGCTAAAAACCATCCCTGACGTTGCGGAAGTGGCGTCGGTGGGCGGTGTGGTGAAAGAGTATCAGGTGGTTATCGATCCCCAGCGCCTGGCGCAATATGGCATCAGTCTCGCTGAAGTTAAAAGCGCGCTGGATGCCTCAAACCAGGAAGCGGGTGGTTCGTCGATTGAACTGGCGGAAGCGGAATATATGGTGCGCGCCAGCGGCTATCTGCAAACGCTCGACGACTTTAATCACATCGTTTTAAAAGCCAGTGAAAATGGCGTGCCCGTTTATCTGCGTGATGTTGCGAAAGTCCAGGTAGGGCCGGAAATGCGCCGGGGCATTGCGGAACTGAACGGCGAAGGCGAAGTGGCGGGCGGAGTGGTGATCCTGCGCTCCGGCAAAAACGCCCGTGAAGTGATCGCCGCCGTGAAGGACAAGCTGGAAACGCTGAAAAGCAGTCTGCCGGAAGGCGTGGAGATAGTTACAACATACGATCGCAGCCAGCTCATTGATCGCGCCATCGACAACCTCAGCGGCAAGTTGCTGGAAGAGTTTATTGTGGTGGCGATAGTCTGCGCGCTGTTTCTCTGGCATGTGCGCTCGGCGCTGGTGGCGATTATTTCGTTGCCGCTGGGGTTGTGTATTGCTTTTATTGTCATGCACTTTCAGGGACTGAACGCCAATATTATGTCGCTGGGCGGCATTGCGATTGCCGTCGGGGCGATGGTCGATGCCGCTATCGTCATGATCGAGAATGCGCATAAACGGCTGGAAGAGTGGCAGCACCAGCATCCTGACGCCACGCTGGATAATAAAACGCGCTGGCAGATTATCACCGATGCATCTGTTGAAGTGGGGCCGGCGCTGTTTATCAGTCTGCTGATTATCACGTTGTCGTTTATCCCGATCTTCACCCTGGAAGGGCAGGAAGGGCGTCTGTTTGGCCCACTGGCGTTCACCAAAACCTATGCCATGGCGGGTGCGGCGCTGCTGGCGATCGTGGTGATCCCGATCCTGATGGGCTACTGGATACGTGGCAAAATTCCGCCAGAAAGCAGTAACCCGCTCAACCGTTTTTTGATTCGTATTTACCATCCGCTGTTGCTGAAAGTACTGCACTGGCCGAAAACCACGCTGCTGGTGGCGGCGCTTTCGGTGCTGACGGTTATCTGGCCGCTGAATAAAGTTGGCGGGGAATTTTTACCGCAGATCAATGAAGGCGACTTGTTGTATATGCCTTCGACGCTGCCGGGGATTTCCGCGTCGGAAGCAGCGAGTATGTTGCAAAAAACCGACAAGCTGATTATGAGCGTGCCGGAAGTGGCGCGGGTGTTTGGCAAGACCGGGAAAGCGGAAACCGCCACCGATTCTGCCCCGCTGGAGATGGTAGAAACGACCATTCAGCTTAAGCCACAGGATCAGTGGCGACCAGGCATGACGATGGACAAAATCATCGAAGAGCTGGATAACACCGTGCGGCTGCCGGGGCTGGCGAATCTGTGGGTGCCGCCAATCCGTAACCGCATCGACATGCTCTCGACCGGCATTAAAAGCCCCATCGGCATTAAAGTTTCCGGCACTGTGCTGGCGGATATCGACGCGATGGCGGAGCAAATTGAAGACGTGGCGCGAACGGTGCCAGGCGTGGTTTCGGCCCTTGCCGAGCGTCTGGAAGGTGGGCGCTATATCAACGTTGAGATTAACCGTGAAAAAGCCGCGCGTTACGGTATGACGGTGGCGGATGTGCAGTTGTTTGTGACTTCTGCGGTGGGCGGGGCGATGGTTGGCGAAACGGTGGAAGGAATTGCCCGTTATCCGATTAATCTGCGTTATCCGCAAAGCTGGCGCGATAGCCCGCAGGCGCTGCGACAGTTACCGATCCTGACGCCGATGAAGCAGCAAATCACCCTGGCGGACGTGGCCGACGTTAACGTCTCCACCGGACCGTCGATGCTGAAAACCGAGAATGCGCGCCCGACAAGCTGGATTTATATCGACGCCCGCGATCGTGACATGGTGTCGGTGGTTCACGATCTGCAAAAAGCGATTGCCGAGAAAGTGCAGTTGAAACCGGGCACCAGCGTGGCGTTTTCCGGTCAGTTCGAGTTACTGGAGCGCGCCAACCATAAGCTGAAACTCATGGTGCCGATGACGCTGATGATCATCTTCGTGCTGTTATATCTGGCGTTCCGTCGCGTGGGGGAAGCGTTACTGATTATCAGCAGCGTACCGTTTGCGCTGGTGGGCGGCATCTGGTTCCTGTGGTGGATGGGCTTTCATCTTTCCGTCGCGACGGGCACCGGTTTTATCGCTCTCGCCGGAGTCGCTGCCGAGTTTGGCGTGGTGATGCTGATGTATTTACGTCACGCCATAGAGGCAGAGCCGTCGCTGGATAACCCGCAGACCTTTAGCGAGCAGAAACTGGATGAGGCGTTGTATCACGGCGCGGTACTGCGCGTGCGCCCGAAAGCGATGACGGTGGCGGTGATTATCGCCGGTTTGCTGCCGATTCTGTGGGGAACGGGGGCGGGTTCAGAGGTGATGAGTCGCATCGCCGCGCCGATGATTGGCGGCATGATTACTGCACCTTTGCTGTCGCTGTTTATTATCCCGGCGGCGTATAAGCTGATGTGGCTGCACCGGCATCGGATTTAGGCAAAATTGCCTGATGCGCTACGCTTATCAGGCCTACAGCGTGAATTATAATTTATTGAATTTGCACATTTCTGTAGGCCAAATAAGGCGTTAACACCCTAATTGGCAATAACAAGGTACTTTTTGTCGGCAATTTGCATAAGAAAGGGATACCCGGTTTAACTGTGTGGATTGTGTCTTGCGACGACCAGCACTAAATGTTAAAAGGAGCCCCTCAATAAAAAAGACACACAGGGGAAAGGCGTGAAAAACGCGTCAACCGTATCGGAAGATACTGCGTCGAATCAAGAACCGACGCTTCATCGGGGATTACATAACCGTCATATTCAGCTAATTGCGCTGGGTGGCGCCATTGGTACAGGTCTGTTTCTTGGCATTGGTCCGGCGATTCAGATGGCGGGGCCGGCTGTATTGCTGGGCTACGGCGTTGCCGGGATCATCGCTTTCCTGATTATGCGCCAGCTCGGCGAGATGGTGGTCGAAGAGCCGGTATCTGGTTCGTTTGCCCACTTTGCCTATAAATATTGGGGACCGTTTGCAGGCTTCCTCTCCGGCTGGAACTACTGGGTGATGTTCGTGCTGGTGGGAATGGCAGAGCTGACCGCTGCGGGCATCTATATGCAGTACTGGTTCCCGGATGTTCCAACGTGGATTTGGGCTGCCGCCTTCTTTATTATCATCAACGCCGTTAACCTGGTGAACGTGCGCTTATATGGCGAAACCGAGTTCTGGTTTGCGCTGATTAAAGTGCTGGCGATCATCGGCATGATCGGTTTTGGCCTGTGGCTGCTGTTTTCTGGTCACGGCGGCGAGAAAGCCAGTATCGATAACCTCTGGCGCTACGGTGGTTTCTTTGCCACCGGCTGGAATGGGCTGATTTTGTCGCTGGCGGTGATTATGTTCTCCTTCGGCGGTCTGGAGCTGATTGGGATTACTGCCGCTGAAGCGCGCGATCCAGAAAAAAGCATCCCTAAAGCAGTGAATCAGGTCGTGTATCGCATCCTGCTGTTTTATATCGGTTCACTGGTGGTTTTACTGGCGCTCTACCCGTGGGTGGAAGTGAAATCCAACAGTAGCCCGTTTGTGATGATTTTCCATAATCTCGACAGCAACGTGGTAGCTTCTGCGCTGAACTTCGTCATTCTGGTAGCATCGCTGTCAGTGTATAACAGCGGAGTTTACTCCAACAGCCGGATGCTGTTTGGCCTTTCTGTGCAGGGTAATGCGCCGAAGTTTTTGACTCGCGTAAGCCGTCGCGGTGTTCCGATTAACTCGCTGATGCTTTCCGGAGCGATCACTTCGCTGGTGGTGTTGATTAACTATCTGCTGCCGCAAAAAGCGTTTGGTTTGCTGATGGCGCTGGTGGTGGCAACGCTGCTACTTAACTGGATTATGATCTGCCTGGCGCATCTGCGTTTTCGTGCGGCGATGCGACGTCAGGGGCGTGAAACCCGCTTCAAAGCTCTGATGTATCCGTTTGGCAACTATCTTTGCATTGCCTTTCTCGGCATGATTTTGCTGCTGATGTGCACAATAGATGATATGCGCTTGTCAGCGATCCTACTGCCGGTGTGGATTGTGTTCCTGTTTGTGGCGTTTAAAACGCTGCGTCGGAAATAAGGCGTTCACGCCGCATCCGACAAAACGATGTCAACAATCTGAAGCCGCTCTCATCCATTCGATGAGAGCGGTTTTTTTATTATTGCTTAAATGCACCCGCCAGAGAGCGAATATCATTTCCGGTTGGTGACTGATGGAGTCGTAGACCAAACTCTTCGACAATGGCAAATATATGGTCAAAAATATCCGCCTGAATGCTTTCATATTCCAGCCACACTACGGTATTGGTAAACGCATATATCTCAAGCGGTAAACCATTATCGCCCGGTGCAAGCTGACGTACCATTAAGGTCATATCTTTACGAATACGTGGATGGTTACGTAGATATTCGTTCAGATAGGCACGAAATGTTCCAATATTCGTCATTCGGCGCAGGTTTAATACTGACTCCGTAGACCCTTGCTGGCGGTTCCACTCATTAATTTCCTGATGGCGGCTGGTTAAATAAGGCTTTAACAGATGCGCTTTATTCAGCCGCTGCATTTCGGTTTCATCAAGAAAGCGAATGCTGGTGACATCAATACTGATACTGCGTTTAATGCGTCGTCCACCAGAGGCTGACATTCCGCTCCAGTTTTTAAAGGAGTCAGAAACCAGAGACCAGGTGGGAATAGTGGTAATGGTATTGTCCCAGTTACGTACTTTGACGGTGGTTAAACCAATATCGATCACCGCGCCATCCGCGCCGTATTTCGGCATTTCCAGCCAGTCGCCCAGTTTCAGCATATCGTTCGCGGAAAGCTGAATACCTGCCACCAGACCAAGAATCGGATCTTTAAATACCAACATCAGCACGGCAGCCATTGCGCCAAGACCACTGATCAGAATGGTCGGTGACTGACCAATCAGCAGCGAGATCATCAAAATGCCGACCAGAATAGCGCCGATCAGCTTTATCCCCTGAAATATCCCTTTCAGCGGTAACTGTTTTGCTGCCGGGAATTTCTGCGCCAGATTTAAAATAACATCCAGCAACGAGAAGACTGAAAGCAGCGCATACATCATGATCCACAACTGTGCGCAGGTGGTCAGAATATCAGCCGCTTCGGTGCCTTTTTGCAGCCAGAATACCGCCTGAATATTGACGATAATCCCCTGCAGGGTAAAAGCTAAACGGTGAAATAGTTTATTCTGGGTAATGATTTGCAGCCACAGCCGTGAACTGGCAATGGCGCGTTTTTCGAAGGTACGTAATACCACCCAGTGCAAAATAATATGCACTACAACGGCGGTCAGAAAAATAATACCGAAAATCATCACCATTGAGGTGGTGTGATCAATCTCAATACCCGCTAAATCTTCAACCTGGGATATTAAATCCTGCATAACGTCTCCTGTATACAACAGCGGACTATGATGACGGCTGAAACAGGGTTATGCAAATCAGGAAAATCTGATGTGAAATAGCCGGGATCAGTTCCCGGCTATAAAGGAGAATTACACTTCAGTTAAGGTGATACTTTGCGGCAGACGAGATTTTGGCAGGGTAGCGTTAAAATCTTCCACGCTGTGATGGCCTACCGGTACGACCACCAGACTGGTGTAACCTTTCTCTTTCAAACCAAATTCTTCATCGAGGATCGTCGCGTCAAAACCTTCGATTGGCACCGCGTCCAGACCCAGTGCCGCAACGCCCAGCAGGAAGTTACCGACGTTGAGATAAACCTGTTTTGCCATCCACTCTGCATCATCATGCAGATCTTTACGGTGCATATCGGCGAAGAACTTACGGCCTTTATCGTTCGCGGCTTTCGCTTCCGGCGTGGCAAAGCGGCCGTCAGCATCTTCCTGGTCAATAACCCGTTTCAGCCATGCATCGTCCATTGCGGTTTTCGCGCAGAACACCACGACGTGCGAGGCATCAAGTATTTTACGTTCGTTGAACACGTAATTGTCGGCGGCGGATTTAGCGACACGCGCTTTACCTTCTTCCGTGCTGGCCACAATAAAATGCCATGGCTGGGAGTTGGTGCTGGATGGGCTGTACTGCAACAGGGTTTTGATCTGCTCGGCTTGTTCCGGGGTAAGTTTTTTGCTGGCATCAAATGCCTTAGTGGAATGACGCTTTAGGGCGACAGAAATGATATCCATAAAGACTCCTTGTGAAAGATGTTTGTGTGCCAGCAGATTACAAGGATCGAAGTAAAATGGTAAGCGAGAAAAATGCGCTATAGATTTCCGCTTTAGTCTGGACGTACTCTTTTTTGATCGCGTTTAGCCAGGCCATCAACCACTAAGTTCCACGAATCGTTAATCAGATCGCTGAGCAACGATTCAGAGATTTCGTCGCCGGGATACACCGAAATCCAGTGCTTTTTATTCATGTGATACCCAGGCTTAATGCTCGGGTATATTTGCTGATTTAACAGGGATTTTTGTGGATCGGACTTCAGATTGATAAAGGGGACGCCGCGCAGTTCTGACGACAGCATAAAAATCTTGCCGCCAATTTTAAAAACATCGAACTCCGGGCCAAAAGGCCAGCAAAGCTCGACAAAGGGTAACTCAAGGGCCAGGCGTTTCGCCGTTTCGTGCAGTGATTGCTTATCCATAAACGTTCCTTTAGGCGAAGGAAAATAAGCAAAGTATGCCGCGAAGTTCGGCGATAATCGACGTTTAATCCGCTAGCGAGAACCAGCGTCGCCAGATAAAGCGCAGAACAAAATACTCAATAGCGCCCAGCACTAAAAACCATAGGCAAAATAACAACGTGTAAAGCTGACTCAGATCCATCAGATGGAACGTGGCCATCAGTTTCTGTGCCAGCGTCAGCCCCAGCGCGGGGGCGGGCAGCAGCAGGCAAGAGAGAAAAGCCATCAGCAAAATGCCTGCTGCTGCGGTCAAGGTTTCTAAGGGGTGTTTCATAACATTGTTAAATGTAAGTAAAACACCATTGTCGGGGATATTCTTCTGTAAGGCAATTCCCGGCTTAGTCACCGGCCCAGATCTCACAATGCTTTTTCACCAGCCCAATCAGCGAGCCGCCATCGGCGACGAAATCGCGCATTAGCTGCGCTTCATTCAGACCGCTGACGACCTGGCGATGCAGTGCTTCTATTGCGCTCGATGCGCCAATTTTATTTGCAGAAGGGGCGATTTTTTCCAGTAAACGCAAGGTGTCTTCCATTAGTGACCGACGATCGCCAGTATGCGGATCGGTAATGACGCCTTCCAGCCCATAGCGACAGGCCTGGAAACGGTTGAATTTATACAGCAGGTAATCTTTCTCCTGATGTTTAAACGGGCGTTCCGTCAGTAACCAGTGGGCGGTGGCCTGAATCAATCCCGCCATATTTACCGCATGGCTAAGGGTTAACGGGGTATCCATCACCCGAACCTCCACCGTGCCAAAATGAGGACTGGGGCGAATATCCCAGTGCAGATCTTTAATGCTGTCGATCATCGTGGTGTAACTCAGGCAGCGAAACAGGGCTTCAAATTGTTGCCAGTTACTGACCCACGGCATTGGACCATTATCGGGAAAGGCAGAAAAAATATTCGGTCGTGAGGAGGCAAAACGTGTATCCGTTCCCTGCATATACGGCGATGCGGCAGAAAGGGCGATAAAGTGCGGTACAAAGCGTGATAAGCCGTGCAGCAAATAAATAGCGTCATCACCACTGGCGCAGCCAACGTGAACATGCTGACCAAAAACAGTCGCTTGTTGAATGAGATAGCCGAAGTTTTCCAGCGTCCGTTGATAACGTTCGTTATCGCACACCTCCTGACGCTGCCATTTCTGAAACGGGTGCGTACCACCGCCGCAAATTTCCAGATGATGGTCTGCGGCTGCCTGCAATACGACTTTCTGCATCGCTGAAAATTGCCCGGCAGCCTGGTTGATATCACGGCAAACATCCGTCGCCAGTTCCAGCATACTTTCGGTGATATCGTGCTTCACCTCCCCGGCAGTGATCTTGCTTTTTACCGCGTCAATCAGCGTTGAAGAGTCCTGGCTAAGGTCATATCCCGGAGGATTAACCACCTGCATTTCCAGTTCAATACCGAGGGTAAAAGGTTCAGAGACATGAAAATCGGGTAATGGCATAGGTTTCTCTTATGTTGGCGTTTTCATTCCAGTATAGAAGTGTCAGCGGCAGGGCGAGATGCGGAAGTTCTGGAATGTTTCTTTTTTTGGTGATGGTGAACTGATTGCTACTGAAGCAATTTGGCTACTTTTGCAATGTGACAAGTAGCGGCAGAGCTGGCTGGCGGCGAAGAATTTTGACGATTGGGGCGTGCAGAAAAAAACTGGCTCAGCTTCGGTTGATCAAATGAGTAGTGTGAGAAGTCCGGAACAGGATTTACTGTATAAATAAACAGATATTTTGCTAAGGAAGGGTAAGATAACAGCGGGTGCCTGAAGCTTTCCGGTTTCAGGTTAACTCTGAGGTCTGGAAAGATGAAGCCCCAGGAGATATTTCTATCAACCCTGGGGCTGCCACTCCAAACCCAACAATTTGGATGGTAGTCCCTTCTTCGCATGGAGGCAATATAAACATGCTGACGAAATATGCTCTTGTGGCGGTCATGGTGCTGTGTTTAAAGGTAATTTTTATCCGGTTTATTCGGAGCAATAGTGATTGCAAGCGTATCAAGAAAATTCTTATAGAACTGAGCAATTTGTTGCCAGAATGACGATACAACCTGATCCAGAAGTAATATAGAACGCCCGTCGCAAACTTGGGGAGTATGCAGAACATGGAATGCCTGAGAAGGATAACCACTCCAGTCAACGGCAATGACGCACAACGTAAGGTCTCGGGGCTGAAACCGGGTAATATTATGAAAAATAGCCGGGATATCGCGGTGTAAAGCGTCATTGCCTGGCAGGCGATCGATGAGCTTAATCTTGTTTTAACCTGAGCATTACCTGGCATATACCGTCCAATGCTGGTAAGGATGAGGGATGCGTCCCGACTAAGCGCAGCAGTGGCGTCAAGGATGGCATTCTGGCGGTACTGATGAAATGGAGTCAAATCATCACGGAAAAACTTTTGGCATGATGAGCGAACGGGCATAGAGGTGATCTCCTGAATTGTTAGCACAACCAGTCGACCACAAAACTCTATGCCCGTCTTTTTTACCCGCCTATTACTGAGGATTTCTCCGTACCATTACCGGCATTTGTTATCTTTCATTGCTACATACGTCATCCCCCAACAAAGCAATGCTTTATAATATTATCGTAATGTCTTATTTTTTATTATTGCGATGGCTTTCTGAACATTTTATAGTGTTAGGTGTAAATCATTTATATTGATTCACGATAGGAGGATATGGACACCACACTTATTTTATGTCACTCAAGAAACACTTAAAATTCGTTGCACGTGTTATTATTCTATTAAATAATTGCACATAATAGATTTTTTCTATTATGTAATAAAATAAAACACTATTAGATACTAGATATGCTAATAGTTTTATACTCTAAATAATTCGAGTTACAGGTAGTGTATAAGTGAGTTCCCAAGAGCTTGCATAAGTAAGTGACTGAGGGAGCGTAAGTGCAGTACATGCAACTTGTTGCATGACAAATATATTATCTATTAACAATAAGAGGTTACAATGAAGAAATATATTTTAGTATCTCTGATGGGATTAAGTTTGAACGCATTTGCGGGTGGCAGCGGCTGGAACCCAGACAGGGTAGACCCGAGCCGTTGTGTTATGGCTACGGGGTCAGGTCCTACCTCTGCGGGTTATATGGTATACCGAACGACTGACTCAGTGTGTATGCAGGGTATAAATGAAGGAAAAGTGAAAGGTGTCCATATTTATGATGGGCATCATGAGTTCAATGATGGTACTGTTGACACGTTTAGCGGTAATGTTACCCCAATATCACCTTTGACATTAAAAACTGATGTTCAAAAAGTTAATAAAGTTGGCATCAAACGCTGGTGGTATAAAGCTAGCTGGATTAAATAAAAAATACCTTGCCAAACGTTAATAAATAACTTAAACACATCGAATGCGAATCTTTGCATTCGGTGTATTTTTTTCAAAAAAATGATTGTGTTTTTTTACATTAAAGATGCTTTGCAAAATATTGCTGAAAATAAAAAGCAAATTTTCACATTTGTGATTTTTTTAACACTTAGTTTCATCGGTATAACAATTACTGATTCGTTGATTTTTAGTGTTTCAAAAAAAGCAGAAGAAGAGCTCAAAACTTATGGTGACAATGTTATTTCTATTGACATCTATAATCAAAAAAACATTAATGAGGTAATGCAAGTATTATCTCCTATATATAAATCATTATCATACTCAAAAACTTATATATTCAATGGCGGTCAAACACCTTACGATGACAAACCTTTATCAGTGACAGGTATTGATGCACTAGGTTTATCCATAAATAAAATAACCACCAATAACATGGAATTTAATGGAGATGTTGCTATTGTTAGTGAGGATAGTCCATATTTACACAATGGGATTGTTTTCCTTAATGGGATACCGTTTAAAATTATTGGCGTAATTCCAAAAATGAAAATGGACTTCCTGGACAGTCTTGGGTTATCGAAATATCAGAGCAACAATCAGCTCTTTATCCCCTTAAGTACATTATTCAGATTCAAGCTAAGCAGTAACATTGACAATGTTAAGATAGTGTTAAGTGATAAAGTTAGCGAAAATGATATTAACACAACAAAAAAAACGCTTGGTGAGGAAAAAATACCAGAATACAATATTATAACAGCTCTTGATGTAAGAAGCACCGTCGACAAAGTGTTGAATAGATTCTCCATATTAACAAACACTATATATATAATGTTGACATTGTTTGCTGCGGTTATATGTATTGTGTTGTGTAAACGAACATTTTCTTCCCGAAGCACAGAATTTGCACTAAAAATTATCCACGGTATAAAACAAAACTCGATAATTCTCGTTGTCATCATAGAATCAATGATTACATTAGTAATTTGTTTATTCAACTCATTGGTCGCTTCTTATTTTATTATGTTATGGATGTCTCAAATG
>NZ_PTRD01000045.1:0-45993 GCF_002965005.1 Escherichia sp. MOD1-EC7011
GTTTTGACTATGAGGTGATGATATCACCTCTATTCAGGTGGCCAAATTCACTATGCCACTACATATAGTCTATATAACTCATCTCTGTTTAAATTAACTTTGTGTTTATCGATAATTTGTTTTGCAAGAAGACATAACTCATCATGTTGATTTAATAAGGAATCAAACCATTGTTTAAATGCACTCTTTCGCATTTCGAACAATGATTCAGTTGTTAATTGAAGGGCTGAAAAAGCCGCTTTTGCACTTTTTCTCGCTTCGTAGGCATTCCATGCTGTTGCTATAAAAGCAAATGCTGTAGCCAATGTTCCAACAGTTTGACCATTTAAAACAACCCAATCCCAAAAAATGACGGTGAGCAGTAGTATAATAATGAAAATTAAAAAAGGCATGTATGTATTTCACTCTACTAACTATAAAATATTAGGCTAATGTTAACCAAACAATGCCTTAATTAATAGATTGATCGAGGCTTTAATAGCTTTATAATGCAGACCGCAAAGATAGGTATGCACATACCTATCTTCTTTGTAAGTAAAGTTACATATCAATTCTACGAGGTAACAATGACGATCACTATCTACGGACGAGATAACTGCTCATACTGCAAACGTGCGGTCGAGCTGGCGAAGCAACTAAAGGGACATGGCTACGGTGATTATGAGTACATTGACATCACCACTGCCGGTATCGACAAGGAAAAACTAAGTGAAATTGTTGGTAAACCGGTAGAGACTATCCCCCAGGTGCTGATCGATGGCCAGCCGATTGGCGGATACACAGAACTGGCTGCATACGTCAGCACCCTCTGATTTAAACGGCTCACAGGAGCCGTTTTTTATTCCCACCAAACTCACTCCTGTTTCCCTTAAAATTCAAAAAACAACGTCTAAATGATTCCATACCTACTATGTATGGAATCATTACTGAAAATGAGTTACTTTTACTCTTGATCCTATAAGAATCTATGCCTAATATACTGTTTACTTATACAGTGCATCGGCGTAACTCGGTGATTGTCATATGAAAAATAGCTTTGACAGAGCACGCGCTGCGGAGAACACCTCAAAAGAGGCGATTGAGTATCTCGAAAGAGCATCTCAAATGCAGGCCGTTATGATCTCCCAGGTCAGCAATGACATGAGATTCTCGGACGCATTCATGTTATTCACTCGCTTATCTCTGCTGATAACAAGACGTCGGCCAGAGATCGCTGTTCATTGTATTTTGATACATGTTTTGCCGCACATTGCCGATGTAAAAGTAAGTGATATTAATAGGTTCATGGTGAACCAACTGGTCAACCCACTAATACTGGATGGCAAAATTGTTATGGGTCGCCGCGTTTTCTCTCTGATGAAGCAGTTCCTCAGCTGGTGCGCCTTCCAGGGGATGATCGACGTGTCACCGTTAAACGATATGTCACTTAACAAAGTTGCCGGTGGCGCAAAGCCCACACCTCGCGAGCGGAAGCTAACCGACGCAGAGGTATGGGTGTTCTGGAATATATGGGACTACTTCAATGTGTGTGCTGGTACAAAATGGGCGGCCAGGCTATGTCTTGTATCCGCAAGACGACCTGACGAAGTACTGCGGGCTAAAAAAAGTGAGTTCAACCTCCAGCGTGGGGTTTGGAATCAAGGCAAGAGAAACAAATCAGCCCGTGAGCATTCTCTGCCTTTAAGCACATTAATGCGCACATGCATTGAAGAGTTATTCGAATATGGTAAAGGCAGCCAGTGGCTTGTGCCTTCGAATAAAAAAATCGGGAAAGATCTTCCGATGTCTAAAGTGGCAATAGCCCAGGCATTACGCCGTATCCTGGAACGACCAGAACTGATGGAGCTTGAGCCATTTACACCACGAGATTTGCGTCGTACTGCGCGTAGTTACTTCCCAGCATTAGGCATAAGCCAGGAGGTATCACGTAAAATCATGAACCACAGTCTTGAGGGGATAGATCGGGTCTACGACCGGCACGATTATATGGACGAGATGCGAGACGCCTTAGAAAGTTTCTCGACGTACATCGCATCAATCGTAGAGCAACCGGATTTAGACGAAATTGACCACAAATTCAAGGGAGATCGTCTATCGACAGAGCTTATTCGTGTAAATTTTTCATAGAGACTTTATGGCCTCAACAACCTTTTGTGATGCGCCTTTCTCTTTACCGAATCGCTCGTTATATGCAGCAAGAACCTGTTTTTCGTCCTCGTTAAGAGGAGCAGTGCCTTCTTTGTATAAAAATGCTGCGAGTTCGGGTTGGCGTTCTTCCAGCACCATCATCATAAGACGACTTGGCTCAATACCCAGTGCCAGCGCCAGCGGACGAACCTTATCGATAGGCAAAGGAATTTTGCCGCTTTTAATTAAAGAAAGGTTGTTGGCGTTTTTATACCCAATTGTTTTGGCTATCTGGGCCTGGCTCATAGGTGAGGATTCAATCAACCCTGCGATAAAAGCAGCGTAGCGACTTTCTATAAATTCAATCTTGTTGTCAGACATTGTTACAACCTTTGCGCGTTCAATTCTCTCTGGTAAGTGCTTACCGATATTACATCAAAGGTTAGGGTTGTAAAGCTATTATCATTTTTTTCGGCAGGCACTTTAAAGACCGGACAAAGACCAATGCATGGTGAAAAACTAGCCCCAAATAGGTAAGAAAATTAACTTGCATCTAATATGGATGTATTCAGTATTGATATAAATTTTAGTAGTATTCCTTACAATAGTATAAGTAAGAATGGATTGATTGAATGAACACCACTATTTCCAGCCTAATAGCTCTTGAGATCGGACACGTACAAAAATTAGCTGATGAGTGTGTAGCTGACATCCTCACCGAGCTACCGAATGAGCAGATTGAGGTTGGTGTGAATGACACAACTGGCTTTATATTCGAACTTAACAACAAACGCTTCACGCTTATCAATACCGGCTCCGGGTCTTTAGCCGTCAGAACCTGTTAATCCCTCTTCTACCTGCGCGAATGGCTTAGTTCCCTGTTCGCGCAGTGCTACATTAAACACACTAGTAAATAATTTGTTTTCATAACAAAGGATTAGCCATGTCCAAAAAACGTTCCATCAAAGAGGTTCAGGACTTCCGTGACAGTGTAAAACGAGTAGTCGCTCTCCTTTCAGGTAAAAACATCCCTGTTGCAGAACGAGGGGACGACGCTTATGTACGCTATAACGATGATGGAGAGCCAATTCTCGTAAACATCCCATCAATCCCAGATAACGCAACACCGGCATTGATGAATGCAGTACGCGGATTTCTAGATCATGAAGTTGCTCACATTTTGTTTACCGATATTCATGTGTCCAACAAAATGAGAGAAAAAGGACACGTCCCTTCCTGGTCACTATGGAATGCCTTAGAAGACGTGTTCATCGAGCGAAAAATGGGGCAGGTCTTTAACGGAACAAGACGTAATCTGATGGCAACTCAGCGCCTGATAATCGAAAAAGTCTTTAAACCAAAGGCTTCAGAGGCTATTACTTATTGTGGCAAAGATCAGCGCGCGCTTTTTCTAAACTTCTTTCTCTGTCCGGTTGTAAGAGCCTGGGATGGCCAAGCACCGTTCGTAGATTTCATGGATGAATACTGGCCTGTCATTGAGAAACCAATTTCATTATTAAAAGAACATGGTATCGATGTGGCCGTGCGTAACATGTCTTGCACCGAGGATTGTTTAAAGGTGGCTGCGACCATAGCTAAGATCCTCAAAGACACAGAAAGTGAAAGCAAAGGTAAGGAGTCAGCTCCGGGAAAAACTCCCGATCCTTCAGACGCTGACCAAGCGGATTCCTCTGGAGAAAGTAATGAAGACAATGAAGATCACAAGACACATGAGATGCTAGATAACCACATATCTATAGATGATGAGTCACACGGTAAGTACATACATGATGATAACGATAGTGATGATTCAGATAATTCTGAATCATCAGAAACAATATTCGATGATACAAAAAATGATAAAGAGGTATTAGATTCTGATACTTCCAATAGCGCGACGACAGAAGCAACTACCTCGGATCACGAAAAAAGAAAAACGGCAGAAGACGGCTCTTCAGACATTCCCACTCCGTCCAAAATGAGTCTGGAAGAGGCTTTAGAGGAGCTTGATAGCATGGAAGATGAAGTCGGAGGCATGACAGAAGATGCACTATCCGAAACGATTAAAAGCGAGTTAACAGAAAGCTCGAAAAGCGAATACAGGCCATACAATCGCTCATACGACTTCATCGGTTCGATTGATCAGGCAGAAGCCCATATCAAACGGCTTATTAAAACATTCTCCGATATTGATTTAGGTGGATATCCAATCAGCCGTTATCGCATCGTTCCTGAAGGCAACCAACTCTTCGACAAATATATTGAAAAGCATCTTTCGTCAGGTGTTTCGTCGACGCTGGCAAAAGACCTGGAGCGTGCAATTGCAAGCAGAAACAGAGTTCAGTTTATACCGGGCCAGCGTCGGGGGCGCATTCATGGTTCTAGTATCTACAGATTAGCAATGAATGATGATCGCGTGTTTCGTAAAAAAGAAGAATCTAAGGCCGTTAACGCCTGTGTTCAACAAGTGATTGATTTATCAGGTTCAATGAGCGGCGAAACGATTAAACTGGCTCTTGCAAGTGCATATACCATCGCCGATGCGCTTGATCGAATAAATGTTCCCAACATTATCACCGGCTTCACAACATTTGGTAGTCATATGGCAGCAGGAGAGCTTAAGGCAATCAAGTATGAGTTCTCTCGCTTTGAATCTTTAATGCTACCTATCATCAAAAATTGGAATGAAAAGGCAAATTCTCGCGAAGTTCGCTCACGTATGGGGTGCGTAGGCTACACATTCCCACTTCTTAATAACGTGGATGGTGAAAGCATAGCCAGCCTTGCATCGTTATTTTCTGGTCGCATGGAGGACAAGAAGATCATGCTTGTTCTAAGCGATGGCGCGCCGTGGGCTGTTGGGAGAGGTTTTGACGCCCATTTGCGTTCGGTTACGAAGCAAATTGAAACGCAGACTGACATTGATTTGATGGCAATTGGCATCATGACTGATGCACCGGAGAGATTTTACTCAAATCATGCCCTGGTAACGAGCGTTGATAGTCTTGGTTCATCTGTAGTTACTGAACTATCTCGTATCATTTTGAAGTGAATAAAACAGCCTTAATGATAAGTAAGCACTTACGATAGTTGATGGTATATTTATATAAGAAGTTGAACGCTCATTAGAGAACAAAGGAAAAACGCATGACGACTACTGCACTGCAAAATGAAAAAAATCATTCTGATTACCTTGTTTGCAAGTGGTGCGGCAAATCATTTCACTATTTTAAGTCCCATGTAGCCAATGGTAATTGCGAGGGCATTCCTGAGTCAGTAAAAGATGCCGATCCTGACACCGTACTGAAAATGTACACAACGCAGTTTCCAGATGAGCCAACGCTATCGAAAAAGGCACTTGATGCAATTCAAGCTAAACGTGCCGAGCAAAAAAGCGAAATGGCCAAATCTTCTGGCTTGACCAGTAGCCCTGGCTACACAGGCACAGTTGAGTACAAGACAGATCTGGTCGCAGCTCACGAACTGCTAAACGTAACGGTGGAAGAACTCGGAACAAAACGTGGGACGCCGCTCATGGTTAGCGTCAACGTCAATACGCCGTATCCAGAGTTCGTTCCAGAAGTGAAGAAGGGCTACGTATATGGCGACTTCGAACTGATCAAAGATATTTTCATGATGCTTGAACTTGGCATACCTGGCTATTTGTGGGGTCATGCAGGAACAGGCAAATCGTCATTGCCTACACAGCTATGTGCTTTGCTCAATCGTCCGTTGATCCGTGCCCAACATACAGCATCAATGGAAGAGGCACATGTTACGGGGCAAATTCTGGCGCGTGATGGCTCTACGTATTTCGAGCCTGGCTTGCTTGCGCTCGCAATGAAGCATGGCTGGGTTTACCTCGCGGATGAATACGACTTTGCGTTTCCACAGATTCTTGGCGTGTATCAGCCAGTGCTGGAAGGTGAAGCGTTGGTCATCAAAGAGGCGACTCCAGAATGGCGTCGCATTACTCCGCATGAACGGTTTGCTTTCATTGGCACTGGCAACACGAACGGTTCTGGTGATGAAACCGGCTTGTACCAGGGTACAAACATCCAGAACGCCGCGAACTTTTCGCGTTTTGGCATCGTTTCGAATGTGAAATACATGAGCAAAGAGGCAGAGATCAACATGTTGATAAATGCCGGCATCGTGGATGAATACGCTGAAAAGATGGTTAAGTTTGCCGGTATCGTTCGCGATGGATACGAAGAACACCTTATTAGTCAGCCAATTGGCCCTCGTGAACTTTTGTTGTCGGCCAAGATTGGAATGATGCGAGGCGACTTTGTGACAGGTATTGAGCGTTCTTTCATTAACAAACTCCCTTCAGCTTCTGCACAAGCGGCTCGTGAAGTTGTTCAAAAAATATTTGGTTAATCGTGCGTAAAGGATGTTTCGGCTCTCTTATCGCTGCTTCTGAAACTGGTAAGGCTTGTCTGGTGTGTCCAGACAAGCCCGATTGTCACCAATCAGCAAAAGAAGTTGCGATTTCGATGCATGGGAAGTTCGTAGGCTTCCCCAATGACAAAATCAAAAAAACCAGAAAGGTAAAAACACATGAAGGCACTGATGGTTCGAACTGACTTCTCACTTGGGGAGTCGGCTCTAAAAGCAGAAAACGCGGTGAAGATTGCCAGAGAAGCTGGCTACACCGCTGTAATTTCAGCAGATAGCATGAATATTGCGAGCGTTATTCCACTACAACGTGCCGCTGGTGACGACATGGCGGTTATTTGTGGTGTGAAACTAAACATTGTTGATGATCCCACATACGAGCACCGGGCTAAACTTGCTAAAGAATCTATGAGATGTATGAGATGTATGGAATCATTAGAGCGGGGACGTAACTACTCGTTTACCGCTCTAATTAAAAATGAGCAAGGATATCGCGACATCTGCGAACTAATGACGGCGGCCAACACACGAGAACAGTTCTACTTTGTACCGCGTCTCTCGCTCGAACAGTTGGTTTCTACATATGCCAAAGGCAACATCATCCTGCTTACTTCCGACATCGGTAGCGTGTTCCAACGCAACGATTTTGCAAAAATCATAAGCACACTGATTACAGCGGGTGGAAAAGACAACTTCTATAGTGTGGTTTATCCGCACCCTACCCCATTCTACGACCAGATTAACGTCCGGGCGATGAAAGTCGCCAGCGCATTGAAAATAGAGCCAGTGGCGTTCTATCCCGCTTATTACGAATCGATCGACGATGCAGACATTAAAGACATTGCGCACATGGTTACGAACAACATCAAAATCGACCAGCCGCATCGTCTGCGTATCCCCCACCAGCGAGATAACGCCGTCAATGGTCGCCGCCATCTCCTTGAGGCGCTTAAAGCCTTCTCCGTTCGCATGGATGTGCCGGTAACAGCTGCAATGGCCTCAACAACGCAGGATACCATTATCGATGCCTGCACATGGCGCTGGCATGAATTGCCGCCAGCACTGCCAAAGATGGCAGACGACGAGCCTGCAACGCTTATGAAACTGGCTGTTGCAGGGCTGCGTAAACGTCTTACCACAAAAGAGTTTGGCTACACACCACCTGCTTCTGAGAACAGGGTTTATGTTGAGCGGCTAAAGTACGAAATGGACACGCTGACTCGCCTGGGATTTTGTGGTTACTTCCTGATGGTACGCGATCTGATGAATCACAGCCGTGAAACTGGCATTCCTGTCGGGCCTGGTCGTGGTTCCTCCGCTGGATCTCTGGTGGCATGGTGCATAGGCATAACCAACGTCGACCCAATCCGTCACGGTCTTCTGTTTGAACGTTTCATCAACCCTGAGCGTCTCGACTTGCCGGATGCGGATTTGGACTTCAGCCAGGCACGTCGCCATGAAGTGATCGAGTATCTGAATGAACGCTACGGCGAAGATTACGTTGCAGGCATTCCGAACTTCACCTACCTAGGCGCAGCCTCTGCACTACGTGATACCGCTCGTATTTATGGTGTGGAGTCCGCAGATATGGCGGTATCAAAAGAACTGAAGAACGTCGAGGATGATAGCCTTCCATTGGAAGAGCTGCGCGAACAACTGGCAAGTCTCGACAAATACGCAACAAAATATCCTGATGCATTCAATGCAGCCTGCAAGTTACAAAGCCTTATGCGTGGCTTTGGTAGACATGCGGCAGGGATGATCGTAGCAGGTGTTCCTCTGACAGAACGTACACCGGTTGAGCGCCGTGGTGACGCGCGTTGTATCGCATTTGACAAGCGTTACTGCGAGGCTATGGGCCTAATTAAGCTGGACGTGCTTGGTCTGGCAACTCTCGATTTGCTCGATAGTGCAAAACGCTACATAAAAGAGAACACAGGTGAAGATATCAATCTTGATGCCATTTCTCTTGAAGATCGCAAGGTACTGGATGGTTTTGCTGCAGGGTATACACAGGGCGTATTCCAGCTTGAATCAGGCCCAATGCGCAAGCTGCTTAAAGATTTAGGTGGTGGAATTGAGCCAATGAGCTTTAAAACGGTTGTTGCTACGACTGCGCTCTTCCGACCTGGCCCGATTCAATCCGGCATGTTGGACGATTATGTGTCCGTGGCCAAAGGCTTCATGGCCCCACATTCCTTACACCCAATGCTGGACGAAATCTCTCGCGACACAAACGGAGTTCTGATTTATCAGGAACAGATCATGGCTGCTACGCGAATCTTGGCGGGGTTCTCAATGGCGGAAGCAGACTCGGTCAGGAAAGCGATCGGGAAAAAAGATATGGAGAAAATGAAATCCATTGGCGGCGACTTCATTAAGCGAGCGGAGGAAGGCTGGGTGACAGTGTCACTGGATGATGGTTCTACGAGAAAAATCCATAAAGCAGCACGCCTACTTTGTGCTGATGGTGAGCGTCGCACTTATGCCGAAGCAATGGCAATAAATGCCGACATAACGAGCTTCGATATTTGAGAATTAATTTATAAGATAAGAAAACAATTTGTTTAGTGAGTCTTAGAAATGCCGAGTACGAAGTACAAAATCACAGAAGAATGGTTACGTCAGCGTTACATGGTTGACCTGATGAGAAAAGAAGACATTGCCGCCGAAGCTGGTTGCAGCAAGGCAAATATTGACCGCTTATTAGCCAAATGGGGGATCAGGCGCGGAAGCGCGCGGATCTCCGCTACCCCAGCCTGGAATCGTGGCAAAAACAAAAATAATGACGAACGTATGAAGCGTCTCTCCGAAGCCCGGACTGGCACTGGCAACCCTATGTATGGGAAAACCTCGTGGAATGCCGGTCTGCGTGCTGATATCGATGAGCGAGTGGCCACCGTTTCGAAAAAGCTAACCGGCAGAACAATCCGCGCGGAGACGAAGGAAAAGCTGGCGGCTGCCAAACGCGGAAAGATCGGAGAAGAAGCGAACAACTACAAAGGTGGCATCATCGTAAAAACCAACGGCTACATGATGCAGCTGGTTGGTAACAATGGCGTTTCGCAATACGAATACGTTCATCGATTGATAGCGAAAGAACGTCTCGGTCGGGAGCTACGTGACGATGAACATGTCCACCATATTAACCGCGATACGATAGATAACGCCCCTGGGAATCTTGTAGCACTTCCAGAAGACGCCCACATTCGCCTGCATAGTGAAATGCGTGAAGAGATATGGAGCTGGGAGCGCCAACGGAACTGGCTGGCCTCCAATGGGTATGAGTTCGTGAAGATTGATGAGGTGACTGCATGAAAATTACCGGTGTTGTCGAAGAGAGCAATGGCCTGACGCACGAACGAGCCGAAGAAATCTGGAATATGTTTGAGAAATCCGGCGCGTATGCCTTCAACAAATCACACTCTGTTGCTTATTCTTTAATCAGTTATCAGTCTATGTGGCTAAAGACGCACTACCCTGCTGAGTTCTTCGCAGCTGCGCTCACCATTCTGGGCGAGGATAAGCATCAGGGGCTGGTGAAGGATGCGCTGACCTATGGCATTCGCGTATTGCCACCAGACGTTAATGTGTCATCTAACCGAATTGAGATCCGCACACTCGAAGACGGCAGTCAGGCACTGTATGCGCCATTCTCTGCTGTGAAAGGCTGTTCTGAAAATGGTTGTCAGGCAATTATGCGTGCGCGTGAGAAAGTTGGTGGCAAATTCGAGTCAGTGGCACAATTCGATGAAGCGGTCGAGAAGCGTGCATGTAACAGTCGTGTACGCGAGTCGCTTCATAAAGTAGGGGCTTTTGCGTCAATTGAGCCAGGCAGTCTGCCAGCAACTGATCCTGAACGACTGCGCGACCAGGCTGAGCTGATGGGCAATCTCATCATTGACGCTGTTAAAGCATCACGTCCGTTCGAAATGAATCCTAAGCGTTCTGCCGAAATCAACGTACTCATGACACGTATGGCGGCTGAAATGGGCTTGGGTGAGGAGTTGATACGCCCGACTATTGGTATTAAACCCAAAATCATGATCATTCTGGACAATGCGAACGGCAATGACGCTCGTACCGGCTACTTCATGGAGAACGGATACGACGACTTTAAGGCAAAACTACTGACAGTTGGAGATCTGCGCATGGGCGATCTTTATGTCACGGGTGTTTGTAAGAAGGTTAAGGACAAAGAGAAAGACTATACCAAAGACGAGATAGGCCAGTTCACAGACTTTATGCGGGAAGAAATTAATCTTGTACGACCAACCTACATTTTGACGTGTGGTAGTCGTTCAACCGCACTATTTAACAATAAGAGTAAACCATCAGATCTGATTGGTCGTAAGGAGTACTTCCCAGAGCTTGATGCAACCGTCTTCTACGGATTTAACCCGAATATCCTGTACTTCCGACCGGAAGAAGGAGAGCGACTGGAGGCCATTCTGGCTGATATCGCGGAGACAATAAATAAGTAATAAAGAAAACCCGCCTGTTGGCGGGTTTATAAAGAATTATGGCGCTTGTTGAGGAAGTCACTCCTCTTACGCACTTTGTTTTGCCATGCCGGCAGTTAGCTTCTGCCTTTGACTATTCATGCGGCAACCCCGCATTTCGCCACAATGGGCAATTCACTTTTATGGAATAAACTGGCCGTTGTGTCGATTTAATTAGCATGGCCTTACCATGCTAATTTATTCAACTTGTACAATCCTACAAATCTATCCACTCAGGCTTACACCGTCTTCGTTATTGTAGAAATGAGGATCATCAGCGTTGAATCAGCTTAGAGCAACGACATTTGCTGCTGCTGGGCCTTTAGCCCCATTCTCGATAGAGAATTCGACCTGCTGGCCTTCTTCCAAAGTGCGGAAATTATTACTCTGAATTGCCGAAAAATGTACAAAAACATCTTTACTGCCATCAGCAGGAGAAATAAAGCCAAAGCCTTTATCAGAGTTAAACCATTTTACTAAACCAGTCATTTTATTAGACATAGATATTACCTTCTTAATTTTGTGAGCCACATAGTGCGGCGAGAATTTGATCTGTATAGATTGGGACTTACTTAGGCACTTAAGGAGGAGACTCACGAAGAAGGGAAATCAGAAGATAACACTGAACTGAGACTGCTTTACTAAAACTGCTTACATAAGGTCTGTCTTGCAAACCAACGATGCTATTAACGCATACCCCTTCTTTTCATGCAACCTTTATTTTTCAAAGATAACTAATTTTTGTCACCATTGGTTTAGTAAACGTTAACGAACCAGACGATGCCAGACACCTTTACAGAGAACAGATGCCCGCCAATTGGCGGGCATCATTATGCGCATTTCGCAATATCTTTGCGGCGTTTAATCAGTTTCTCCGCAATTTGCTCTATTTCGTTGAAATCTTTCGAGACGCTGTTTCGAAGCGCCAGATTCCATTTACTCAAAGTTCGGGCATTTTGGACAATTTGATCGCCCTCTTTAAGTCGTCCGTTATTCATGAGCCATTCAGCCACATCAGCCCAATCCCAGAGAGGAGACTGGCCTTTTATGCGTTGTACAGGGCAAGGGAAGTCGCCGCTTCCGCGCTTACCGTCTTTGAGCAACGCCACTGCCTGGCGAGACAGGTCTGTCAGTTCCGCGATATCGCTTAAGCCCACAAGAGCCGAGTCGACGGATTCAACAATTGCACCGATACCGGCTGATTCAATATTGTCGACCGCAGATGCGATAGCTGCATCAAGTGATTGTGCTTCGCGGTCAAATTCTACATAGACGGAGTTTCCATATGCGCAAATTAGCGCATCGTCACAGCCGTTTTGGTACAGCGCGTCTTCCAGTCCTTCCGTCTCATACGATACGCCTGAGAGCGTCAGAGTGAAGTTATAAAGCGCCATAGTTTTCCTTTGAAGATAGTTGGACAGTTTCTGCAAAAGGCGGCTAATGCCGCCTTGAAATCATTTACAACGATCAACCATTCGTTTGATCTGTTTGGCATGGTTTTCGGGATTACCCGGAGTCGACCATACGCTCATTTGGTGAGTTTTGTGTTCACCTTCTGGATTACCGCATCGCAGTCTGCAAAAACAATGTGCAGCACCACCAGCTGCTACCCAGATCCAGCCTTTACTTAATGCATAGTCAATGGCTGCTTGAATATGCTTATTCGGATGTTGCTTCATTCGCCTCCGATAATAGTATTCTATTCACAGTGTTGACATCTGTCAACGGCGACTGAATTTCATCCGTTCATGCCACACCCCCATCCATCTCATGTATGTGACCTAAAGATGGTCAGCACAGCTTACCAAAATAAGACAACTAATTATCTTCGGTGATCTCAATATTTTTCCCCTGAACAAAGTTGACATGACGCCATAAACCCGTTCTCTGTTTGATATAATTGATACAGATTTTATAAGTAGGAACCTATTAGAGTGAACACTGATATTTTTTCTAAAATCATGGCCGATCTGGAGTTCGACCGCGACAACCTTGAGGAAGTATGGCGTAAACAGCCACGGCTTTTAATGGAGTATGGGTCAAAACTAGCGCAGGCAGATCGAGATGTCGCAGAGGCAAAACTTAACCTTGAAGCTGTTGAAGCAAAGCTATACGACACAGAGCGTAAGAACTTGAGTATGAACGGCATTAAGTTCAACGAGTCTGTACTGGACGCTAAGGTTAAAACAAACCCACAGTATCTGTCTAAACGGCAGAAGTTGGATGAAGCACGGCACATCGCAGACATATACAAACATGCTGTCGCCGCCTTTTCGCATCGCCGAGACATGATCGTTCAGGCGTCAAAGATGGCCATCGTTGAATTAGAGCGATTAGGCTCTGAACGCTTTATTACTCCCCGTTGATTTTTGATAGATAATAAGTAAGTACTGATCTATCATTTAACAGCTCGAAAGAGCCACGAATGAACGAAAGCCCAACGCGCATAGCGCCATCGGCCAAATCACAACAAGGAGAAACACATGTCTAAGACATTACTTGATTTGCTTAACAAAACTCGTGAAGACATTGCCGCCAAACGTGGCAACAACGTTGATCTGACTCGCTTAAAAGACGGCGTCAACTATATCCGCATCTTCCCGAATAAAGACGACCCAAACGGTAAGTTCTTCCAGACTTTCGGTATGCACTACGTTAAGTATCAGAACGAGGAAGGTAAAGAAGCAACCAACGCTTATATTTGTGAGCAACATACTCACGGTCGCGCTTGTCAGCTATGCGAAATGGTTATGGAAGGTCGCGCTCGTCACAAGGGTAACAAAGCAATGGAAGAACGCATCGGTCAAATGCGTGCCACTCCTCGCTACCTGGTCAACGGCATTCTTTCTGCTCGTGAGGATTTCGCAGATGCTGAGAAATGCCAGTTAATCGAGCTGCCGTCTACTGTATTCGATGATATCTGCAAAGCAATCACCGAAGACATCGCTGATGATATCGGCAATCCACTGAGCAAAGAGGAAGGCTACGCATTCCTGATTAAACGTACTGGCTCTGGTCGCGATACCAAATATGACGTCTCGCCTAAGCGTAAAGTCTACAAAGGCGATATCGAAGATAAATTCTGGAACACCCAGCATGATCTGATCGCATACGCAAATCAGGCTGATGAAACTCGTCTTCTGTCGACAGTTCGCACTATGGGTCGTCTGATTGGCATCGCTGCACCAACTGCCGCAGCATCTGCACCAGCAATTTCCTCAACCGCGAAAACATCGGCTGCGGCACTACCTGGATTTGGCTCTGTCACTGGTCATACAGAAGGAGCGACGGCTGTAGCAACCGCGCACACACCGGCTTCTGAACCAACCAGTCTGGTTGATGAAGAAATCCTCCGTGCCGTTGAAACTGAATTTAAACCAGAAGCAAGTTCCGCTGCCGTTGCAGTATCAGTCAAAGAGTCTGAAGCAGTCGCAGCGACATCTGTAGCAGCCGCATCTGCGACGGAAGATGAAGGTCTGGATGACCTACTGAGAGAGCTGGACTCTCTGTAATCCCATTACGTGACCAGTAAGGCGTCTACGGACGCCTTACTTTTTGGAAGGAATGTACCGGTGAATTATCTCTTCGTAGATGGCAATAGCCTGGGTTATTACCACCAACAATCTGACAAATTGCACAACGGCGAAATGGAAGTACAGGCTGCTTTCGGCTTTGTTAAGAACGTCCGTCGTTATGCCTCCATCCTCCATGCCCGACCTATGATTCTTTGGGATGGATTTAGTGACAAGCGTCGCGACTTTTACCCGGACTACAAAGCAAATCGCGACGACGATCCTGATATGAAAAAGATGAAGGAAGGCTTTGCTATCCAGAAGCCATACATCCTCAAAATGATGACCGCGCTTGGAGTTACCCAACTCATTGCAAAAGATGCAGAAGCGGATGATCTGGCCGGGCTGCTGGTATCCCGCATGGCACCGCAGCCAACCGTTGAACACATCTATCTGTTAACAGGCGATAGCGACTGGCTTCAGTTAGTTCGTGAAAACGTAAGCTGGGTAAGCCTGCGTGAAGACGCCAAAAACAAGCAGGTTAATTTTGAGCAATTTGCGGAGCTGACAGGATTCGCCACGCCTCGCGCATTTTTGGAAGCAAAAGCATTACAAGGCGATAACTCGGACAACATTAGCGGTGTTGGAGGCATTGGTGCTGGCGGTGCGAAAGAGCTGCTGCATGAATGGGGAAGTGTCGCAACGATGGTACGCGGCATCAACGACGGCTCAATCGTGGTTAATAAAGGGCGTCATAAGACCGCCTTCAACAAACTAGCGAAGAATGCCTTCAACGAGAAAACAGGCTGTCGAATGCTCGAAGCGTTCAAGAGAAACATCACGCTAATGAACCTGATTGAGACGAAGTTTCCGCCTACCGAAATCGAAACAATCAAAGGCAATCGTGACGTGAAAGCATTCGAGCAACTGTGCTACGAGCTGAATTTCCGTTCGTTCCTTGAAGACCTTGAAGTGTTTGTTCTTCCATTCGAAAGGTATTGCTAATGCTTAAATCGATTATCAATGGCGCTACAACCACCCCTGCCCAACTAGCAAAAGAGATTGTCTTTTATCACGGTGAGTACGCTGTCATCGCACTGCCGTCAATTCTAGGCGCTGCCGGAATGAAAGCGACAGATCGCGAGTTTGGATTAGTCAGCGAGCAGGTCGTAAAAATCCTCGCTCGTGTATCCAGACTCCTTAACCACGATGCGATTGTATTCGATGAATCCGCCGCTTTAAAACGAATCAACGAAACAAAAGGAGCCTGATCATGGCAAAAGGAAAATCCGCACTGGCACTTGCTCTGAAAAAGAAAATCGGTAGCAACGACGAAATTCAGAAAGTAACTCATTGGATTGATACAGGCTTTCCACCGTTAAACAAAGCTATTTCTGGTCGTTACGATGGCGGCTTCCCATGTGGTCGTATCGTCGAAGTATTCGGTCCTCCAAGTGCAGGGAAAACGTTCCTTGCAACAGCAGCGATGATCTCCGCTCAAAAACAAGATGGTCTGGCGGTATTCCTCGATCATGAAAACAGTTTTGACGTTGGCCTGGCTGTCGCCAATGGCCTGAACGCAGATGAGGATGACGGTCAGTGGGTATACAAGCAGCCAGATACCTTCGAAGACTCTGTAGAGTTGATCGGCACAATACTTAAATTGGTTCGTGATGAAGAGCTTATCCCCGAATCAGCACCAATCTGTATCGTGGCTGACTCTCTTGCGTCTATGGTTCCGAACTCCAAAGCCGAGAAGTTCGAAAAGATGGCTGAAGGCACTGCCAAAGACAAAGATCAGCTAAACATGAACGACAATACGGCACTGGCTCGTGCGACGAGTGCGAACTTCCCTACTCTGGCTTTGTGGGCACGCAAATACAACGCCTGCATCATCTTCTTGAATCAGGTTCGCACAAAAATCGGTGTAATGTTTGGCGACCCTACTACGTCGCCAGGTGGAGATTCACCGAAGTTCTACGCTTCTGTACGTATCCGTCTTGGTGCATCGGTGATGAAGGATGGTAAAGAGAAGATCGGCCAGGACGTAGGCGCAGAATGCATCAAAAACAAAGTTGCACCACCGTATGGCAAATGCACCTGGAAATTCTACTTCGATCCTACTCGTGGCCTCGACGTTATCGAATCGCTCGTCGAGTACATGCTGGAAGAAGGATACCTGCCAAAGAACGCCAGCGGGCGAGTTGAAATTGGTGACAAGAAATACACCAAATCGCAGATCGTCGAGATGTATCGGGAGAAGCCACTGGCTGAAATCATTGCGGCTTTGCAGGCAATCGACGACCGAAGAGCAAAAGACAACCCCACCGAGTCAGTAGAAGAGTAAACACAAGGCGTCCACAGGACGCCTTTTTTATCTCTTGAAAATATATAAGCACTTACTTATTATTTTCGCATAACAACCACATAGGAAAACACATGATCAAAATCTATCTATTGGCAGTAGCCACAGGCCTTTCAGTGGCTCTCATCTACGGTTTACTGGTTCCGTCGCTGATTTCTACCAAGAGTGATTTAGCCGTCATGTTTGGAGTTATCGTTGGTTTTGGTGCTCCTGTAATCGGTCTTATTGCTGGTCGTAAGTTTATCAACTCATTAATCAAAGCAAAGGGGAAATAAGTAATGAAGAAAGGTTTACTTGCAGTTGCTCTGGCGGCTATTTGCACAATGGGTCTTACTGGCTGTGATCGCGTGGAGCCTGGATACGTTGGCATCAAAGTAAACAAATTAGGTGAAGACAAAGGGATTGGTGAAGTGGTTGGCGTTGGTCGCCAATGGACAGGTCTTAACACCGAACTTTACGTATTCCCGACCTTCAAACAAATGAAGACCTACGACGAGCCGTTCACATTCCAGATGAGTGACGGTACTGCTATTGGTCACAAAATTGGCGTTGCGTATCTGGTTAATCGTGACAAGGTAACGACGGTGTTCCAGACCTATCGCAAAGGCGTAGACGATATCACCGAATCAGATCTGCGTCAGAAAATTGCCGACTCTCTAAACCGTTTGGCCAGCCGTATGACCACTGACTCATTTATCGACGGTGGTAAGGCACAATTGCTGGACAACGCACTGAAAGATATTCAGAAAGAGATGTCTCCGGTTGGTATTGAGGTACTGAGCCTGTCATGGGTTGGAAAGCCTGATTACCCAAAAACTGTCATTGAATCTATTAACGCCAAAGTAACGGCTAACCAGCGTACTCTGCAACGTCAGCAGGAAGTTGAACAACGTAAAGCTGAGGCGAATATGCTACGTGAACAGGCTAATGGTGAAGCTGATGCTATCCGTGCTCGTGCGCAAGCAGAAGCAGACGCCATTCGTCTGCGCGGTGAAGCTCTGCGTCAAAACCCGAACGTTATGGAACTGGAAGCCATCAATAAATGGAATGGCCAGTTACCGCAGTACATGACTCAAGGGGCTAACACTCCTTTCATTACAGTGAAATAACTCCCCTAAAAAGTTCAGGCGTCCAGTTGGACGCCTTTTTTATCGCAACTATCTTATTAAGAAAACAATTTGTTTAAAAGGATAAGAAAACATGACAGCTATTAAGAAACTCTACGATGCCGCAAACGTGGCTCTGGATGTTATTGATGATGAAGCAGCAAAAGGCTTTCCTGAACCTGATTGGGCGCATCAGCTACGAAACGCTATCGCCGAAATGAATCCACCAGATCCGACCACCGACGAGACAGACTGGCAGCGATTTATCCGTATGTACGCTCAGGAAATAGGTCCAACGCCAACGGCAGAGCAAGCAATGCTGCTGAAATACTTCAAAGAGGCGGGAGAGGATTTACCAATTGATGACTCAGCATATTGGTTCCACTGCGCATGGCGTAAGTATGACGTGATATTCACACAAGGCATGGGGAGCAAAGATATGGTTGTGTGGCATCTACTCCATATAGACACAGCCGTTGACAGAGTTATTGAACAGTTTTTCCCTAAACAAGAAGATTGATCGCCTATTCATAACTAACAAAATAAGTAAACACTAACCACAAAAGGAAAAACACATGAGAGTTTTAGTTCGAATCGTTACCAGCACTGTCTATGACGTGTTTCCGCTTTTTATGGTCAAAGCCGATGGCCTTAACGACGAAGAAACTGACGCGCTGATCCAGCGTATTCTCGTTGAATATACAGGTCATGACGCTGATTCAGTGATGGTTGATGATGATGGTGTTTGTTGGCATAACGGCAACTGTTGGTACGTAGAAGAGACTCAACAAATCAGTGATGAAGATGCCGCACATCTTGAGCGTATTTTAAGCATCAGCACTTTTGAGTGAGTTTACAGTAAAATTTATATAAGTTAGTATCTACCTATCATGAAGATTTTTATTGAATACTTGTTACTCATCGTTTCAATAGCTTTTGTCATCGACTGCATTTTCACCGGTGTCATTCGTAAAGTCTTTTCCCCGGTGAACGACGTAGTCATAAACGCTTTGGCTATCGTGCTCGTATTTAATTCAGCATTTGATGTAATCAAAGAGGTGGCAGCATGAAGGCCATCCCATTCGCGCTGTTGTTCCTTTCTTCGATCGTTGTGGCCGACACCACTGTTTATCAGTGTGAAATGTCTGTAGCCGACGTTAAGAATGGCGCTCTTACCGACGTCATAAAAGCACCATATGGAGCGATGGTCGTAGACAGCGGCGACCAGTTCTATGTTGTGCGTGACGATCGAGTGTTGTCATCCCCATATCTCACAAATCGTAATGGCAAATTAACCGGCGTCGGAGAAGACCACTTCGTATACAACAAATACAAGGGCTTCTATGGTGTTCACGCTTCTCAGCAAAGCTACCTTTTCGATGACTGCAAGGAGGTTGGATAATGGCATTAACACTGGCAGGTCTGGAAATCGAGAAAACAAGCGGCTACTGGCGTGCTAAGGGTTTCAAGCAGCCTGGCATTCTTGAGCGTCTGGAACGTGAAGATGGGTATATCGTCCACCAGCGGCGTGAATGGCGTATGTACGATCCAGAAACAGGAAAACTGACTACAAAAGCCGGAACACTTTGGGGTCCGTTAAAGAAAATACACTAAATGCAAACTGACTGCGGCACGTTCCGCAGTCATATTTCATAGTCGTCACCGCTGACAGCATACACAATCAACTACCGCTGATAGCATATCGAGAGTCTATCTCACCGCTCACAGCATACTTTACTCGATTTTTTACCGCTGACAGCATACTTAAGACATTGCATGAATAATGTGTACCGGTATGGGTATAACCAGAACAAAATTACCGCTGGCAGCATACGAATGTCTGACATATACCATTAATTACCGCTGATAGCATATCCAAACAAAAATTCCTCAATAAAACACCGCTGACAGCATACGTTCTATCAGGGAGTAGCAGGCAATAAATGCCTTTCACTACAAGCAATCAGCGCAATAGCAATAGAATGTTAGTGAGCGCAAACCTATATGGAATGCACTCTTCGAGGTTAGTAACCACTGGGGAGGTATGACAGAGCATTGAGTGGTGATAGATGATTTACCGCTCACAGCATACGTTCATCTCACTATACCGCTGGTAGCATATCTTTAACCGTTCACAGCATACTTTTCAGAAAAATAGCCGCTGATAGCATACATTTCACCGCTGACAGCATATCAAAGCAGTTTGAGACTATTGGAAAGGATCTCAATCATCTTGATATTTTCAGGCGTCAAATTCTGCGAAAGTTCGGTTATCTTGTTGATAATGTTCTGTTTGGCATCAATTTCCCCAGCTTTCTCATCTGGTTTTTTGGGTTCGATGTCTTCAGGTTTTGGCGGTGCGACTTTGAGTTTTGGATTGCGGCTGTGAATCTGGATATAGATCGACCGCCCACGCTTAATCTCGCTGTATTCGAGATAGCCCAAATCTTGGAGAGCTTTTAAGCCGTTACGTATAGTCTGATTCTGCGAGCTGACATTCCTGCTACTCAAATTGAGTCGCGCACGCAATCGAGCAAGCGATACCGGCGCAGGCTTGGTTGGAAGACTTTCGATGAAGGTGTACAGAGCCTGTGCTGTTTCTTTGCGTGGTAGCTTATTGATAACCTTTAACTGCAAAAGAACCTTATGGTCAAAGCGATATAGTTCGGCCAGCTTCGGTTCTGCATAGAACACCACCGTATCTTTCTGCTCGTTGTAGTCCACGCTATTGATGAGGTGCACCATCAGAAGCGAGATCTTGTTAGAGCCGTCGACGTTCTTTTCTTCATACGTTCTCTGGAAAGACAGAGTTGTACGCATGATCTTCAAAAGACTGTTTGTAAGCCGGTCGCGGAGTGTTTTGCGGATCTGTGACGATGGATAGCCACAAAACTTCGCAAATTTCGTGATGCTTAACTCGACACGACCGTTAGGTTCGCCGTATTCTGCCAGCGAACGCACAACGCCCACCCACGTTTTGAAATCATGATCCATGTCGAGACGAGGACCGGTTATCTTGATATCGGAATAGCCTTCAGAACGGGCTACTTCGAGCTGAACAAGCTCCTTTGAAGCATCGATCTCATTTGGCTTGTTACGCTTGCTGTATTTTGTCCCCTTGAGCGTGGGCACGAACAACCCCAGCCGCATCAACGCAATTGGTTGGACTGTATTGTTGCTATTAGGGACAAGTTCCCCTGTGTACAATTCAAGGGAACCTTCTTCAAAGTTGTCGAGATTATCTTCTACTTCTTTGTTATTTTTACCTTTTTTATTTTTTGTGGACATGTGGACACCTTTGTCATTCAACCGCTGACAGCATACTTGATTTGCCGCTGGCAGCATACCAAAAACAGTTGGCAGCATACGGCGAACCGTTGACAGACTATCAATTACCGCTGGCAGCATACATGAACATGGCTTCAGACCAGTCGTGGCGCGGCTTACAGCGATCGGGGATCTTATTTGATCTATACAAGGATCTATCTATGGATCTCTTTATTAGGATCTATCCTGTGGATATGTGAATAATTAAAACAGGCATTTACTACCTTCGGCGCACCTGGTGGGTTATCGTTGCCTCGGCTAACAATCACAGAAAAATGACATATGGATCTAAAACGCACGCGCTGGGTTCGTCGTCTTGAAGACGGCTCCTACACTATCGAATCAAATTCCAACCTGAATAAGCAGAAGTTGCTTTGTGACATCTGCGGTATAGCGGCGAAGTGCCCGATCTACGAAACCAGAATTAAACTTGATAAGGCTGGTGTGAATTTTCATTTAAACAGTTGCATCAGGTACGTTCCATTGCTCGCATTTCGTAAACCGATCATCGGATTGGATGCCCCCTACTTCAACACACTCCGTTCAGGTGTGACGTGGCGAGATCGTTTATCACCAGACAAGCTGATTTGCCTTGTATCCGCAGACACAGGGAAAATCATCCGTTTTGGGAAAGTAGACAAGGTTTACTCAGGTCCAGTAGACGAAATGTTGCGGAAACACAGCCGGTTTAATCATCTCTGTATGGGTGGTGAGAAAATCGAAAAGGTAGAAGAAGTGATCCGTAAATCCTACGGACACTTCCTGACCAAAGATAGCCTGCTCACCGCAATCTACATCAGACATGTAAAACGTGAGTTCGACCTCGAATACCACAGTGAAGAAGAACTTAACCTTGTTGACCCACGTCCAAAAGCTGGCGTCATAAGCATAAACGCAGCGCGTAAAAAGCCCACTGACGCGCTGTAACCCTCCAGATCGTATATTGGCGTAGATAGAATCTACGCCCCCTCAAAATAGCTCTCATAGCGTTCTACAGTGATCCTGTCTTATTTTTAGTCATACAGACAAGCAAAGTTGCGCCACAACAAATAGGTATATACTTACTTATAAATTTTGTATATTAAGACGCTCGTTTCATTCCTAACATACCGTTATGCATAGTTGTTTACCTTCTCATTGCTCTTAAAATTTGTATCAAAATAACCACAAAGGAAAAACACATGACTTTGCCATACGGCGTCATTTCTGACTGCCACTACCATAAATGGGATGCGTTCTCCACGACGAACGCTGAGGGGCTTAACTCCAGACTTGAAATACAGTTGGAAGCAACGAAAGAAGCAGCCATCGCCATGAAGAAGGCCGGTTGTAAGTACATGTTGGTTGCCGGTGATACATTTCACGTCCGAGGAACTGTGTCCCCTTCTGTTTTGCATTACGTAACTGAAACGTACAAGTGGATTATCAACGAGCTTGATCTGACAGTAGTAATGCTGGCCGGTAATCACGATCTTGAAACCAACGATTCAGTATATAGCGCCAACGCAGCAGCATCGCTGAGTTCTATCGGCGTGGTAATCGTATGTGGCAAGCGCCCACACTCAATAAAAATTGGTGATGTGACTGTCCACCTGATTAGCTGGCGTAACAATCATGCGGAGCTTATCAGCGATCTGAAAGCATTACGTAAGAGCGTAGAAGGTGATAACCATGACGTTGTTATCCATACATCCATTAACAAAGCCATTCCAACAATGCCTGACGTCGGTATCGATGCGCAGGAGTTAAAGGATATCGGCTTTCGTCTCGTGCTTAGTGGGCATTACCACAACCACAAAGAGGTCATTCCTGGAGTTATCAGTGTCGGTGCGCTGACCCATCAAAATTGGGGAGATGTTGGATCTCTGGCTGGTTACATGATCGTAAACCCGGACGGCAGTTTCAGTCACTACGAAACCAGTGCGCCTAAATTCATTAACCTGGAAGATTATGTTGCCGATGACCAAATTCGCGGCAACTACGTGCGTTTCCGCGCCGTAATCGAGAACGATGAAGAAGGCATTAAGTACCAGAACATCCTTAAAACAATGGGTGCAAAAGGTGTTGTGTGCAACTTCATCCGTAAGTCATCAATGATGGAAGGGACAGCAAGCACAACGGAAACCAGCAAAATCGATAGCCTGGGAGAGTCGGTATCTGCTTATTGCAAGATTGTCCACGATACTGACGGCGGATTTGATCTGAGCAAGTTGGATATTTTGTGTCAGGAAATCCTCACCGAAGCGGAGAGTTCGGAGGCTGTGTGAGGCAAAGTCGTTATGGGAGCTTTCGAGACTTTGCCATCACGATGAAAAGACTTGAACGAGGCCAGACGGTGATGTTTCACAAGCCCTACCCGCCACAAGGAAATCCCGTAGCGTTTTATCTTGGAAGGTTAACAAGAAAAGGTGTATTGAGGCGCAGATCCTTCCCGGCGCATACGGAGTTCAGATTGAAAGAAGGCCAAAAGCTAACACACGGTATCAGAGGTGTTATATGAAGTTTTTAAAGCTCCAGGTTGAGAATTTTATGGCTATCGCCAGCGCGGAGGTCGAGTTAGATCAGCGTGGTTTAGTGCTCATTCAGGGTGTTAATAGTGATGATAGTTCCGCATCAAGTAATGGCTCTGGAAAGTCAACTCTAATGAATAGCCTGATGTGGTGTCTTTATGGCGAAACAGCTCATGGTGTGAAGGGTGACGATGTGTTGTCTACCGACCATGAAAAGAACTGTCGTGTTGCAGTAACCATCGAGGATGAAGGCAAGAGATATGCGATCATTCGTCACCGTAAACACAAAGAGTTCAAAAATCGTCTTATCGTTCGTGGTGAAGATGGCGATATGACGAAAGGCAAAGATGCGCTGACGCAGGAGTTCGTCGAGCGTCTGATCGGTGCATCTAAAGAGGTTTTCATGGCTTCCATCTATGCGAGCCAAGAAGCTATGCCAGATCTACCTGGAATGTCCGACAAAAACCTCAAAACCATCGTAGAAGAAGCCGCTGGCGTTGACAGACTGACACGCGCCTACGCTATTGCTCGTGAGCGAGCTAATGCAGCTGCCGCACGTATGGATGTGGTTAAAACCAAATTGGAGTCGACAATCTCGACCATTGAGGCAACACAGTCAGAAATTGAGTCAGCGAAAGCCTCCTCTGAATCATGGGAGCAAGAGCGTTCTAAACGTTATGACGATGCCCTGGCTGGGCTGGCCAGGGCCGAAGTTGAGTTAACGGAAGTTGAACTTGAGATCCGCACTCTTCCCGAACAGATCCGTGATACCGAGAAGGCAATCGAAAGTGAGCGCAAAAAGTTAGCCTCAAAAGAAGAACATGACGCCAAGTTGCTCAAAGTTCGTGGTGCGATAACTGATATTCGGGCAAGCATCAAAGCTACAGAAAATAGTCAGGCTGATGCAATGAACCGCGCGCGTAATTTTAAGACTAAAGCAGAAGAGGTTGGTACTAAAGTGGGATCACCATGCCCTACTTGTGGCAAAGCCTACTGCGAAGAAGATCTATCAACGGTGAAGGAGAATTTCATTGAACAAGCACGTCAGGAAATTGGTCAGGCGAAGACACTTGCAGAGGCAATGGCTAAACACAAAACGAATCTTGAGAAAGCGTTAAGCATTGAGTCTGCCCTTGTTAAAACGACACCTGATGTAACGGCTATCATTGCCCGGATTGAAGAGCTTACGAAACAACTCTCATCTTTGCGTCATCGTGAGAAGGAGGTTGTTGCTATTGAGTCTCTTGTGACTCGTGCTCGTACTGAGGTCGATCGTATATCAAAAGAGATTAATCCGTTTATTGCTCTTATCGCCAGACACGAAGATAACCTGGTATCCAGTAAGTCTACCTTCAAGTCCTTAAAAGATGAGTTGAAGGCTATTCAGGAACAAACGTTGCTATTGGAAAAAGCTCGTCAGGTCTACTCTCCTGCCGGGGTGCGTTCTCATATTTTGACGTCTGTTACGCCTTTCCTGAATACACGCACTGCCGAGTATCTCAATACGTTGTCTGACGGGAATATTACTGCTGAGTGGTCGACGATGGATGTCACTAAAAAAGGTGAGTATCGCGACAAATTCAACATTAGTGTGCAGAAGAAAGGTTCAAGTAAGTCGTTCCAGACCCTCTCTGGTGGTGAGAAGCGGAAGGTTCGCATTGCGTGTTCTTTGGCATTGCAGGATCTGGTTAGTAACCGGGCGAGTAAAAACATCGATTTGTTTATCGGCGACGAAATTGACGATGCACTCGATACAGCCGGTCTTGAACGTCTCATGGGTATTCTGGAGTCCAAAGCTCGCGAGCGAGGTACTGTGCTGATTATCTCCCATAAAGAGATGAAGTCATGGTTCCGGGAAACTATTACGCTGGAAGTTAAAGAGGGGCGCAGCTATGTCGTTTAAATTAAGCCGCTCGCAGTTTTTGCAGGTATTTGCAGTGATGCAGTCGATAAAACTGATCAATGGGCATACTTCCAATGGTGCGGCTCCACGTATTCTGTGGGGCAGCAACAATATTGACGGAGTACAATTCGCCGCGTTGCTTGGTCTAATATCCGAGACGCCATTGATGCAAAGTTTGAAATCACTACCACCTGGATGTATTGCGCCGATCCTGATTAATCCTTTTGTTGAGGGGGGATATCTTCCCAACGTCGGGCCTGGGTTTATTGCATCCCATGAAACTGAAGATCTTAACATTAATAGCGAAGGGTTCTTTGGGGGAATGGGTGCGCATCACTGTATGGCTTTCACGAACCTTATTCGACTTGCCAATAAGCGGGTGGATAGTTTGGCATCGCCAGGTGATGCTTTTACTGGTTTCCTTATCCAAAGGAGGGATAAAAAGTACAGTGCGGACAAACTACAGTTTGTTGGTAAGTATGGAGAAATGGTAGAAATCGAACTTCAGCTCCCTCATGTTTTAGCAAACGATAGTGCAGACAGTCGGAGGCTGTTGGGCATCATGCGTCATTTCATAGCAAGTGGTGTTAAACATGCCGCAGATAAACGTGTCACGCAGGAAAATGAGTATTCAGACTTTGCAAACTATCCCCAACCAACGTTGCAAACGGCAATAGTAGCCAATTCGTTGGAGGCGAGATTATTGGAAAACCCTATATGGGGAACATGGTAAGGAGACTATATGAGTAAAAAAATCAGCGTAGTTGGTGTTGATCCCTCAATGAGCAACTTTGGGCTTGCTGTGGGCACTTTAGACCTTGAGACGGACGAACTTGAGATTCACGGCCTTACTCTTGTTGAGACTAAAGCGGGGAGTAACAAAAAGACCGTTCGTGTGAACAGTGACGATCTGCGCCGAGCCAGTGAAATATGGCGTGTTGCGAAGCCAATCATTGATAAGGCAAATATGGTTTTTTGTGAGCTACCGGTTGGGAGCCAAAACTCTCGTTCGCAGACGTCTTACGGTATTTGTATCGGTGTACTTGCGTGTGTGGATAAGCCATTGATCCAGGTTACTCCAAACGAAATCAAGCATTTTGTCGGCAATAAACTTACTACATCGAAAGAAGAGATTATCCAGTGGGCTACGAAAAAACACCCTAAAGCACCGTGGCTGCGTCGTAAGCAATCTGGACAGGATGTTCTCGTGAACAAAAACGAACATTTGGCTGATGCGGTGGCTGCCATCCATACCGGTATGCAAACAGATCAGTTCCGCCAGGTGCGCGATGTTCTTAAGTCTCTCATTTGATTTCATTGATAGGTAAGTGCTTATCTATTAACATGGGCCACTATATTTAGTGGCCCTCTTTATTTGGTGATACATGATAAGCATCGTAAAACGTAACGGCCAAACAGAGCCGTTATCCGAAGAAAAATACAACCGCGTCGTAATGTATGGCGTAGAAGGCATTCGTGGTGTAAGCGCATCCGCTGTAGCAATGGGAGCTGCGGCCAGCATTTTTGATGGGATGACCACCAGCCAGTTGCATGAGGCTTTGGTTAAATCTGCCGCTGATTTGATCTCACCAGAAGCACCAAATTACTCACAGGTGGCTGCCCGCCTGAACATTTTTAAAATCCGCAAAGATGCCTTCGGTCGTTACGACTATCCGAACTTCTACCAACACATTGTCAAGAACGTTAACAAGGGCGTTTATGACAAGGATTTGCTGACACATTATTCGTTTGAAGAGATCGAAGAACTCGGCAATTACATTAAGCCGAAACGTGACGATCTTTTTGGCTATGCAGCTACGGTGCAGTTGCAAAGCAAATACCTCGTTCAAAACCGTGTTACTGGTGAGATTCATGAGGGGCCGCAACATATCTATATGCTGGTAGGCATGTGTCTGTTCCAGAATTGGGAAGACGACTGCGCTGGCAAAACACGTATGGAGATGGTCAAAGGTTTCTATGACGTTACAAGTACGTTCAAACTGTCTCTGCCCACACCAATCATGGCCGGCGTCCGTACTCCAACCCGTCAGTTCTCCAGTTGTGTGCTGATTGAGTCTGGCGATAGTCTGAAAGGGATTAGTGCAGCTTCAGCCGCAATTATCGACTACGTTTCACGTCGTGCTGGAATTGGTATTGGTTTTGGCCGTATCCGTGCGCTGGGCAGCGAGATCCGCAATGGTGAAGCCACCCATACCGGAGTTATTCCATTCCTGAAGCATTTCCAGACGGCTGTTAAATCTTGTTCGCAAGGTGGTGTTCGTGGTGGCGCAGCAACAGCGTTTTACCCGATCTGGCATCTTGAAGTTGAAAGTCTGCTGGTGGTGAAAAATAACCGTGGTATTGATGAAAACCGCGTTCGCCATCTTGATTACGGCGTCATGAGTAACCGTCTAATGTACCGTCGACTCGTCAGAAGCGAGAACATCACTCTGTTCAGCCCGCATGATGTGCCTGATATGTACGAAGCCTTCTTCACAGACCAGGAGCTGTTTGAAAAGCTGTACCATAAATACGAAGCCGATGATTCAATTCGCAAGAAGTCAGTACCTGCCATTGAGCTGTTCTCATCTCTGATGCAGGAACGAGCGTCCACGGGCCGAATTTATATTGCGAACGTCGATCATATTAATGAGCATGGCGCTTTCATTCCTGCTCTTGCACCTGTTCGCCAGTCAAACCTGTGTATGGAGATCACCCTACCCACCCGTCCACTGGCATTTACCGACGACCCGAACGGTGAGATCGCGCTATGCACTTTATCCGCTTTTAACCTCGGAGCCATCCGTTCACTGGAGTCTCTTAAAGAGGTGGCGTTCTATGCCGTTGCTGCACTGGATTCGTTACTGGATTATCAAGACTATCCGATGGAGGCAGCCGAAGTGCCTGCCAAAGCTCGTCGTAGCTTGGGAATTGGTGTAACCAACTTTGCTTATTACCTGGCAAAGAATGGCGTTCGTTATTCTGATACCGCTGGCAATAAACTGGTGCATGAAACGTTCGAAGCTATCCAGTATTACCTTCTTGATGCCAGCTGCCGACTTGCTGAAGCAAAAGGTGAGTGTGACTGGTTTGAGCAGACCAAATACGCAATTGGTCAGTTGCCGATCGACCATTACCGTTCTTCATTAGACGAAAGTGGCGAAACCAACTTTGAGTTAAAGATGCCGTGGGAAGAACTGCGTGAACGTATTGCAAAATACGGCCTTCGCAACTCCACACTGACGGCACAAATGCCATGCGAGACTTCCAGCCAGATCACTAATTCCACCAACGGCATCGAACCGCCTCGTGGCCCGGTGTCAGTGAAATCTTCTAAGGACGGCATCGTCAAGATGGTCGTGCCTGAGTTTGAAAAACTGAAGGAACAGTATGAATACCTGTGGGATATGCCGGACAACCGCGGCTATCTGACAAAGGTGGCGATCATCCAGAAGTTCTTTGACCAGGCTATTTCAGCCAATACCAACTATGACCCTTCTCGCTTTGAAGGCGATAAAGTCCCAATGATGACGCTACTGTCAGATTTGCTTCTCGCCTACAAGATGGGAGTTAAAACGCTTTACTACCACAACACCAGAGATGGGGCAGGAAAGCGTGATGACGACGAACCGCAGAATCCACTGACGCAAGCTGTAGCCGTCGAGCCAGAAGATGAGTGCGACGGAGCCTGCAAAATCTGACATATGGTGGGGGATATCCCCACCTTCTCTTTGATTTGTAAGCCTTGTTTAAACACATAAGATAACAACTTGTTTAAACGCACCAAAAAAGAAAAAGGAAAAACACATGTCATATTCAACGTTCCGTTTGGGTGCTAATGATGCAACCAAAGAGCCTATGTTCCTCGGACAATCTGTCAACGTGGCACGTTACGATCAGCAAAAATACCGTGATTTTGAAAAGTTGATTGAACGTCAATTGTCTTTCTTCTGGCGGCCGGAAGAAGTTGATATTTCGAGCGATCGTATCGACTTCAACACGAAGCTGCGGGACCACGAACGTCACATTTTTCTGAGCAATCTCCGTTATCAAACGTTACTCGATTCAGTTCAGGGACGTAGCCCAAATGCAACGCTGCTGCCGCTTATCTCTATTCCTGAACTGGAAACGTGGGTTGAAACGTGGTCTTTCTCTGAGACTATCCATAGCCGTAGCTACACCCACATTATTCGTGGCATGGTGGACGATCCGAGTATTGTTTTTGACGGTATTGTTACGGATGAAGAAATCATCAACCGAGCGATCAGTATCTCTGCTGAATATGACAGGCTTTATGGGATGACATGCGAGCGCCAGTCGTTAGGTGAGAAGGAGTTTGAACGTCTGTACGTAAATGAATATGGCTGGGAGCCATACCCTTTGCATCGTCAGCTTTTCCGCACGTTGGTGTCCATTAATGCGCTTGAGGCGATCCGTTTCTATGTAAGTTTTGCATGTACGTTTGCCTTTGGCGAACGGAAGTTGCTTGAGGGTAACACCAAAATTATGCGCTTTATTGCCCGTGATGAAGCTCTGCATTGCGAAGGAACTGAACGCATGATCCGCTTCATGCGTACCGGTCGCGAAGGTTTATTGTGGAAAGAGATTGCTGCTGATGAAGAAAACGTCATTTACGACACCATGAAATCAGTCGCCGAACAAGAAATGAACTGGGCAGACTATCTCTTCAAAGACGGTTCGATGATTGGTTTAAACGCGGATATTCTGAAGACCTATGTAAAATACCGCACCAATCTGGCTATGAATCGTCTTGGCCTGAAGGCTTTATTTCCAGAAGTTACCACAGATCCGCTGGTCTGGATGAACAAGTGGTTGTTAACCGACACACTGCAAATTGCACCACAAGAGGCAGAGCAAAGCACATATCTGGTAGGTCAGATCGATTCTACCGTGGATAAGGCTTCTCTAAGCCAGTTTGCAGACCTGTAAACCGATACAAAGCATTATGTGGCCTGGCAACGCTGGGCCACAATGGATCACAAGAATTAAGAAGGAACAAAACTAGCATGAACTTTACCAAACTGACTGACCACCTGAAACTTGCCACCGATCGTCTCATTGGATTTAAGCCAGAACCATATGAGTTGCATGAAGGTCATGGTGTAGCTACTGAAAGTATTTACAAGATGGTCGATCAGTTTCATGAACTCTTCCAGCATCCGAGACGCGTTATGCCGACACCAGAGCTGCTTCGTCTCCGTGCAAGCCTGATTCATGAAGAAGCTGTAGTGGAAGGTATTCCAGCCGCAATGAATGGGGATATTGAGCAACTGCTGGATGCAATGGCCGACTTTTTATACGTTGGTGTTGGTACGATGGTCGCCATCAAAGGTGGTATTTCTACCGGCATGACCTATTACACGCAGGAACAGAGCATTGATCGCTTTATGCAGACAATTTTTGTGCCCGGTAACACTGTTTTCGATGATATGGCAATGCCATTTCAGGAAGCTCGTGAGGCGTCATATATGCTCGAAGAGCTGGCAGATAAACTTGAGAACAAGACTGTTAAGGATTCTGAGCTGATTCAGGAACTGCGCCGTGTCATGAACAAAATCTATGTGGCGTGCATGATGACCTATCGACTGGCTGATTTCCTCGGTATCAATGTAGTCGAGCTGGTTGGCGAAATTCATCGGTCTAACATGACAAAATTATGGCCTGCTGATGTCGAGGAACGTCGCCAGGCTGTGGCCAACTGCAAATACGACTCTTCAGACCTGGGATTTCGCCATGCTGATGGTACCGATAAGATGATCGGTTTTCGAATTTCCGATGGAAAGATTCTGAAGTCTCCAACCTATAGTGATGTCGATTTATCCTCCTTTGTTGAGCAAGCTAAAGCCTCAGCAATGTACGGAATGATCAAAAAATAATTGTAGGTAGTTATCTATCTATGTATATTGTGTTAGCGCGTTAAATTCCTGAAACAACTATTCGTTTTGGTGGCCTATGGCCACCATTTTTTATCTATCTGGCCTTGTTCCCTCAATAAATGTAAACTCACGCAATGAATAAGTGATTACTTATCTTTGTGAGGTTTTTGTGTCACTCCTTTTGAATCGTGAGCATACGAACGGTCAGGTAACAAACGCATCGTATGCAAAAGTTATTGAGACGGTGCTTAAAAGCGGCGTGCAGGCTGATGATCGCACAGGCACTGGTACTTTAAGCACCTGCTACGTTCCCTCTTACTACATGCTTACTGGTGGGACTGTGCCGCTTATTTCTGGAAAGGCGGTAAATCTTAAGCCACTGCTTGTCGAACTTGAGTGGTATCTGAAAGGCACGGGCAACATCCAATTTCTCAAGGATAACGGCGTTAAGATTTGGGATGCATGGGCCGATGAGAATGGCGATTTGGGGCCAGTTTACGGTAAGCAGTGGCGTCGATGGGAAGATACCCGCATCGTGAGCCATAGTGAATATCTGAGCAAGATCGCTACTTTCCGTGAACGCGGGTACAAAGTCGAGGGATACCTGGGTATCAGTGAAGATCGCGTAGTGCTGTCCCGTGAAATCGATCAGCTACAGCGTATTGTCGATACACTGCGCACGAACCCTACCGATCGTCGCATCATGCTTAACGCATGGAACGTAGGCGAGCTTGAGGATATGAAACTGCCACCTTGCCACTTTGTCTTCTCTTTGTGGAGTCGTGAGCTGGATTTTGAAACCCGTTTAACGATGGCAACTGACACTGGTCTTCAACACAGTCGCCTCGGTTACGAGTCTATCTACACCAAGATGCTATACGATCTGGAGATGGACGGCAGTGTTACTGAAGCTGAACTGGATGAACTTGGAATCCCCAAACGCATCCTCAACTCCTGCCTCGTACAGCGTAGCGTAGACACTTTTGTTGGTATGCCATTCAATATTGCTGGCTATGGCATTCTCACTCATTTTCTCGCGAAGATTACGGGTCACATGGCCGGTGCATTTGTGCATTTTGGCTTTGACGTGCATTTGTACAACAACCACATGGAAGGTGTGTGTGAGCTAATGAAACGACAGGCTCCAGAGCATTCAGATCCGGTCGTTATTTTCCCTCATGAATGGTCAGAGTTGGATGATTTCAAATGGGACGAAGTTTTAATTCTTGGCTATGACCCTCTACCGTGGATCAAGGTTCCAGTGGCGGTGTGATATGGCAAGAGGTATGTATGTCTTATGCGAAATTGAAGGTGTGCTGGCAAATACCAGCCATCGTAAATCTGTATCTGACTCGGATGCAGGCCAATTCATTGCCGGTGATGAACTCATTTTCCCCACCAGCCGTATGTTGCGTGGTTTTGCTCGCTCAGGGGCTGAAGTGGTGCTTATCAGTAGCCGCTCTGAAACTCTTGAAGCGCCCACTAAACGATGGCTGAAAGATTTTGGTGTTGATTACGACTGGCTTCATCTCGTACCGAATAGCACTAGTTATGAGAAGCATATTAAGCGCACATTAGCGGAGCATAAAGGCGATCTGCTTATCGCTGCGCTGGTGCACGATCCTCGACTCCGTGCCGCTTTAGCTGACTCTCATCATAGACCGGTCATCTATGAGGTGAGCAAATGAAGATGATAGCTGCTGTTGGCCGTAACTATGAGATCGGCATAGCGAACGAACTGCCCTGGCGTTGTTCTACCGATCTGAAGCTATTTAAGAGACTCACCAAAAACGCCACTGTCGTTATGGGGCGTAAAACGATGGAAAGTCTCAAACGCCCTCTTCCAGAGCGTCATAACCTCGTTTTGACGCGCTCTCATGGCTTTGTACCAAATGGATTCTACCCTGCTGGTGTGGATGATGTGTTGCGATTACCAGAGCCTGTGTGGGTGATTGGCGGGGAACAAATTTACTCGCTATTCATGCCGCATGTTGAAGAGATTTGGCTCTCCCACATCGGCGTTGATGTGCCAAACGCCGATGCATTCTTCCCGGCAAGCATGATGCGTAATTTAGGCTTTGTGCCTGTTGAAACAGCTTATACCCAACGAGCCAGCGAGGAAGAGCCTGGCTTTTCGCAGATCGTATACAGAAGGTCGTAATGGATTACCGGATTGGGATCACTGGTGCTCAGGGCAGTGGGAAAACAACCCTGGCTAAATATATCGACAAACATTACGGAATCCCTTACGTGGATGCTGGTGTCGGAAGTTTGATGAGCCGCCTCGGTGTTCGAGTAGGTGATTCTATGCCTCTATATGAGCGGCTTCAGATTCAAATGGAAATAGCAAAGCATATAGAGCTACTTACGCGTGGTGCTGAAGGCTTTGTTATCGATCGCACACCTGCTGATGTTATGGCCTACACGTTGGATTTGGTCGGCCATACAAATGAAGATCGGTGTATTGAGTTAGCCCTCGATATCGAAAAGTTTTGCCACAAAACTGCTATTTCAAACTTTAACGCCATTGCTGGCCTACGCCCGGGGGTCGCTCTCTCAGAGCGAGATTACTTGCGGTCACAACGAGCATCATTAGACCGTCTGTATGTCGCTCGTATTGATGCGTTGATGTGCGGGGAACTGACAAAAATTCACCTGCATCCGCAAAGGGGAGATCTGCAAACCTTCGTCGTTTCCAACCGGTATCGCACAGTTGAAGCAAGAGCCAGATCAGTGATGAGAATGCTAGATAACGCTGTAGAAAAGATAGAAAACCGGTTCTGTGGCCGAGTGACCGTTCATTAGAAATTGTTCGCCTCTTCGACATTGCGACAATAAAACTCTCAAAATGGGTTAAGGATAAAAAATGTTTAGTGAAATGTTGCTTGAAGATGAACTGGATCGGAAAACAACAGAGGCTTTGATTCGTGTAGCGGACGAACATTCCCGGTCGCTTATGAGCGATCGAGAGGCTCGTCTGGCTATTCGTGCCATATTCGAAACTGCGCAGGGGCTTGTTGGCGCACAAGTAGGTGAAGCCATTGACATCGCCATGTCTCAGTTCAGTGAAGGCAGTAAAAAGCCTCTGTTTCCTATGCATTTGATGCTGGCTGGTGGCACGGTGCTTTACGTCTCTGTTTGTCTGGATAGCAACCAAATCAACATTCTCAACACGGCGTCAGGTAAGTGGAAAGATCCGGTTGTCTGTGAAACCAGTGAAGAAACTTTGAAAAAAGCGGCTCAATTTGTACGTAGCGCACTACTTAAGGGCGCTAAGAAGTTGTAAGGAGTAGTAATGGGACAACCGGTAGACATAACAGGTAAACGTTTTGGAAAGTTGGTTGCACTTAAATATTCCGGTATTTCAAACAAACAAGGGCGACTTTGGGATTGCATCTGCGATTGCGGCAACACCTGCCTGGTTAGTTACGGGAAGCTAAATCACGGGGCGACAATATCGTGTGGCTGTGTCTACAACGCACATCGCCGTAGCGTAAAGCCTCATGGTATGAGTAAAACGCCAATTTATCGTATATGGCTGGGTATGCGGGAACGATGTGAAAAACCAACCCATCACGCCTATAAGTGGTATGGCGGCCGAGGTATCAAAGTCTGCGAGCGGTGGCAAATATTTGAAAATTTTTATGCTGACATGGGAGAGCGACCAGAGGGGATGTCTCTTGATCGCAAAGATGTGAATGGTGACTACGAACCTGAAAATTGCAGATGGGCGACTTTTGAAGAACAGGCCAATAACACGCGTTCAAACTTAATTTTGGAGCATAAGAGGGAAAAGCTGACTCTCTCACAATGGGCTAAAAGAGCCGGGATTCAGACATCAACTCTTCACTATCGAATCAAGAAAGGGTGGCCATTAGATCGCGCGCTTAACGCCAGCGTCGACACGTATGCCAACCGAGATAGTAAGCGTCTGATCGAGTGTCGCGGCAGAACTCAGCGAATTACCGAATGGGCTAGAGAGGTTGGCTTGACTGCGACCATTATCTCGCAGCGAATTTTGAGGGGGTGGGATGTTGAAGCTGCCATCTTCACACCGTCCAAACGACCAGTAAAAGGAGATAAAAAGTGATTGCTACAGGGGTGGACATCGAATCAACAGGTCTTGATTTCCTCTCAGGCCATAAAATCATTGAAATCGCAATGGTGAAGTACGAAATTGAGACACAGACAATGGTTGATAGTTTTGTAATGCGGTTCAACCCGCGTCGCAGTATCGATCCGAAAGCGCAAGCGGTACACGGCATCAGTCTTGAAGATTTAGCCGCCGAGCCGTTACTAGCCGATCACGCTTCATCTGTCGCTTCGTATCTCTCTTCTTCCGATATTTGGATAGCCCACAACGGCGAAGCGTTCGATATTCCGTTTATTAGGCATGAGCTGAAAAGTTACGGTTTTTCGCTTCCAGACATCCCATTGATTGACACTCTATTTTCCCTGTGGGCCACAGAAGACGGTAAACGTCCCCGCCTTGAAGAGTTGGCCTTCTCTCTTGGCTTTATATACGATCATGCCAAAGCACATAGTGCCTTATATGACACAAACTTAATGATGCAATGCTTCTTTAAGGCACGTAATAAGTACGGATTTTTTAAATTACCCTCTGAAATTGTGTAAAACAAAAGCCTACTTTAAAAAGTTTAAAGTAGGCTTTCTTTTAAAGAACAGTCGCCTTTCAATCATTTCCTGCCTGTATTTAATACTTTTCCGCCTGATAGGTTTAGTCAAAATGCAGCCATCGAAACGCAAATGTAACCAAACAGAAGGAGACTTACATGAGTTCGGTTGAAAATGTAATGACAAATGATGATCTGGATGAGCTGACAGCCATGTTGCAATCACTTGATGAACCAGTAAAAAAAGCTGCACAGGTTGAAAATACTGATGATATTGACGATCTGCTTCTCGGCCTCGATGCTGGCGTAGCCATGAGTTCTGATGATGTTGCCGAAGAACAGTTCAATGAAGAAAAAGCAGGTGATTTCAGCTCCGCTTTAAATGAGTTGGAGTTAGCTCATGAGCCTATAAACGTAATTAAGGCTGAAAGTGTTGAATCTGCCGAAAACGAGCCAGAACAATTGGGATTTATTGAGGTTGAAGGGTGTGTTGAGATTAATGATGAATTAAAAGTTCAACAGTCAAATGATAGCAACACAAATAAAAAAGCGCGTACTGCAAGAGGTCCTCGTTTTACTCTAAGTGATAAAGATGATGCGTTTTTCAATAAAGCGGGTTTAGAGAAAGATATTTTTTTAGATGCTTATGAGAACGCGCCTGTCAAAGCAAAGGATAAGATATTAAACCTTCTTAATTGGTTTAGCGGAGGTCCAGATATTAGTGTTTACACGGTAATTTCCATGAGACACCTTCTCACAGAAAAGAAGGCTACAAGTAATAGTATTAAGATTGCTTTAATGAGCAATCCAGAAAAACCGTATCCGCTTAACACTGCGTCAACTCAGGCTGGGCAAATGATGGCTGTATTTCCAGCGACAGGAATTGCCGTTAGAGGCGGTGGAAATCTAACATTGAACGAAGAATCACCGATCGTTAAGAAGTTTGTCGCGGAGTACACTATTGGATGACGTTCCCCTACTGAAAATAAAGCCCATAGAGAGCTTTATAGTGCTGGGTAAGCCAATCACATACCCAGCACCACAAAAACGCGCCAGAGAGCTTCTCGTTTGCATTTCTGGCGCGTTTTATTTGATTGCCAGACATAAAATCAAATGCAAAAATAGGTATTTACTTACCTATCGAGAAAGAAGATGATTGCAGCCGAAAAAATCAAACAGCGAAAGCGCGACAACTCTCTTCGTGACCTCTGGAGAACACCTGACTGGCTGTTTTCTGCCATTCAACGTTATCTTGGAGTGACATTTGATGTTGACGTTGCCTGCAACAAGGACAATGCAAAGCTGCCTAATTTCATAGGCGTTGAGCGTGATGCTTTGAAATCTGAATGGGGACAGCCAGGTACAATTGCCTTCCTCAATCCACCCTACTCCAAAATCTCCCCCTGGATTGATGCGGCTATACGTGAGCAGGCTCGCGGAGTTACAACAGTGATGCTAATTCCTCAATCCCTAGATACAAAGTGGTATGAGCGTGCAACAGAGTGTGCGAATGAGACGATTATTCTGTCTGGTGGCCGCGTAGCGTTTGTCGAGCCTGACGTCAATCTGGGTCAGGTAGAAGTAAACATCAACCCAGGTGGCAGTATGCTCGTTGTTTTTCGAGGATTCTGTCAGGACGCTGGGCACTCTATAAGCAAGATCCCTTTGGACGTCATGAAAAGTCTGGGAGGGTATGATCCTGCGAATGTGATCAGGAAAAAAAGACCATCAAAGAAGGCTGCTTAGTTTGTTCTGGCGTCTGTAATTAGCCTGCTTCTGTATATATAAATAACTACATATTAATTATTAATATACGGAAGCAGGCTGTTTTGTATCAGAGACTCCAGACCTGAACATCACTACAGAATCCACTAGAACCCCTTCCCAGACGCTTTAAAATCGATTTTATGAATCACTTTAAGGAAACTAACATGTCATACCCGACTAATGTCGTTGCGCTCGTAGAGAGCGATTTTCTGGCCCAGGCCCGTGAAATGATGAAAGACCGCGAGCAGGCTTTCAACTTGTACGAATGGGCAATTAAGTGCTTGCATCTTGGGGAGCATCGCGAACTTGTTGAACAGCTTTTAGGTGAGTTGATCAACGAGGTGTTTGCCTTGAATGTTCAACTACATGGTCGAGAAAATAATCAATCGAAATGATAGATAAGTACAAACTATTCATAAAATGAATTGTAAGTGCTAAGATCTGATAGTTTCCAGTCGTAGACTGGAGACTCGACCTGATGGGTGGGGGTAAGCGTCACTGGCGTCAGGTTTAAAAAAGCTCACTACCAGCGTAGAACCGGTGCCGTTTAGGTGTCGGGGAAGGGGGAACCAAAGTGAGCGGAGACAAGGGTCACTTTATGATTGTCGAGTCTGGGGTGTTTCGAGAGGTTGAATCCAGTACTCCCCTTCATAAAGTGTGGGAAGATCTCGGTTCTGGGGTGCTGTCATCCATAACTTCCCAAGTCTAAGCTGGCAGTAGACTTAGGCCATAACTTTTCAGGTTATGAAACGACCAGGTTGGTGAGGGATTTTTATACTCACCTCCCTGGGAGAATATTACCTGAAAAGACAACCTCTCACTTCGTTCGAGGTGAACTTCACTCACTTCGTTCGTTCAGTTCAGGTTTATAAAAACCTGTTCTGGGAAGTAATTTGTTTATTTTAATAATTATTAACACGCACGCGTGTGCGCACGCGCGAGGAAAAAAATCGGCGCGGCGCTTGATTCAGGAGTTTATATGACGACGAAGACACCAGCCCGATCGCAAGAAAAAACTCGCAAAAAAGCCAAAAACAAAAATTCTCCCCGCACCAATTCCACAACGCCTGTCGTAGAGTTCAATCCCCAGCTTAAAACCGTGAAAATCTTCAGTGATGGCTCTTGCCTTAAAAATCCGGGTGGCCCGGGCGGTTACGGTATAGTTCTCCAGTATCGTGGTGAGGAACGCGAGTTCTCAGATGGTTTTCATAGCACCACCAATAACCGCATGGAGATGATGGGGGCACTTATCGGGCTGGAGCGTTTGAAATATCCATGCAACGTTATTTTGCACTCTGATAGCCAGTATCTGAAAAACGGCATGACACAGTGGATGAAATGGTGGAAACGCAATGGATGGGTGACTTCTGACAAAAAACCGGTAAAGAATGTTGATCTGTGGAAGCGTCTGGATGAGGCTGCAAGTCGACATAATGTTCGCTGGAAGTGGGTTAAAGGTCACGCCGGGCATCGTGAAAATGAAATATGTGATCGACTCGCGAAGATCGCAGCTTTTTCCGCAGCAGATATGCCTCACAAGAAAGATATTGGTTTTGTTTACAACAAGCAGTAAGTAAGTGTTTACCTATCATTTTAAATCATGTATCTTATCGGCGTCAGGATGACAATGTGTCGGTAAGACACAGTTCCAGGATGGAACGAGAAAGGCGGCTGGCAATCGCCAGCCGCAACTCTTTCTGACACTGGATGGAGTCCACATGGCACGTCAAACCTATTTCACTTCTGCAACTAAACGTCCTCGTTCACTACGTCAAATTTTGGCCGAATTATTTAGCGGTCGTGTTCTGTCACGTCTTGATGAACTAGAGACTGCCGTTCGGTTGCTGAATGAACGTTTAGATAAGCAAGCGTCAGTTGTTGCGAACGTGGGGGCGATTGTTACCTCTGGTTCTTCACGCGAAGCGAAAAGTACACGGCCTTTAGTGAAGGAGAAAAACAACAAGGACAGTTCGAATGGAAAATTTTCAAAGAAAGAGGCTGAAACCAATGGCCTACGTTCTCATTATAGTTTCACTGGCGACGGTAGCCGTTCCAGCCGGCCAGAGCCTTTTGATGCCGGGTTCATCCATCACCACACCTCCGTCGACGACAATTACCACCACTCCAGTAGAGCGTCCTGTCACTCTGGATGGGATGACGGTGGATGCGATACCTCAAGTTCATCCAGTTACTCAGGATCATGCTGTGACTAAGGCGGTTGTATGAACTGGTTTTCAAATCACTTTGGAAAAACTTGGCTGGCGATTCTGGCTTTCATAGCTCTCATGGCCGCCGGTTGGGTATCGAACATTGTAAAACTCGTTTGCTCTGGTGATCTCCAGTTTCAGGCTGGTATGACCTTGGCTCGTGTTGTTGGGATTTTTGTTTTTCCAGTCGGTTCGGTACTTGGTTATTTCTGACGGTTGTTAGTGCATATGCATTGACCGTCTTTTCGTAAGCAATTCATGTAACTAGAAAACAACTTGTTTTAACAAATAACAAAAGGAAAGCACATGTTAGGTTTATTCAAAAAGAAAACTCGTAAAGCTGTTATCGAGGTCAAAAAAATGGAGAACCGAGATGCGGTTGAAGCCACCGTGTGGGGCGCGTACATGATCTCCTATGCCGATGGCACATGCGACGCAAAGGAAATTTCCATTCTTGAGAAAACAATTGCAGCTCTGCCTGCGTTTTCTCCGTTTGCTGGTGAGATTGCCCAAATGAGCGCCAATATCCGTGCTCAATACGAAGCCTCACCGCGCCGCGCTAATGCCCAGGCTTTACGTGAGCTGGCTGATGTGGCCGGGACTAATGATGCAGTAGATGTACTGTGTCTGTGCCTTGATATTGCCGACCAAGACGGTATTGGCGAACAAGAAGAGCTGGCACTGAAAAAGATCGCACAGGCGCTTCAGTTGTCACTGGATGCTTATCTCTAATGCTTGAGAGATTCCGGCTTGTGACCGTCATTGCTCTTCTGGTGATGGCGGTGTTGGTGGATTTTACGGGAAAGATGATGTCTGTCATTTCTGATGGCGTCCTCATTGGTCTGGCGATCTACTTCGCTTATCCGCTAGTCCGTAAAGCAACGTGTTAATGACAAGGGCCAAATGGCCCTTGTGTTTCGTTGACCGAAATAGAGAGTTTGCACCTTTACGTTTAGCTTGCTCCCCTTTTATGCCACATCACAATAAAGCCAATAAGAAAACAACTTGTTTAAGCATTAGGAAAAACACATGTGCAAGAAATGCAAAGCGATAGCTGATGAACAAAACGCCTTATTCGAAGAAATGGATGCTAATGAACTGGTCAAAATGTTAGCCATTCTTCGAGGAATAGAAGACGTTTCCATATTTGAGAGAGTGGTTACAGCACTTAATTTTGAGTCCACCTTTGAAGAGCCAACTCAGGTTGTAGCTTTAGCACATCATTTCGGTGTTCATTATCTTGCTGAAAAAGAGCGCGCTGATAAGTTGCAGGCGACTTTGGATATGGTGAGCGAGACTCAACGAACTGATGACACTAACAAGAGTGAGGCGATTATTGCCAGCAAAGATCGTGAAATTGCTGGGCTTAAATCCTCTCTAACGATGTTGATGTCTGCGTTCAATCTTATGTCTTCTCAGGCGGGTTATAAAATGCCATCACTAAACAGCGATGATCCGATGGCCGTTCGTCAGCTTTTGGGAGCAATGGCCGACCAACTCGACGACACAAAGAGTCGGCTTGAAGACATGATGCGTGAGTTAAGCCATCGACATAACCTCGCAACACAGCCACACAAAGCCTTTCAAAGCTCTAATTGATCTGATATGGCCGCATGATCGGCCATATTGTGTTGATAAAAAACAAGGATGAAAAATGGCATACGGTACAGGGATTTACAACAATAAAGGAATTAACGTTACTGGCTTCCTTACTCCTATTTTTTTTCTTGATCGATTTACTGCGTCATCAGGCTCTAAGACGTACTCCAATCCGCCACCGGGTAAATCGCTACATGCCGTGTGGTCATTGATGCCTCTTAACAACGACAACTACATTAATTTACCTGTTCCAACAGTTACTATTAATGGAAATACGGTTAGTTGGTCAAATTTATATACGGGGCTTGGTTCTTACATATACACATACTGGGGATAATTATGTTCGGGATGTCAATTACACAATCAGATGGAAGTTTGTGGATGAGTCCAGAATTTACTCCGCAAAATCTGATTAATAAAGGGACAATGTCTACATCTAAAGGTTCTGTTTTTCAAACATCAATCCCATCAAACAAATCATGCTTTTTCTTCATAAAAAGCAGTAATAAGGCGAACATGATGTTTATTCATGAGCATAGTAACGGATACAATGCTCTCAGATTGCATCAGGTAAATGGTAGCCCCGGAACAATAACAGTTTATGCTTTTTCTGATATGGTGTTACCACATTCTGGCTATGGCATTGCCATGTATAACAGCGCAGGCGCAATGGTGTATCACGGTGAGATGATGCCCCTTGATGCGAAACTTATCACTATTTCTGACCCTCAATTTACAATAGATATGGGGTATCCATGTGCGGTAATGCCTGCTATGGTTGGGGTATATAACTATAGACGAACCGATTACGACAGACCTGTCTATGTAACAATGACAGGTGCAACTGGAAACCAAGTATATAACGGTCAATGGTATTCCGGTAATGTCACATGGGATATTAAGAAGATTTATACAAACAAAATTCTGGTGATAAATACCTCCAAGTATGATTAGCCAATGCCTTTATTTGAAGGATTGCCTGTTTATTTCTATTTAGTACCTTTTCATTTTTGAAATAATTGCACCATTAAACAAATCACTTCTTAATGGTGCAATTATGAATACAGCCCTTTCCATCATCGACGATGCCAACTCAAACACTGCTATCGACTATCGGCAGGAAATGAACGTCATCCACGAAATTGTGGCCGAGTGCGAGAAAGAGATCGCCTTCATGTATCAGGTACACGACTTCGTTTATGGCGACGAACGCCACAACATGATTAATCGCCTGCTGAGACTAAACCATCGACCAGATGAAGATCGCTCGCGTTTAAATCGAGGTTGGTTGGATAAAGTCGATCTGGAATGGGTGAAACAGAATATTTGGGCCGAGTACTGGAGGAAGGTCACGGACATGACTAACGTTTTGCTGATCATGCCAGCTTCCCGTCGAGATGAGTGGCGCGAGCAGTTTATAGAGGGCAAACAGGAAGTCATCAAAACTGACAGAACCGGCTACCAGATGAAGGTTAAAGAGTTCGTTGGTGTACCGGAGTTCAAAGCAGAAACGGTCATACCCACGATGCTTAATTTGCTGAATGACAGGCACAAATATCTCTCCGAGCGCGTGTATGGCTTGTTTAAGGCGCTGAGTCCTGCGCACAAGACAAATAAGACGAACGGTTTCAGCGAGCGTCTGATAATCGCTGACTGCATTTCTGATTTCTGGCGGGACAGCGTTAGTGTGAACTATCGCAAAGAGGACTATATCGACGATCTGCGTGTTTTGCTTCATTTCTTCGCGCACAAAGAATTTATTACCATCAACCGCACTGCTGAGGTGCTATCAGCTGCGTATCGGGCAAACGACTGCCAGACCGGTGACTGGATGAACGTCGATGGAAATCTGATGCGCGTGAAGATGTTCAAGAACGGCAACGTTCACTTTGAAATACATCCTGACGTGGCCTGGAAGTTGAATGAGGTGCTGGCTTACAGTATGCCTGCAGCAATCCCCGCGCCATGCCGCAGAGCGCCAAAAACACGGGCACCAAAGCAGTTCGGGCTAATCCAGAAGACGATCTCCGTCCCGGTTCGCACTGCGCTTCGTGACGGGCGATTGAGCAAAGACAAAGGAGTATGGTACTTCTCTGATTCAGCTCTCCAGAAGTCGCAGGTGGAAGAGCTTGAGCGCACACTGAGCTTCATTGGCGGCGTGCAGGAGAAAAAGCACTGGCAGTTCCCGTATGACATCGGCCATACGCTAAATACGATTGTGGCTACCGGTTTAATACCGGATACAAAATCACACCAGTTCTACCCTACCCCACGCTTGATTGCTGAGTACGTTGCAAGAGCCACTGAATTGAAGCCTGGTGAGAAGCTGTTGGAGCCTCAAGCCGGACGTGGGGATCTTCTGGCCTATATTAACGCCGATCTGGAAGATGTTACCTGCATAGAAATCGCACCTCTCTTTGCTGATATCCTGCGTGGAAAAGGGTATACGAACACGATTTGCTGCGACTTCATAAAGTGGTCTGAGGACAACGCAGGTTATCAGTTCGACAAAATCGTTATGAACCCGCCGTACTCGCTTGGTCGTCATAGAGAGCACACGCTGGCTGCGCTGGGGCATCTGAAAGTCGGCGGGCGTCTTGTAGCAGTATTGCCGGGCACTGCGCCAATACTGGACTGGATGACGATGGATAATTACGTTTATGCCAGAGGGAAGTCGTTTACCAACGAGTTTGAAGAGACAGGGATCACAGTCAGCGTATACGTTTTCAAACGCGTTAAATGATAGGTAAACACTTACTTGGTTTGTGTAAGAATGTAGTAACTAAACGATAAGAGAAAAACACATGAGCAACCTCCAGTTAGAGCATTTTAACGTCAAAGGCCATTCCGCTTTTCCTTAGTTCATTCGTGATGGCATTGGGTGTTAAGAAATGTATTGACCATAGTGTTAAAGCTATAAAATAAATTTATTTTCCTAATCATTTCATAAAAAATATAGGAAGTCTACATTTTGCAAAACAGCCACATGTAAATTTAGTTTATAACTAAAAGATAAAAATATTAGTGAATATTTTCTTGCATTAGTATTAATTACATGAGTTAGTGTTAAACTCAATTTTTAGGTAGTTAATCTGTAGCATACGTTTGTTTGGAGGGGAAATGGTTAGAGACAAGAAGGCCGAAGATCTTGAGCAAAGAGGACTATGGCGCAGGGCTGCTGTTCGCTGGCAGGAAGTACTGATGGATTATCGACAGGAAGGACAGGTAGACCAACGAATATATCTTAGAGAACAAATACGCCGCTGCATGAAGCAGGCGGTGCCAAAAAACATTGCAGCCAAAGATGTTAGCACATCAAAAGAGTTACGTAAAGCTACGATACGAATAGAAAAAGAAATGGGAATACACCGAGACAGAAAGAAAGCGCATGGAGAACTATATGTTTATAGGAAAAAATAAAATTTATAAACGAAAGGTTTTACTGCTATGTGTTTTGCATTATCTGTAGAAAATTCAGGTGGCGCAAGGAATCTTGAACTGCTATACTTTATTTTACCAGTTTCATTGGGACATAGATATCACACACAGGCTACATGGTTTTTATGAGATGATTATTCAATACCGGATACAACAATGAAAAACGTGCTTTTTCTAGAAAAAATACTTGATTATCAAAAGAATAAAGAGACAGATTATCCTGTTCAGGAGCATTTGCTAATGCAATTATGTATCCGGATTAGCAATAAAATGCAGGACGTCATATCAGATGCGCTAGAGAAGCATAAAATAAACAATACCATGTTTATGGCATTATCATTATTATATTTTACTGATGGTTATTGTTTATCCCCATCTGAAATTAGTAACCTGTTGCAGGTTTCTAAAACAAATATAACGCGAATTACAGATATCTTAGAAAAGCAAAACCTTATCAAACGTGTTGATAATGAACTCGATCGCCGAGGTAAAAATTTATGTTTAACATCAGATGGAGTTTTATTTATACAAAGAATGATACGTGTGCAAAATATAATCATGAAGAAAGTTTGGGAGGGATTATCTGACGATGAACTAAAAATGTTCGAGATGATAAATAAAAAAGCACTGAATAATTTTGATTAGAAATCATGAGTATCGTTAAATGAACATTTAAAAACACTTGCAAACTATAATGC
>NZ_PTRD01000046.1:0-92257 GCF_002965005.1 Escherichia sp. MOD1-EC7011
TTTTGACTATGAGGTGATGATATCACCTCTATTCAGGTGGCCAAATTCACTATGCCACTACAGTGAGAACACGACATCTGGTCGGCCTGATTTCGGGAGTGCTTATACTTTCAGTACTACTGCCTGTCGGCTTAAGCATCTGGCTGGCTCATCAGCAGGTAGAAGCGTCGTTTGTTGAAGAGCTGAATACCTATTCCTCCCGCGTCGCTATTCGAGCCAATAAAGTGGCGACGCAAGGGAAAGATGCACTACAAGAGCTGGAAAGATGGCAAGGCGGAGCCTGTAGTGAAGAGCATCTCATGGAAATGCGGCGGGTTTCATACAGCTATCGCTATATTCAGGAAGTGGTTTATATCGATAACAACGTTCCCCAATGCTCTTCTCTGGAACACGAAAGCCCACCGGATACCTTTCCGGAGCCGGGGAAGATTTCAAAAGATGGTTATCGGGTCTGGTTAACCTCACACAATGACTTAGGTATTACCCGTTACATGGTTGCTATGGGAACCGCACATTACGTAGTGATGATCGACCCCGCCTCCTTTATCGACGTGATTCCTTATAGCTCATGGCAAATTGATGCCGCTATTATTGGCAATGCCCGTAATATAGTCATAACCAGCAGCGACGAAATTGCCCGGGGTATTATTACCCAATTGCAAAAAACACCCGGTGAGCACATCGAAAATAATGGGATCATTTACGACATTCTGCCCTTACCAGAGATGAATATTTCCATCATCACCTGGGCTTCAACGAAAACGTTGCAAAAAGGCTGGCATCGGCAGGTCTTTATCTGGTTACCTGTAGGGTTGTTAATTGGCCTGCTGGCAGCCATGTTTATGCTGCGTATTTTGCGTCGTATCCAGTCTCCGCATCATCGCTTGCAGGATGCCATCGAAAATCGTGATATTTGTGTGCACTATCAGCCGATTGTCTCCTTAGCCAATGGCAAAATTGTCGGTGCCGAAGCACTGGCGCGCTGGCCGCAGACAGACGGTAGTTGGTTGTCGCCAGATAGTTTTATTCCGCTGGCACAGCAAACGGGTCTTTCTGAGCCACTGACGCTGCTGATTATAAGAAACGTGTTTGAAGATATGGGCGACTGGCTGCGACAACACCCGGAACAACATATTTCCATCAATCTTGAATCCACCGTGCTCGCCTCGGAAAAAATTCCGCAACTGCTGCGAGACATGATCAATCACTACCAGGTTAACCCCAAACAGATCGCTCTTGAACTCACAGAGCGCGAATTTGCCGATCCGAAAACCAGCGCCCCGATAATTTCGCGCTACCGGGAAGCGGGTCATGATATTTACCTGGATGATTTTGGTACGGGGTATTCAAGTTTAAGTTATTTACAGGATCTGGATGTCGACATTCTGAAGATCGATAAATCCTTCGTTGATGCGTTGGAATATAAAAATGTCACACCGCATATCATCGAAATGGCAAAAACGTTGAAACTGAAAATGGTGGCGGAAGGGATCGAAACGGGTAAACAGGAAGAGTGGCTACGTCAGCATGGCGTGCATTACGGTCAGGGCTGGCTGTACAGCAAAGCGTTGCCAAAAGAAGATTTCATACGCTGGGCAGAATACCATCTGTAAATTTTGGGGGCTGGCGGCACGCCGCACAGCCCGTCACGCTACTCGTCGATGATTGACTCAAACCCGCCGTAAATCATCCGTTTGCCATCAAACGGCATTGATTCGCCGAACTCTTTCATTCGTGGGTCAGACATCATTTTTTGATTGGCAGCGTCGCGGACCTCTTTTGAAGGGTATTCAATCCAGCTAAACACCACTTCCTCATTCTCTTCCGCTTTCACTGCCATGCGAAAATCGGTCACTTTGCCGTTTGGCATATCGCTGGCCCAACATTCAACAATACGAAGCGCGCCGAACTCTTTAAACAATGGCGCGGCCTTTGCGGCCATTTCTCGATAGGCATCTTTATTTTCGGCAGGAACAGCAACCACAAAACCATCAACATACTTCATCAGAAATACCTCCGAAGCGTACTGCGCAGCCAGACAATTCTTGCGGCGTCAGTCGTGGTTAAAGTTTAGCCACATTGGGATTTTTTGACGAAACGGCAGGAGCAGAAATGGGTGGGGGCCCTGCCAGCTACATCCCGGCACACGCGTCATCTGCCTTGGCTGCTTCCTTCCGGACCTGACCTGGTAAACAGAGTAGCGTTGCGGGAGAACCAACAGAGCCCCCATTGAGAGCGTTGAGAACCAACGCGCAGGCGCATTATCACTGCTGCCCCGGCTAATTGCAACCCATTGCGTGCCGGATGCTGGTTTCTTGCGCAATGCGGCTTCACTCAGAGGTTTTTCCAGATTATGCTGAAAAATTACCTCAGGAAGAAAAGATGGAAAAAGAAGATTCATTTCCCCAACGCGTCTGGCAAATCGTAGCCGCTATTCCCGAAGGCTACGTCACCACTTACGGCGACGTCGCAAAACTGGCAGGATCACCCCGTGCTGCGCGCCAGGTGGGCGGTGTGTTAAAGCGTCTACCCGAAGGCAGCACCCTCCCCTGGCATCGGGTGGTTAATCGCCACGGCACAATCTCGTTAACCGGCCCGGATTTGCAGCGTCAACGGCAGGCATTACTGGCAGAAGGAGTGATGGTGTCGGGAAGCGGGCAAATCGACTTACAGCGTTATCGCTGGATTTACTAACCCTCTCCAGCGGAGAGGGTTAGTGGCGCTTAGTATTGCGTAGGGGCTGGAACTGCCGAAGACGGATTCACCTGGGTTGGTGAAGTCGAAGGTACGGTGGTCGTTGCGCCACCGCTGGCCTGAACCGGTACAGCGGTTTGCTGAACCGGCACTAATGTCAGGTCAGCTTTGGTTCCGCCCTGATTGATCACCGGTTGAACGGTATCGGTGATAAACACCAATTTGTCGTTCACGGTAACCGCCGCACTCAACAGGATACGTGCGTTCGGCTGAACGTCTGCCGGGTTAAATGGCAGAACAAAACTGAACGGTGACTGTTTACCTTCGGTACGTACTGCTTTCTGCGCCAGAACTTTAGAAGGCGCATCGGCTAACGACGCGTCAGAAAGTGTCACGGTCAGCACAGCATCAGGCGGCAGTGCGACTTTCTGACGGATCCAGACCGTACCGGAAACATTCGGTTGTTGTATAGCAGGTTGCTGTGTCGCTGCAATAGACGTATTTGCAGCCGGTGCTGGCGTCTGGATATCCGCGCTTTTATCCGCGCAAGCTGCCAACGCAATTGCAACCGCTAAACCACTGGCCATGTGCACGAGTTTCATTCACTTCTCCTTATTATCAATGCACCAGCGGGCTAACTTTCCTCGCCGGAAGAGTGGTTAACAAAATAGTAACGTCAATAAGTGTGGCACATGTCACGTATTAACGCCTGCATTTAGCCCGTAATTCAGACCATTGCACCCATCGGACCAGTACCAAAATTGCGTTATACTCAACTCACTTTGGCTTGCTGCGGCAGCTTTGTTACTGGAGAGTTATATGAGTCAGGCGCTAAAAAATTTACTGACATTGTTAAATCTGGAAAAAATTGAGGAAGGACTCTTTCGCGGCCAGAGTGAGGATTTAGGTTTACGCCAGGTCTTTGGCGGCCAGGTTGTTGGTCAGGCGCTATATGCAGCAAAAGAGACGGTCCCGGAAGAGCGTCTGGTGCATTCGTTTCATAGCTACTTTCTTCGCCCTGGCGATAGCAAAAAACCCATTATTTATGATGTAGAAACGCTACGCGACGGCAACAGCTTCAGCGCCCGCCGGGTTGCTGCTATTCAAAACGGTAAACCGATTTTCTATATGACGGCCTCTTTCCAGGCGCCAGAGGCTGGATTCGAGCACCAAAAAGAGATGCCGCCCGCGCCAGCGCCTGATGGCCTGCCTTCGGAAACGCAAATCGCCCAATCGCTGGCGCACCTGCTGCCGCCGGTGCTAAAAGATAAATTCATCTGCGATCGTCCACTGGAGGTTCGTCCGGTAGAGTTTCATAACCCGCTGAAAGGGCACGTTGCAGAACCGAATCGTCAGGTATGGATCCGCGCAAATGGTAGCGTGCCAGATGATCTGCGCGTTCATCAGTATCTGCTCGGTTACGCTTCTGACCTTAACTTCCTGCCGGTTGCTTTACAGCCGCACGGCATCGGTTTTCTTGAACCGGGGATTCAGATTGCCACCATTGACCATTCCATGTGGTTCCATCGCCCGTTTAATTTGAATGAATGGCTGTTGTATAGCGTGGAGAGCACCTCGGCGTCCAGCGCACGCGGCTTTGTGCGCGGGGAGTTTTATACCCAGGACGGCGTGCTGGTTGCCTCGACCGTTCAGGAAGGGGTAATGCGTAATCACAATTAAAAAAAACAGCCGGAGGTGAAAACCGTCCGGCTATTTTTTTGCAGTGCTTGTTACGCGTTATAAGCATTTTCACCGTGGCTGTTGACGTCCAGTCCTTCGCGCTCCTGCTCTTCCGGCACGCGCAGGCCAACTGTCAAATCCGCCAGTTTGTAGCCAATAAATGCCACCACACCAGACCAGACAATCGTAATGGCGATGCTTTCCAGCTGTACCAACAGCTGATGTCCCATCGTCACACCTTCGGCGAAGCCCACACCACCCAGCGAACTGGCGGCAAAAATCCCGGTCATGATACAGCCGACAATGCCACAAACACCGTGTACCCCGAAGACATCGCAGGGATCATCCACCCGCAGCAGGCGTTTCAACATGGTAACGCCCCACAAGCCCGCCAGACCAGCTACCCCGCCGATAATCAACGCACCGCCAACCCCAATATAGCCACAGGCTGGGGTCACGCCGACCAGACCGGCAATCGCGCCAGAACACGCTCCCAGCAGTGAAGGCTTACCACGCAGCGCCCATTCACCGAAGATCCAGCCAAGAATTGCCGCTGCCGTTGCGACCACAGTATTCACAAATGCCAGTGCCGCGATTTCATTCGCCGTGCCCGCTGACCCGGCGTTAAAGCCAAACCAACCGATATAGAGAATGGCAGTCCCGGTAAAGACCATCGGCAGGTTGTGCGGTTTAAACGCCTCTTTGCCGAAGCCCACGCGTTTGCCTATCAGATATGCGCCCACCAGACCGGCAATTGCGGCGTTAATGTGCACCACCGTGCCGCCCGCGAAATCCAGCGCACCGTGAGAAGCCAGCAAACCGCCGCCCCAGACCATATGCGCAATCGGAATGTAAGAGAGCGTCAGCCACACTACCACGAAGATCAACACAGCTGAGAAGCGGATTCGTTCCGCCAGCGCCCCAACGATCAAGCCTACGGTAATGCAGGCAAACGATCCCTGAAACGCCACGTGGATATACTGATAAATGCTGCCCATCACCGCCGTCAGTTCGATGTTTTTCAGCATTAACCAGTTAATGTTGCCAAAGAAATTGTTGCCTTCACCAAACGCCAGCGAGTAGCCGTAAACCACCCAGAGAATACAGACCAGTGCAAACGTCACGGTCACCTGCGTCAGCATCGACAGCACGTTTTTGCCGCGAATCAACCCACCGTAAAACAGGGCAATTCCCGGAATAGTCATAAACAGCACCAGCGCAGTACAAATCATCATAAACGCATTGTCGGCTTTATCGGCCACCGCAGGTGCAGCCATTACCAGTCCCGGCAGCATCGCCAGTGAAGCAAGCCCAGTTTTTATCGTCGCTATCTTCATTTTTCGTTCCTGTTGCTGTGTGCCAGAGATTACAGCGCCGCTTCGTCGGCTTCGCCGGTACGAATACGAATGACGCGTTGCAATTCAGCGACGAAGATTTTGCCGTCGCCAATTTTTCCGGTGTAGGCAGCCTTGCTGACGATATCGATCACTTCATCGAGTTGGTCATCAGCAATCGCCACATCAATTTTTACTTTTGGCAGGAAGTTGACGCTGTATTCCGCCCCCCGGTACAGCTCAGCATGTCCTTTCTGACGCCCGAAACCTTTCACTTCGGTGACGGTCAGCCCCTGAATACCAATGGAAGATAACGCTTCACGAACGTCTTCCAGCTTGAATGGTTTGATTATCACGGTCACCAGCTTCATAGATCCCCTCCGGTCAGAATTCGGTAATGGTTCTGCTACACGAAGAAGGTATTGCAAGCGGTATGCCAGAAATGAAAAACGAGAAAGAGAGCAGGAAGTTAAGAAGATTGAAAATGAAAACGCACTATGACAGTGCACAGTGCGTTACATTTTTGCACCAACGATGAAATATTGCGCTATTCAGGCGCTCAATGATTCCTCTTCACGCACGCTGGCTGCCAGCTCTTCTCCCGCAAGTTGCAGTTGATACATCTGCCAGTAGCGTCCCTGGGCCGCCAGCAGTTGCTGGTGAGTGCCCTGCTCCACGGCTTGCCCACGATGAAGCACCAGAATGGTGTCGGCATCAACAATAGTCGATAAGCGGTGAGCAATCACGACCAGCGTGGTATGTTCACGCACCGCCGCCAGAGCATGTTGAATCGCCTGTTCAGTACCGGAATCAATGCTGGCGGTTGCCTCATCAAGGATCAGGATTTGTGGCGTCTCCACCAGCACGCGCGCCAGCGCCAGCAGTTGCTTTTGCCCGACCGAAAGATTATTCCCCTGCTCGCCCAGCGGCGTATAAATACCGTCGCTCATGCTGCGCGCCAGCTCCGCCAGCTGCACGGTTTCCAGTGCCTGCCAGACACGCTCTTCGGAGATATCACGCCCCAGCGTCACGTTGGCGAGGAAAGTATCCGCCAGCACCACCGGATCTTGCTGCACCATCGCCACGCCCTGACGTAATGCGCTGTGACTTAGCGAATTTAATGGACGACCGTCGAGATGAATCTCACCTTCCGTTAGCGGGTAATACCCCATCAATAAACTTGCAAGGGTGCTTTTGCCACTGCCGGTATGCCCGACCAGCGCCACAAAGTTACGCGAAGGCACAGAGAGATTAATGTTCTTCAGTACCAGATTGTTGTCGCGATAAGCAAACGACACATTATCGACTTCGATGGTGCCGCTCTGTAACGGGCGATCATCATTGCCATATTGCTGGCGCGGTCCGTCCATCAGCTCAAACACGCGCTCACCAGCAACAACAGCCTGTTGCAGCATCGCCTGTTGCGTGGTCAGTTCGATTAATGGTTCATTAAGCCGCCCAAGATAGCTGATAAACGCATACAGCACGCCCACTTCAATGGTGCCGCTGGCGGAGAAGCCAAACAGCATCAACAAGCCACAAAGGATGAGCGACGAAAAAAGACTCAGTAATGGCCGCAGTAAAAAACCGTCGAGGCGCAGGGTTTGCATCCTCGCCATATAGTGCGACCGACTGGCCTCACCCATGCGTTCACCAAATCGTGCCTGCTGACGGAACTGCTGGATGACGCTCATACCGTTGATGATTTCGTTAAAGCCGTCGTTGATATCCGCCAGATAGGCGCGCACACGGCGGACAATCGGCGTACTGTAACGCTGGTATATCACCATCACCACCAGCACGACCGGAAAAATCATTATCGCCACCAGCGCCATCCGCCAGTCGAGGCTGAACATCGCTACCAGCATCGCGCCCACCAGTGCGGCGCTACGCAGAACGGTTGCCACTACGGTAACGTAGAGGTCGCGGATCACTTCAGTATCATTAGTGACGCGGGAAATCACCTGCCCGACAGGCTGGATATCAAACTCGCTTAATGGCTGGCGTAGCGCAGCATCCATTACATCGGTACGCAACTGTTGTACAACGCCAACTGCCGCCCGATTAAACAGCAGCGACTGTGCGTAGTGCAGTCCAGCGGCAAACAGTTGCAGCCCAACATACGCCGCCGCCAGACCGGCAACCACTTTCAACGGCAGATTATTTTTCGCCACCATATTATCGATGAAATAGCTGATGAGTAGCGGTCCACTGACTTCTGCCGCTGCCGCAACCCACATCATCAGAACCGCAATCCCCAGTGGTTTGCGCCACGGCGAACCATACGCTAACAGGCGTTTGAGAGTCGGCCAGAGTTGGCTAAAACTACGCATCGACGGCCTCCTCACGAATTTCCGGAGCATCGTCAAGCGCCGCCTCCAGTTGTTGATAGCGATACATATCGCGATACCAGCCGCTTTGTTGCGCCAGCGCATCATGATTGCCACGCTGGGCGATATGTCCGTGCTGCATCACAATAATCTCACTGGCCTCCGTCAGCGCAGAAAGGCGATGGGCACTGATGATTACTGTTCTTCCCTGCCCCCACTGGCGCAGGTTATGCAGGATCTGATGCTCTGTGCGTCCGTCCACCGCCGAAAGCGCATCATCAAGGATAAGGATTTCTGCGTTGACTAATAACGCACGAGCAATGGATATGCGCTGCTTTTGTCCACCGGAAAGCATCACGCCGCGCTCGCCCACTTCTGTGTCGTAACCTTGCGGTAGACGCAAAATATCGTCATGTACGCTGGCTAACCGCGCTACGTGTTCAATCTCTTGCTGGGTGGCATTCGGGCAACCCAGCGCGATGTTATTCGCCACGGTGTCGGAAAAAAGGAACGGCGTCTGGCTGACCACCGCCAGGCGGCTACGCCAGCTATCGAGTTGCAGCTGCGTCAAGGGAATATCATGAAAGCGGATATCCCCCTCGCTGACGTCGAAATGACGCTGAATGAGTGACAGCAGAGTACTTTTGCCAGAACCGGTCGGTCCGCAAATCCCCAGCATCTGACCGGGTTTGAGTGCGAAACTGACATTCTCCAGCGCAGGATGATCAGTTTGTGGATAAGTAAACTGGCGAATATTTACATCCAGTTCGCCACGCCCTTGCGGCACTGGTTCGCTACCGTCATTCACCACCGGCGCTTCAGCCAGCATCGTCCGAATACGGCTATATGCCGCGCTGCCGCGTTCCACAATGTTAAACATCCAGGCCAGCGCCAGCATCGGCCAAATCATTAACCCCAGATACATCATAAAACTGGTGAGCTGCCCCAGCGTTAAGCTGCCCTGCACCACCATCCAGCTTCCCCCGCCAATCGCCAGCAAATTCGCCATGCCAATCGCGATATAGATAGTCGGATCAAAACGGGCATCAATACGCGCCACACGCATGTTTTTCTTGCCGGTGTCTTCAGCATCTGCGGCAAATAGCGCCGACTGGCGATCTTCCAGACCAAAGGCTTTGATCATGCGGATACTGGTGAGGCTCTCCTGGGTGCGATCGTTGAGGCTGGAAAACGCCGCCTGCGCCAGCTTAAAGCGTTCATGCAAAGCATCGCCGTTGCGCTTAATCATGATTGCCATCACTGGCATCGGTAATAATGCAAATAAAGTCAACTGCCAGCTAATTTGCGTTGACATCATAATCAACACTGCGCAGCCCATCACCAGTGAATCCACTAGCGTCAGCACCCCTTCTCCGGCGGCAAACACGACCCGATCGACGTCATTGGTCGCACGAGCCATGAGGTCGCCCGTACGATGACGCAGGTAAAACTCTGGATGCTGGCGGCTTAGCTGGCGGTAATAATCTTCACGCAGTTCAACAGCCAGTTGATAAGACGCGCCAAACAGCAGTACGCGCCAGACGTAACGCAGGAGATAAACCACGACTGCAATCAGCACCATGGTGGCGATCCACATCAGGATCTGCCCGGTAGTAAAGTGTTGTTCCGTCACGCCATCGACAACAATACCGACCACTTTCGGCGGAACCAGTTGCAGCATCGCGATAATAACAAGCAAGGCCACAGCCCCGAGATAGCGACGCCATTCCCGACGGAAATACCAGCTTAGTTGAGCAAATAATCGCACGCGTTGTGTCCTGACCTGATTCTGGATATTTATTCGATGGGTAAAGAAGTGGTGTATTTAATCTGTTCCATCGCGAAGCTGGAAGTAACGTCCGACAGACCTGGAACGCTGTTTACCAGACGCTTATAAAATTCGTCATAGCGTTTCATATCGGCAACCTGAACACGCATCAGATAATCATATTCACCGGCCATGCGCCAGAACCCCAGCACTTCTGGCATTTCCGTTACCACCGTGACAAAGCGGCAATACCATTCGCTGCTGTGATGTTGCGTTTTAATCAACACAAAAGCAGTCAGCCCGAGGCCAATTTTTTCCGGGTCCAGCAGGGCGACTTTGCCGATAAGGATACCGTCATCCTCCAGCCGTTTCAGACGCTTCCAGCAAGGCGTGGTTGTCAGATTAACGGCTTCTGCCAGTGCCTGCAAAGAGAGGGTGCAATCCTGCTGTAGTAAGGCCAGCAGCTTACGGTCAATTTTATCTAACATAGCCAATCCGCAGAGAATTTTTTTCTCTTTTAATTCTATTTTAAAGACGAAATACCGACAATTTATTCTGTGCGGTTTAAACGCCACTGCACAAAATGACAAATTCAAAGTAAAAAAAACCGGGCTATTGCCCGGCGCTGGAAGAGATCTCGTTATTCGGGGGAATAAGGTAGATGTGGATTGTCCAGCCAGTGCGTCAAATAGTGAGAGACCGCCTGATTTCGGCAATGTCCAATCACCGGTAAATGAGGGAGTTCCGCGCGCAGTTGCGGCATCGCATTGCCCATGATAAAACCGCTACCGACGCTGCCTAACATTTCGCGATCGTTCATCGCATCACCAAAGGCCATGCAGTCGTGCAGTGAAAAACCTAAATGTTGGGTCAGCACCGCCAACGCCGCGCCTTTATTACACCCCACTGGCAGCACTTCCAGGCAATTAATCGCAGAAAAACACAAATGTGCGCGCTCGCCTAATGCTTCGTTTAGTTGGATATGCAAGCGCATAAGATCGTCGTGATCGCCACAGAAACAGATCTTGGTGACGCTGCCGAGTGGCATTTTTTTGACATCGATAATCTGATAACGGAAACCGCTATACACAAATGCCTGCAACAATGCTGGGATCTCTTGCCCGGTAAACCAGCCATTGTCATTGAAGATATGCATACTGGCCTGGGTATCCCATTTCTGGTACAGCACTAATTCCGCCACGTCCGCAGGCAAATCATCACGATGTAAAAGTTCGCCTTCCAGAGAGTGCACACGCGTACCGTTGCCGGTAATTAAATACGCATCCAGCGATAGCACCCCGATAATATGCTGCATCTCCAGCGCATGACGCCCCGTAGCAAAAGTGAGGGTAATATCGCGTTCACGCAGACGCGCCAGAGTCGAGAGGGTTTTCTCACCTAAATGGTGATCAGGCATCAATAAAGTGCCGTCCATATCAAATGCTGCCAGACGAGCCATTTCTTTCTCCACTCTGTGACACGGTTAATGGTGATTGAGTATCACCTGATATATACGGAAGTAATAGTGAATAGTTAAATAATATTGTTCCGGGTTTATATGCGACTGCTAAACCGTCTTAACCAGTATCAACGTCTGTGGCAACCTTCTGCCGGAGAGCCGCAATCCGTCACCGTCAGCGAACTGGCCGAACGCTGTTTTTGCAGCGAACGCCACGTGCGCACCCTGTTACGTCAGGCTCAGGAGTCGGGATGGCTGGAGTGGCAGGCGCAATCAGGACGCGGAAAACGCGGGCACCTGCGTTTTCTGGTGACACCGGGATCCCTGCGCAACGCGATGATGGAACAGGCACTGGAAACCGGAAAACAGCAAGATGTGCTGGAGCTGGCGCAACTGGCTCCTGGTGAACTGCGCACCCTATTACAACCGTTTATGGGCGGGCAATGGCAAAACGATACGCCAACGTTGCGTATTCCCTATTATCGCCCGCTCGAACCGCTACAACCGGGCTTTTTACCCGGTCGTGCCGAGCAGCATCTCGCCGGGCAGATATTTTCCGGTCTGACCCGCTTCGACAATAATACCCAGCGCCCGATTGGCGATTTAGCACATCACTGGGAAATCTCTGCTGATGGGCTACGCTGGGATTTTTATCTTCGTTCAACGCTGCACTGGCATAACGGCGATGTGGTAAAAGCAACGCAACTACACCAGCGATTATTGATGCTGCTACAACTGCCAGCGTTGGGGAAATTATTGACTAGCGTGAAGCGTATTGAAGTCACCCATCCGCAGTGTCTGACCTTCTTTTTACATCGCCCTGATTATTGGCTGGCACACAGGCTGGCGAGCTATTGTAGTCATCTGGCGCATCCGCAATTATCGCTGGTGGGAACCGGTCCTTTTCGCTTAACAAAATTCACAACAGAACTGGTGCGACTCGAAAGCCATGATTATTACCATTTGCGTCACCCACTGCTAAAAGCGGTTGAGTACTGGATAACCCCACCACTTTTTGAAAAAGATTTGGGAACCAGTTGTCAGCATCCAGTACAAATCACCATCGGTAAACCTGAAGAGTTGCCACGGGTCAGCCAGGTCAGTAGCGGCATCAGTTTAGGTTTTTGCTATTTAACGTTGCGCAAAAGCCCCCGCCTTTCCCTCTGGCAGGCGCGAAAAGTGATTTCCATTATCCATCAATCCGGTTTACTACAAACGTTAGAAGTCGGAGAAAACCTGATCACTGCCAGTAATGCATTGCTGCCTGGCTGGGCTATTCCACAATGGGATGAACCGGATGAGGTCAAATTACCGGAAACCCTGACGTTGGTTTATCATCTGCCAGTGGAACTTCATGCAATGGCAGAACAATTACGAACGACGCTGGCAGCAGAAGGTTGCGAATTAACGATTGTTTTTCATAACGCGAAAAACTGGGACGACACGACCCCGCTGGCACAGGCAGATTTGATGATGGGCGACAGGCTAATTGGCGAAGCGCCGGAATATACTCTGGAGCAATGGCTGCGTTGCGATCCACTCTGGTCATATGTTTTCGACGCTTCCGCATATGCACATCAGCAATCGACACTGGATACCGTGCAGTTGATGGCTGATGAGGAAAAGCGGAATAACGCGCTGAAAACTGTGTTTAGCCAGTTAATGGAAGATGCAACGCTGACGCCGCTGTTCAATTATCACTATCGCATTAGCGCCCCGCCTGGAGTAAATGGTGTGCGACTGACACCGCGTGGCTGGTTTGAATTTACCGAAGCCTGGCTTCCCGCGCCGTCGCAATGAAGCACTGGTCGGGGTTAACCACAGGCGTTACCATAACGCTTTTATCGATTTAGCAGGATTATCTATGAAACGTGCCGTCGTTGTGTTTAGTGGAGGTCAGGATTCCACCACCTGTCTGGTACAGGCATTGCAGCAATATGATGAAGTCCATTGCGTGACGTTCGATTACGGTCAGCGCCATCGCGCAGAGATTGACGTGGCACGCGAACTGGCATTGAAACTGGGTGCACGCGCGCATAAGGTGCTGGATGTGACGCTACTCAACGAGCTGGCGGTCAGCAGCCTGACGCGTGACAGCATTCCGGTGCCTGATTATGAACCTGAAGCCGATGGTATCCCGAATACGTTTGTCCCAGGGCGTAATATTCTGTTCCTGACGCTGGCAGCGATATATGCGTATCAGGTTAAAGCAGAAGCAGTGATCACCGGCGTCTGCGAAACGGATTTCTCCGGTTACCCGGATTGTCGCGATGAGTTTGTGAAAGCACTGAACCATGCCGTCAGTCTGGGCATGGCGAAAGATATTCGATTTGAAACGCCGCTGATGTGGATTGATAAAGCGGAAACCTGGGCGCTCGCGGATTATTACGGCAAACTGGATTTAGTGCGTAACGAAACGCTGACCTGTTATAACGGCATTAAAGGCGATGGTTGTGGTCATTGTGCTGCATGTAATCTGCGCGCTAACGGATTGAATCATTATCTGGCCGACAAACCGGCGGTGATGGCAGCGATGAAGCAGAAAACCGGGTTGCAGTAATTATTCGGGTGTCGCCGGATGCGGCTTGAGCATCCGGCCAACAAAACGTTTACTGAACCATCAGATCCAGTTTTTCGCGCAGTTCCCCTTCCAGAGCTAATGCTTTCTGCGTTTTGAGATCGATACAAACAAACGTGATAAGTGCATCCGCCACCACCTGCCCTTCCGGCTCCAGAGTAATGACCTGACTTAAGATGCCGCTTTTACCATTTAATTGCTGTAACTGGCTGGTAATGGTTAACAAGTCACTTAATACCGCCGGGCGGCGATAGTTGATATTGATATTGACCACCACGAAAGCGATGTTATGGGCAGTCATCCATTGAAAGCTGTCGCTATTTTCCAGCCCATCCCAGCGGGCTTCTTCGAGAAACTCAAGGTAACGGGCGTTGTTGACGTGCTGGTAGACGTCGAGATGATATCCACGAACTTTGATTTGTGTTTGCATAGCGCAATAACCTTACGTTGTTGTTATAAGTACAGAGGTCATAACTGGTATGACCTCTTCAGTCTGGCAAAAAATTGCCACTATGCAAATTAATTACAGGGTTAATACCGCCAGATTACGTTCCACCAGCGAATTGCCCATTCCCGGCACCTGTTTTAAATCCTCCACCGTTTTAAACGGGCCGTACTCTTCGCGATAACTGACAATTGCCTGCGCTTTCTTCAGACCAACGCCATTCATCGCGCGGGCTAGCTCTTCCGCGCTGGCATTATTAATGCTGACCCTGGTGCCTTCTTCATCACTGGCTTTCGCCGGTACTGCCGCTTTGCTTTGTGCTGCAGGAGCTTCCGCTTTGGTTTCTACCGCTGCCGGTTTCACCGCAGGAGCTGCCGCCAGCGCGCTATGAGACATTCCGGCACAGGCCAGAGACAGGGTGATGAGCAGTGCTTTAATTCCGTGTTTCATACTGTTTTCTCCTTGTTTGTTAACAGTGGAATCACCTTAACGGCAGCGAAAACAGTAAACAAATGGCAATGTTCAGAAATGGAAAAGGCCGCGAAAGCGACCTTTTCTTGTTACAGCTGCAAAGCATTTTTTTGCGAGGCGGCTTCCGGATTATTGCTGTTCCAGCGCATCGCCAATTTTGATTTTCGCCTCTTTACGCAGGTTACTCATCAGAGCTTCAAAGACGATTTGTGCGTTGTTCTGGGTGATGCCCTGCACCATCGCTTTTTTCTGATCTTCCGGCATAGAACCTTGTTTCACTTCGTCCAGCGCCAGCAGAACCACATTACCTTGCATATCGGTCGCCATACCGTAGCTTGGTTTGTCTTTCGCTGGCAGTGGCAGTGCAAACGCCGCCTGGCTAATCGGGTCACGACCGGAACGGCTTAAGGTTTTCGGCTCGCCAAATTTCAGACCGGCAGCCTGCATAGCTTCCGCACCTTTGCCCGCTTTCAGCTCAACCAGCAGTTTTTCAGCATCCACTTTCGCCTGTTGCTCAGCTTTGTTGTGCTGAACCAGTGCCTTAACTTGTTCCTGAACATCTGCCAACGGTTTCACCGCTTCCGGTTTGTGCTCGCTGATGCGCAACACGAATGCGCGATCGCCGTCTACGGTGATAATGTCAGAGTTGATGCCCGGCGCGCCGTTTTCACCTACCAGACCGCCGTTAAAGATAGCATCTGCAACCGGCTTGAAGTTCAACTCTTCCGGCAGGTTATCTTTGCTGAACCAGCCAGTCTGGGTAGCTTTAACGCCCGCAGCCTGCTCTGCGCCAGCCAGAGATTCGGTGTCATTACTTGCCGCATCGCTCACTTTCTGCTGCAGCGCGTAATACGCATCGAGGGCTTTTTCGTGTTTCACTTTCGCCGCGATATCGTCACGCACTTCGTCTAACGACTTCACTTTTGCCGGCTGAATATCATCCAGACGCACAATCAGGAAACCGACCGAAGATTTGATGACGCCAGACAGTTGGCCTTTTTCTTTCAGACCGGCATTTTTCAGTTCATCCGGGATAGTGGCATCTTCTAACCACCCCATATCGCCGCCGTTACGGGCAGAGATAATATCGGCAGATTTTTCTTTTGCTAACGCAGCAAAATCACCACCTTTATTCAGCTCCTCAAGTACTGCTTTCGCTTCATCTTCAGTTTTAGTCTGGATGATGCTGTAGCGGGTACGCTGTGGCTGGGTGAATTGATCCTGATGCTGATCGTAGTAGCTCTGGATATCCGCATCGCTAACCGGTTGCTGCATCGTTGCGGCATCCAGCTTGATGTAGCTCACGCGGAATTGTTCCGGAGTCATGAAATTGTTTTTGTTTTGCTCGTAGTAGCTGGCGATTTCTGGTTCGGTCACAGCTTGTTTAGCCGCCAGCGCGTTAACGTCGATAGTCGCTTCACGCACCACGCGTTGTTGAGCGACCAGCGCAGCCAGTTCGTCGGTTTCACCTTTCAACATAAAGTCGGTGCCCGCAACGCCGTTAATCAGCTGCTGGGTAGTGAGCTGATTACGCAGTGCCTGCGCGTACTGATCGGCACTCATCCCCATCTGGTTGAGGATACCGTTATAGCGGCTGTTATCGAACTTGCCGTCAACCTGGAAAGCCGGGGTCGCGAAAATCGCCTGTTTAACCTGCTCATCGCTGATACTCAGTTTTAGTTCGCGAGCGTACTGATCCAGCAGCGCCTCGTCGATCAGACGATTCAGCACCTGTTGACGCAGGGTTTTCATATAGCCTTCGTTCGCCGCCAGCTCAGAGTATTGATCGCCCAACTGTTGCTGCATACGATTACGCTCGCTGTTGAAGGCGTTCTCGAACTGCCCACGGCTGATTTCCTGGTCATTCACTTTTGCGGCGTAGTTATTGCCTGCGCCAATCAGGTAACCACTCACGCCGGTCAATATGAACGACACGATAATGATACCGAAAATAATCTTGAGCACGAGACTGTTTGCAGCCGTGCGTAAGCTGTCCATCATGGTGTAACAACACTCCGCTGTAGATGACTGTGTACTTCACGCAACATATCGCTGCGCGCAAAGGCCTATTGTGACAAGAAACGAGGGCAATTGTCAGCCCACAACTCGCAGAAAGTCACGCAATACAAATAAAAAAGGCACATCAGTAGATGCGCCCTTGAACTTCGTCACATCCCCAATGGGGATAATCCTTAGTTTACCGCGTCTTTCAGTGCCTTACCTGCACGGAAGCTCGGCACTTTAGCTGCAGCGATGGTGATCTCTTTACCGGTCTGCGGGTTGCGACCAGTACGGGCGGCACGCTCTTTAACGGCAAAAGTACCAAAACCTACCAGTGCTACATCATCCCCTTCTTTCAGGGATTCAGTTACGGAAGCAATAATAGCATCTAACGCACGGCCAGCCGCAGCTTTAGAGATATCAGCCCCTGCAGCAATCTTGTCAATCAATTGAGATTTATTCACTCTTCTCTTCCTCTTTATAATTTATCCCGCACTTGAATCCTTCAACGTGCGAACGCGCAGCAGTTATATCAGGCCAGCCATCCCCTTACAACACCCCTTAATAAGGGCAAGCCTAATCCGCCCTCTAACTTAACGAGACAAAAAAAGGCTGGCAAGTCCGAATTGGCCCGCCAGCCCTCTTTTTATTAGTGCAATTTGCGCAAGGTCACTATTTTGCAGTCACAACCTGCATACCAGACGGTTCATTTTGCAGCGCCAGAGTCAGAACTTCCTCAATGCGCTTCACAGGATGAATGTCCAGATCGGCAATCACGTTGTCCGGAATCTCTTCCAGATCGCGTTTATTTTCGAACGGAATTAACACTGTTTTAATCCCGCCGCGATGTGCCGCCAGCAGTTTTTCTTTCAAACCACCGATTGGCAACACCTGACCACGCAGAGTAATCTCGCCAGTCATCGCCACATCGGCACGAACCGGGTTACCGGTCAGGCAAGAAACCAGCGCGGTGCACATGGCAATACCGGCACTCGGACCATCTTTTGGCGTCGCACCTTCCGGTACGTGCACGTGGATGTCGCGTTTTTCGTAAAAATCAGGGTTGATCCCCAGTTTTTCCGCACGCGCACGAACCACCGTTAACGCCGCCTGAATGGACTCCTGCATGACTTCACCCAGCGAACCGGTATAGGTCAGTTTACCTTTGCCCGGTACACACGCGGTTTCGATGGTCAGCAAGTCACCGCCCACTTCCGTCCACGCCAGACCCGTTACCTGACCGACACGGTTTTCGTTATCCGCGCGACCATAGTCGAAACGCTGAACACCGAGGTAGTCATGCAGGTTATCGCCGTTAATTTCGATATGTTTTAGAGACTTATCGAGCAGTAACTGCTTAACCGCTTTACGGCACAGTTTGGAGATTTCACGCTCCAGACCACGCACGCCCGCCTCACGGGTGTAGTAACGAATAATGCCGATAATGGCGCTATCGTCGACGGTCAACTCACCTTTTTTCAGCGCATTACGTTCAATCTGCTTCGGCAGCAGGTGACGTTTGGCGATGTTCAGTTTTTCATCTTCGGTATAACCGGAGAGGCGAATCACTTCCATACGATCCAACAGCGGTGCCGGAATGTTCATGGAGTTCGACGTCGCGACAAACATCACGTCGCTAAGGTCGTAATCCACTTCCAGGTAGTGGTCGCTGAACGCTACGTTCTGCTCTGGATCCAGCACTTCAAGCAGTGCGGAGGCCGGATCGCCACGCATGTCAGAAGACATTTTGTCGATCTCATCGAGCAGGAACAGCGGGTTTTTAACGCCCACTTTCGCCATTTTCTGGATCAATTTACCCGGCATAGAACCGATGTAAGTACGGCGGTGACCACGGATTTCCGCTTCATCACGCACGCCGCCTAGCGCCATACGGACATATTTACGTCCGGTAGCTTTGGCGATGGACTGCCCCAGAGAAGTTTTACCTACCCCCGGCGGCCCAACCAGGCAAAGGATCGGCCCCTTGATTTTGTTGACACGACTTTGAACCGCAAGATACTCAAGGATGCGATCTTTCACGCGCTCCAGACCATAATGGTCGGTATCAAGGATTTCTTGCGCCTGACGCAGGTCTTTTTTGACCTTGCTACGCGCATTCCACGGCACCTGCACCATCCAGTCGATATAGCCACGCACCACGGTCGCTTCTGCCGACATCGGAGACATCATTTTCAGCTTCTGCAGTTCTGCTTCCGCTTTCTCTTTTGCCTCTTTCGGCATTTTCGCCGCGTCGATTTTGCGCTTCAGGGCTTCGTTTTCGTCCGGCGCATCATCCATTTCGCCGAGTTCTTTCTGAATAGCTTTCATTTGCTCGTTCAGATAGTACTCACGCTGGGATTTCTCCATCTGCTTTTTGACACGGTTGCGAATGCGTTTCTCAACCTGCAGCAGATCGATTTCCGATTCCATCATTGCCATCAGATATTCCAGACGTTCGTTAACGTCGGACATCTCAAGAACGGACTGTTTGTCAGCCAGTTTCAGCGGCATATGCGCGGCAATGGTATCCGCCAGCCGCGCCGGATCGTCGATGCTGTTCAGCGACGTCAGCACTTCTGGTGGGATTTTTTTGTTCAGCTTGATGTAGCCTTCGAACTGGCTGATTGCGGTACGCACCAGCACTTCCTGTTCCCGCTCATCAATGGTCGGCGACTCCAGATACTCCGCCTTCGCAGAAAAGTGTTCGCCATTGTCAGAGAGCGCAGAAATACGCGCGCGCTGTAACCCCTCAACCAGCACTTTGACGGTGCCGTCAGGCAGTTTCAGCATCTGCAATATAGAGGCCACGGTCCCGACAGTGAAAAGATCGTTTACACCCGGCTCATCCGTTGAAGCTTCTTTCTGCGCGACCAGCATAATTTTTTTATCATGGTCCATCGCCGCTTCCAGACAACGGATAGACTTTTCCCGCCCAACAAATAAGGGGATGACCATGTGCGGATAAACCACCACATCGCGCAGCGGCAATACGGGGATTTCAATGCGTTCAGAACGCTCAGGATTCATAGAGCTCTCTCTTAGTTTAATTTCCGCCAGGTAATCAGATGACACGACTGTGCTTCACGCCATCTATTAACATGTACGTCAGTATATGGGGATGTTTCCCCCACATTCAACGCCGAGAATAGAGGAAAAATTAAAGGGGAGATAAAATCCCCCCTTTTTGGTTAACTAATTGTATGGGAATGGTTAATTATTCACCAGATGCCTGCTGAGCTTCCGGCTTGCCATAAATCAGCAACGGTTTGCTTTGCCCATCAATTACCGACTCGTCGATAACCACTTTTTCGACATCTTCCATGGACGGCAGATCGTACATGGTATCGAGCAGCGCAGCTTCTACGATGGAGCGCAGACCACGAGCACCGGTTTTACGCGCCATCGCTTTCTTAGCGATAGCATCCAGCGCCTCGTCACGGAATTCCAGATCCACGCCCTCAAGATTAAACAGCGCCTGATACTGCTTGGTCAGGGCGTTTTTCGGCTCTTTGAGGATCTGAATCAGGGCTTCTTCGCTCAGTTCATTCAGCGTTGCGACAACTGGCAGACGACCGATGAACTCAGGGATCAGACCAAACTTAATCAGATCTTCTGGTTCAACCTGCGCCAGCAGTTCACCTTCGCTTGCTTTGTCAGATTTCGCTTTTACCGTCGCGCCAAAACCAATGCCGGAGCCGGTTTCTACACGATGGGAAATGACTTTATCCAGACCAGCGAACGCACCACCACAGATAAACAGGATCTTAGAGGTATCTACCTGCAAGAATTCCTGCTGCGGATGCTTACGTCCCCCCTGCGGTGGGACGGCGGCAACCGTACCTTCGATCAGTTTCAACAGTGCCTGCTGTACGCCTTCACCGGAAACGTCTCGGGTAATAGAAGGATTATCTGACTTACGAGAAATCTTGTCGATTTCATCGATGTAGACAATCCCGCGCTGTGCTTTCTGTACGTCGTAATCGCACTTCTGCAACAGCTTCTGAATGATGTTTTCAACGTCTTCGCCCACATAACCGGCTTCGGTCAGCGTGGTCGCATCGGCCATGGTGAATGGGACGTCCAGCAGACGCGCCAGCGTTTCGGCCAGCAACGTTTTACCGGAACCCGTCGGACCGATCAGCAGAATGTTACTTTTGCCCAACTCGACGCCATTGCTGGTATCGCCGTTGCGCAGACGTTTGTAGTGGTTGTATACCGCGACCGCCAGCACTTTTTTCGCCTGTTCCTGACCGATAACGTAATCGTCCAGGTGGTTGCGAATTTCATGCGGCGTCGGTAGCGCACTGCGTTCGCGATGCGGTGCAACTTCTTTAATCTCTTCGCGAATGATGTCATTACATAAATCAACACATTCGTCGCAGATATACACGGATGGACCGGCAATCAGCTTGCGCACTTCATGCTGGCTTTTGCCGCAAAAAGAGCAATACAGCAATTTGCCTGAGCCATCTTTGCGTTTATCTGTCATGGGTCAAAACCTCTTCTTTGTTCTTTGTGCCGCACACGACGACGCAAATGCCATTCTCAGGCGCAAGCCGCTTACAGCGTTGTGCCGCCCTGGATAAGTATAGCGGCACAGTTGCGCCTCTGGCATCAATTACGATGGGTCAGAATCGAATCGACCAGACCGTATTCCACCGCTTCAGGGGCGGAAAGGAAGCGATCGCGCTCGGTATCACGTTCAATCTGTTCTAATGATTGACCCGTATGAAGCGCCATAAGTTCATTCATGCGCCCTTTAACTTTCAGAATTTCACGGGCATGAATTTCGATATCGGTCGCCTGGCCCTGATAGCCGCCCAACGGCTGGTGAATCATCACACGCGAATTCGGCAGGCAGAAACGTTTACCTTTTGCCCCTGCGGTCAGCAAGAAAGCGCCCATCGAGGCCGCCTGGCCCATACAAATGGTGCTGACATCAGGCTTGATAAACTGCATGGTGTCATAGATAGACATCCCGGCAGTGATCACCCCGCCTGGGGAGTTAATGTACAGATAGATATCTTTTTCTGGATTTTCTGCTTCCAGGAACAGCATCTGCGCCACAATCAGGTTAGCCATGTGGTCTTCAACCTGGCCAGTCAGAAAAATGACGCGTTCCTTAAGTAGACGAGAATAGATATCAAAAGAGCGCTCACCGCGTGAGGTCTGTTCAATGACCATCGGCACCAGCGCCATATGGGGTGCAAAGTTATCTCGTTCGCCGCTGTATGACATTTCCGTCTCCTGGATAAAATTGAAAAAACCTACTGTACCGATTGTAACCTTATGGACGGATTATCAGCTAGTCCCTGTGTTATGGGTACGGCATCATCCTATTTCAAGCATAACAATCTTTTGTTGTTACGCTAACACCGAAAGAGGGTTTTCGCACGGTTCCATGCAAAATTCATGACAAAAAAAAGCCCACCACCTGGCGGTGACGGGCCTTTGTGCGAATTTAGCGCGTTATGCTGCTTAAATTACGCCTGCTGGTTCATCAGCTCGTTGAAAGTGGTTTCTTTTTCAGTCACTTTCGCTTTCGCCAGTACAGCTTCAACAGCCTGTTCTTCCAGAGCAACATTGCGCATGTTGTCCATCAGTTCTTTGTTTTTGCTGTAGAATTCGATAACTTCTTTCGGATCTTCGTACGCAGAAGCCATCTCTTCGATCAGGCCTTTCACGCGCTCTTCGTCAGCTTTCAGCTCGTTGGCGCGAATAACTTCGCCCAGCAGCAGGCCAACAACTACGCGGCGTTTAGCCTGTTCTTCGAACAGTTCGCGCGGCAGTTCCAGAGCTTGTTTTTCGTTGCCACCGAAACGCTGTGCAGCCTGGCGACGCAGAACGTCGATTTCACTATCGATCAGCGCAGCCGGTACGTCGATGTCGTTAGCTTTTACCAGACCTTCGATCGCCTGAGACTTAACGCGGTTACGGATGGCGCTCTTCAGCTCGCGCTCCATGTTTTTACGCACTTCAGCGCGCAGACCTTCTACGGAACCATCTTCAACGCCGAAACGTTTGATGAATTCAGCAGTCAGTTCCGGCAGTTCACGCTCTTCAACTTTCTTCAGGTTGATAGCAAATTTCGCTGCTTTACCTTTCAGGTTTTCTGCGTGGTACTCTTCCGGGAAGGTCACGTCGATGGTGAACTCTTCGCCCGCTTTGTGGCCTTTGATACCGTCTTCAAAGCCCGGAATCATACGCCCCTGGCCCATCGCCAGTACGAAATCAGACGCTTTACCGCCTTCGAACTCTTCGCCGTCTACAGAACCAGTGAAGTCGATGGTCACACGGTCTTCTGCTTCAACAGCGCCGTCTTTTTCTTTCCAGGTCGCCTGCTGTTTACGCAGAGTATCTAACATACCGTCAACGTCAGCGTCGGTCACTTCAACGATCGGTTTTTCAACTTCAATCGCTTCCAGACCCTGCAGTTCAACTTCCGGATAAACTTCAAACTCTACAGAGTAGGTGAAGTCTTCACCCAGCTTGTATTCGCCCGGAACGTAAGTCGGTGCGCCAGCCGGATTGATTTTTTCTTTAATGATGGCGTCAATGAAGTTACGGCTCATCAGGTCGCCCAGAACGTCCTGGCGTACAGACGCGCCATAACGCTGAGCAACGATATTCATTGGCACTTTGCCTTTGCGGAAGCCGTCAATACGTACTTTTTTCGCAACGTTGACCAGCTCGCTTTTAACAGCGGTCTCGATGCTGTCAGCAGCGATAGTAATCGTTACACGGCGGCCAAGGCCTTGAGTGGTTTCAACTGAAACTTGCATCTTGTTACCTCAAAAAATCACAGTGCTCGGTCAACTCTTACCCCGCAAGCACAGGTTGTTGGCTTCGCGGAACCGGGATGTTCTTATAATCAATCACATTCCCTGTTACCAGAATCATCCCGAAAGCATTCAAATAGGACGCGGCATTATAGCGGCATCACTTTTATGAGTCGAGAACGGTTATTGCGCGCTGCCGCGTATTTTTTCACAATTCTCAGGTAATTTTCGTCTGAATGCTGGGCAAAAAGCGCAAAATCCAGACAAAACAAAACGGCCCGCAGGCCGTTTTTCATAAAATCTTTAACAACATACTGGAAAAACGCTAACTGTTGCAAATGCGTTTAGGCAATGCTTCCAGCTCCACGACAGGGAGGAGAAGCAAAGATGGTATCCTGCAATCCTTCCCACTCTTTAATGGTATAAGTATGCAGAGCCAGCGCATGAACGGTAGTAGAGAGTTCCTCCGCTAAAGTACTGTAAATCATTCGATGACGATTCAGAAAACGTTCACCCATAAAACGATCGCTGACCAGCACAACTTTAAAATGGCTTTCAGAGCCGGCTGGGACATTGTGACGATAGCTTTCATCCACAACTTCGAGGAATACGGGTTGGAACGCCGTCCTTAATTTTTCTTCTATCCGCTCACGTATCATCATGAAATATCTCCTCCGACAACACTGAGATGTCACCCATCCCTTTAAATACTAGCCGCTTTAACCGTTTCCATTACAGCTTAACAACAAATAATTAGCTTTCATCCTATTTTTTCTGTCAAGCGTATGAAGTTTACTGATTTAAAGATTGATTCACCGGCTTCACATCGGTGTTTCTTTTACCCAAGGCGATTATTTCGTCAACATAATGAATTTACATGTCTTACCCACTTCCCCTCGTCGTTGGCGATGTTATGATGGCGGGAATCTTTACCAAACACGCTAAAAAGTCTCTGAGAGCCAGAACATGTTCAAAAAAATCCTCTTCCCGTTAGTTGCTCTGTTTATGCTTGCAGGATGTGCAAAACCGCCAACAACCATTGAAGTTTCTCCGACGATGACGCTGCCACAGCAAGATCCAAGTCTGATGGGCATCACCGTTAGCATTAATGGTGCCGATCAGCGTACCGATCAGGCGCTGGCAAAAGTCACCCGCGATAATCAAATCGTTACCCTGACCGCTTCCCGCGATCTGCGTTTCCTGCTGCAAGAAGTGCTGGAAAAACAGATGACCGCTCGCGGTTATATGGTTGGCCCGAATGGCCCGGTTAATCTGCAAATCATCGTTAGCCAACTGTATGCCGACGTGTCCCAGGGCAACGTGCGCTACAACATTGCTACTAAAGCAGATATCGCCATCATTGCCACCGCGCAGAATGGCAACAAAATGACTAAAAACTATCGTGCCAGCTACAACGTTGAAGGTGCATTCCAGGCCTCCAACAAAAACATCGCCGATGCGGTTAACAGTGTGCTGACCGACACCATTGCTGATATGTCTCAGGACACCAGCATCCACGAATTTATCAAGCAGAACGCACGTTAATTTCTGCCCTCTGGCCCGGTGTAAATCGGGCCTGTAGACGCCCATGTCCAGTCAATATTTACGTATTTTCCAACAGCCACGTTCAGCTATTTTGCTGATCCTGGGTTTTGCTTCCGGGCTGCCGCTCGCCCTGACATCCGGCACCTTACAGGCGTGGATGACCGTCGAGAATATCGATCTTAAAACCATTGGTTTCTTCTCTCTGGTGGGTCAGGCATACGTCTTTAAATTCCTCTGGTCGCCGCTGATGGACCGCTATACCCCGCCGTTCTTCGGACGTCGACGCGGCTGGCTGCTCGCTACGCAAGCGTTGCTGTTACTGGCGATTGCGGCGATGGGGTTTCTCGAACCGGGTACTCAACTTCGTTGGATGGCGGCACTGGCGGTGGTTATCGCTTTTTGCTCCGCTTCTCAGGATATCGTCTTTGATGCATGGAAAACGGATGTGCTTCCTGCGGAAGAACGTGGCGCAGGTGCAGCAATCAGCGTGCTGGGTTACCGTTTAGGGATGCTGGTTTCTGGTGGTTTAGCCTTATGGCTGGCAGATAAATGGCTGGGCTGGCAAGGCATGTACTGGTTGATGGCGGCTCTGCTGATCCCCTGTATTATCGCAACGTTGCTTGCGCCAGAACCAACCGACACTATTCCTGTTCCCAAAACACTAGAACAAGCCGTTGTAGCACCGTTACGTGATTTCTTCGGTCGCAATAACGCATGGCTGATTCTGCTTTTAATCGTGCTGTATAAGCTGGGCGATGCTTTCGCCATGAGTCTGACTACCACCTTTTTGATTCGCGGCGTCGGGTTTGATGCCGGTGAAGTGGGCGTGGTTAACAAAACGCTCGGTCTGCTGGCGACCATCGTCGGCGCGTTGTACGGTGGTATTCTGATGCAGCGTCTTTCGCTGTTCCGTGCACTACTGATTTTCGGCCTTTTACAAGGTGCGTCCAACGCCGGTTACTGGCTGCTTTCGGTGACTGATAAGCATCTCTACAGCATGGGCGCAGCCGTCTTTTTCGAAAACCTGTGTGGCGGGATGGGCACATCGGCATTTGTGGCGCTGTTAATGACGCTGTGTAATAAGTCATTTTCCGCTACTCAGTTTGCCCTGCTCTCGGCGCTTTCCGCTGTCGGACGGGTATATGTCGGCCCCGTGGCGGGCTGGTTTGTTGAATCACACGGCTGGCCGACGTTTTATCTGTTCTCTGTTGCGGCCGCTGTACCAGGGCTTATTTTGCTGCTGGTTTGTCGCCAGACGCTTGAATATACACGGGTCAACGACAACTTTATCCCACGTACCGAATATCCGTCAGGTTATGCTTTTGCCATGTGGACACTGGCGGCGGGCGTCGGTCTGTTAGCCGTGTGGTTACTGCTGTTGACAATGGACGCGCTGGATTTGACCCACTTCTCTTTCCTGCCTGCGCTGTCGGAAGTCGGCGTTTTAGTCGCCCTGGGCGGCGTCGTGCTTGGTGGTTTTCTGGATTATCTGGCGCTACGAAAAACGCATCTGACGTAATCTGTGAATATAATTTAGCTGTAGTAATCACCCGGCGTAATTATTACGGCTAAATAAACATCAGCATCGCTTAATAATATTTGTTCTTTTGTGCGGCTTAGATTTCTAAAATTATTGACTGAATCTATATGTTTTATTTTTTTACACGATTCAGCTAATGACTCTTTATTTCCCTACGCCTGATTTGTCACCTCAATGATGATTATTTGTTAAATAATTGTTTTATTTTGAGATTGGTTATACCAATTGCCATCCCCACCCCCTTCTGTAGTCCCCTTTCGTTATAACGCCCTTTTGTAACACCTTCTTAAAATCAACCTGATATGTTTTGCAACACATGTGACCTGACAGCCAAATCCAAGTAACAGGAATTTAATCATGTTTACAGTAATGTAACCTTCCCGTAAAATGCCCACACACTTTAAACGCCACCAGATCCCGTGGAATTGAGGTCGTTAAATGAGACTCAGGAAATACAATAAAAGTTTGGGATGGTTGTCATTATTTGCAGGCACTGTATTGCTCAGTGGTTGTAATTCTGCGCTGTTAGATCCCAAAGGACAGATTGGTCTGGAGCAACGTTCACTGATACTGACGGCATTTGGCCTGATGTTGATTGTCGTTATTCCCGCAATCTTGATGGCTGTTGGTTTCGCCTGGAAGTACCGTGCGAGCAATAAAGATGCTAAGTACAGCCCGAACTGGTCACACTCCAATAAAGTGGAAGCTGTGGTCTGGACGGTGCCTATCTTAATCATCATCTTCCTTGCGGTACTAACCTGGAAAACCACTCACGCTCTTGAGCCTAGCAAGCCGCTGGCACACGACGAGAAGCCCATTACCATCGAAGTGGTTTCCATGGACTGGAAATGGTTCTTCATCTACCCGGAACAGGGCATTGCAACCGTGAATGAAATCGCTTTCCCGGCGAACACTCCGGTGTACTTCAAAGTGACCTCCAACTCCGTGATGAACTCCTTCTTTATTCCGCGTCTGGGTAGCCAGATTTATGCCATGGCCGGTATGCAGACTCGCCTGCATCTGATCGCCAACGAACCCGGTACTTATGACGGTATCTCCGCCAGCTACAGCGGCCCGGGCTTCTCAGGTATGAAGTTCAAAGCTATCGCAACACCGGATCGTGCCGCATTCGACCAATGGGTCGCAAAAGCCAAACAGTCGCCGAACACCATGTCTGACATGGCTGCGTTCGAAAAACTGGCCGCGCCTAGCGAATACAACCAGGTGGAATATTTCTCCAACGTGAAACCAGATTTGTTTGCCGATGTGATTAACAAGTTTATGGCTCACGGTAAGAGCATGGACATGACCCAGCCAGAAGGTGAGCACAGCGCACACGAAGGTATGGAAGGCATGGACATGAGCCACGCGGAATCCGCCCATTAAAGGGGTTGAGGAAGAATAAAGATGTTCGGAAAATTATCACTTGATGCAGTCCCGTTCCATGAACCTATCGTCATGGTTACGATCGCTGCCATTATTTTGGGAGGTCTGGCGCTCGTTGGCCTGATCACTTACTTCGGTAAGTGGACCTACCTGTGGAAAGAGTGGCTGACCTCCGTCGACCATAAACGCCTTGGTATCATGTATATCATCGTGGCAATTGTGATGCTGCTGCGTGGTTTTGCTGACGCCATTATGATGCGTAGCCAGCAGGCTCTTGCCTCAGCGGGCGAAGCGGGCTTCCTGCCGCCTCACCACTACGATCAGATCTTCACCGCGCACGGCGTGATTATGATCTTCTTCGTGGCGATGCCTTTCGTTATCGGTCTGATGAACCTGGTGGTTCCGCTGCAGATCGGCGCGCGTGACGTTGCGTTCCCGTTCCTCAACAACTTAAGCTTCTGGTTTACCGTTGTTGGTGTGATTCTGGTTAACGTTTCTCTCGGCGTGGGCGAGTTTGCGCAGACCGGCTGGCTGGCCTATCCACCGCTATCGGGAATAGAGTACAGTCCGGGGGTCGGTGTCGATTACTGGATATGGAGTCTCCAGCTATCCGGTATTGGTACGACGCTAACTGGTATCAACTTCTTCGTTACCATTCTGAAGATGCGCGCACCGGGCATGACCATGTTCAAGATGCCAGTATTTACCTGGGCATCACTGTGCGCAAACATTCTGATTATTGCTTCCTTCCCAATTCTGACGGTTACCGTCGCGTTGTTGACCTTGGATCGCTATCTGGGCACCCATTTCTTTACCAACGATATGGGTGGCAACATGATGATGTACATCAACCTGATTTGGGCATGGGGACATCCGGAAGTTTACATCCTGATCCTGCCTGTTTTCGGTGTGTTCTCCGAAATTGCGGCAACCTTCTCGCGTAAACGTCTGTTTGGTTATACCTCGCTGGTATGGGCAACCGTCTGTATCACCGTGCTGTCGTTCATCGTCTGGCTGCACCACTTCTTTACGATGGGTGCGGGCGCGAACGTAAACGCCTTCTTTGGTATCACCACAATGATTATCGCCATCCCGACCGGGGTGAAGATCTTCAACTGGCTGTTCACCATGTATCAGGGTCGCATCGTGTTCCATTCCGCGATGCTGTGGACCATCGGTTTTATCGTCACCTTCTCGGTGGGCGGTATGACTGGCGTGCTGCTGGCAGTACCGGGCGCGGACTTCGTTCTGCATAACAGCCTGTTCCTGATTGCGCACTTCCATAACGTGATCATCGGCGGCGTGGTCTTCGGCTGCTTCGCAGGGATGACCTACTGGTGGCCTAAAGCGTTCGGTTTCAAACTGAACGAAACCTGGGGTAAACGCGCGTTCTGGTTCTGGATCATCGGCTTCTTCGTTGCCTTTATGCCGCTGTATGCGCTGGGCTTTATGGGTATGACCCGTCGTTTGAGCCAGCAGATTGACCCGCAGTTCCACACTATGCTGATGATTGCAGCCAGCGGTGCGGTACTGATTGCGCTGGGTATTCTCTGCCTCGTGATTCAGATGTACGTTTCTATTCGCGACCGCGACCAGAACCGTGATCTGACTGGCGACCCGTGGGGTGGCCGTACGCTGGAGTGGGCAACCTCTTCCCCGCCTCCGTTCTATAACTTTGCCGTTGTGCCGCACGTTCACGAGCGTGATGCATTCTGGGAAATGAAAGAGAAAGGCGAAGCGTACAAAAAGCCTGACCACTATGAAGAAATTCATATGCCGAAAAACAGCGGCGCCGGTATTGTCATTGCGGCTTTCTCCACCATCTTCGGTTTCGCCATGATCTGGCATATCTGGTGGCTGGCGATTGTTGGCTTCGCAGGCATGATCATCACCTGGATCGTGAAAAGCTTCGACGAGGACGTGGATTACTACGTGCCGGTGGCAGAAATCGAAAAACTGGAAAACCAGCATTTCGATGAGATTACTAAGGCAGGGCTGAAAAATGGCAACTGATACTTTGACGCACGCGACTGCCCACGCGCACGAACACGGGCACCACGATGCAGGCGGAACCAAAATCTTCGGATTCTGGATCTACCTGATGAGCGACTGCATTCTGTTCTCCATCTTGTTTGCTACCTATGCCGTTCTGGTGAACGGCACCGCAGGCGGCCCGACAGGTAAGGACATTTTCGAACTGCCGTTCGTTCTGGTTGAAACCTTCTTGCTGTTGTTCAGCTCCATCACCTACGGCATGGCGGCTATCGCCATGTACAAAAACAACAAAAGCCAGGTTATCTCCTGGCTGGCGTTGACCTGGTTGTTTGGTGCCGGATTTATCGGGATGGAACTCTATGAATTCCATCATCTGATTGTTAACGACATGGGTCCGGATCGCAGCGGCTTCCTGTCAGCGTTCTTTGCGCTGGTCGGGACACACGGTCTGCACGTCACTTCCGGTCTTATCTGGATGGCGGTGCTGATGGTGCAAATCGCCCGTCGTGGCCTGACCAGCACTAACCGTACCCGCATCATGTGTCTGAGCCTGTTCTGGCACTTCCTGGATGTGGTGTGGATCTGTGTGTTCACTGTTGTTTATCTGATGGGGGCGATGTAATGAGTCATTCTAACGTGAGCGGCGGCGCATCCCATGGCAGCGTAAAAACCTATATGACAGGCTTTATCCTGTCGATCATTCTGACGGTGATTCCGTTCTGGATGGTGATGTCAGGTTCTGCCTCTCCGGCCGTAATTCTGGGAACAATCCTGGCAATGGCAGTGGTACAGGTTCTGGTGCATCTGGTGTGCTTCCTGCACATGAATACTAAATCAGATGAAGGCTGGAACATGACGGCGTTTGTCTTCACCGTGCTAATCATCGCGATTCTGGTTGTAGGCTCCATCTGGATCATGTGGAACCTCAACTACAACATGATGATGCACTAAGAGCGGCGGTTATGATGTTTAAGCAATACCTGCAAGTAACGAAACCAGGCATCATCTTTGGCAACCTGATCTCGGTGATTGGGGGATTCCTGCTGGCCTCAAAGGGCAGCATTGATTATCCCCTGTTTATCTACACGCTGGTTGGGGTGTCACTGGTTGTGGCGTCGGGTTGTGTGTTTAACAACTACATCGACAGGGATATCGACAGAAAGATGGAAAGGACGAAGAATCGGGTGCTGGTTAAAGGCCTGATCTCTCCTGCTGTCTCGCTGGTGTACGCCACCTTGCTGGGTATTGCTGGCTTTATGCTGCTGTGGTTTGGCGCGAATCCGCTGGCCTGCTGGCTGGGGGTGATGGGCTTTGTGGTGTATGTCGGCGTTTATAGCCTGTACATGAAACGCCACTCTGTCTACGGCACGTTGATTGGTTCGCTTTCCGGCGCTGCGCCGCCGGTGATCGGCTACTGTGCGGTGACAGGCGACTTCGATAGCGGCGCTGCAATCCTGCTGGCTATCTTCAGCCTGTGGCAAATGCCCCACTCTTATGCCATCGCCATTTTCCGCTTCAAGGATTATCAGGCGGCGAACATTCCGGTACTGCCGGTGGTGAAAGGCATTTCAGTGGCGAAGAATCACATCACGCTGTATATCATCGCCTTTGCTGTTGCCACGCTAATGCTCTCTCTTGGCGGTTACGCTGGATACAAATATCTGGTGGTCGCTGCGGCAGTCAGCGTCTGGTGGTTAGGTATGGCCCTGCGTGGTTATAAAGTTGCTGATGACCGAATCTGGGCGCGCAAGCTATTCGGCTTCTCTATCATCGCCATCACTGCCCTCTCGGTAATGATGTCAGTTGATTTTATGGTGCCAGACTCGCATACGCTGCTGGCTGGCGTTTGGTAACTGCGACTTCCCTGTTAAAAAAGGTGCTACGGCACCTTTTTTCTTAGCATTAGAAACATATCCCTCACGAAATATTTACTAAAAAATCCGCATGTTTACCCCATTCGTTTGCCGCTTTACACTAGTCGCGAATTTAAAACAGAGGTGGTAATGAACGATTATAAAATGACGCCAGGCGAGCGGCGCGCGACCTGGGGTTTAGGAACCGTATTTTCATTGCGTATGCTGGGCATGTTTATGGTTCTGCCGGTTCTGACCACGTACGGCATGGCTCTGCAAGGCGCCAGTGAAGCGTTGATCGGGATTGCGATTGGCATTTATGGTCTGACTCAGGCCGTTTTTCAGATTCCATTTGGCCTGCTTTCCGACCGCATAGGCCGCAAACCGCTTATCGTTGGCGGGTTAGCTGTGTTCGTCGCGGGTAGCGTGATTGCCGCGCTTTCCGACTCCATCTGGGGGATCATTCTGGGTCGTGCGTTACAAGGTTCTGGCGCCATAGCCGCAGCCGTTATGGCGCTACTTTCTGATCTGACTCGCGAACAAAACCGTACCAAAGCGATGGCATTTATCGGCGTCAGTTTTGGCATTACCTTCGCCATTGCGATGGTGCTTGGTCCGATCATCACTCACAAACTTGGGCTACATGCGCTGTTCTGGATGATCGCTATTCTGGCAACGACCGGCATTGCGTTGACCATTTGGGTTGTGCCTAACAGCCGCACGCACGTACTTAATCGTGAGTCCGGGATGGTGAAAGGCAGTTTCAGTAAAGTGCTGGCGGAACCACGCCTGCTGAAACTCAACTTCGGCATTATGTGTCTGCACATGTTGCTGATGTCGACGTTTGTTGCCCTGCCAGAGCAACTGGCTGGCGCGGGTTTTCCGGCAGCTGAACACTGGAAGGTCTATCTGGCGACGATGTTAATCGCCTTTGGCTCGGTTGTGCCTTTCATTATCTACGCCGAAGTTAAGCGCAAAATGAAACAGGTCTTTATCTTCTGCGTCGGGCTGATCGTCATTGCGGAAATCGTGTTGTGGAACGCACAAACGCAGTTCTGGCAGTTAGTGGTCGGCGTGCAGCTTTTCTTTGTGGCGTTTAACCTGATGGAAGCCCTCCTGCCTTCACTTATCAGTAAAGAGTCGCCAGCAGGTTACAAAGGCACGGCGATGGGTGTTTACTCCACCAGCCAGTTTCTTGGCGTGGCGATTGGCGGTTCTCTGGGCGGCTGGATTGACGGCATGTTTGACGGTCAGGGGGTTTTTCTGGCAGGTGCAATACTGGCGGCGGTGTGGCTGGCGGTCGCCAGTACGATGAAAGAACCGCCGTATGTCAGCAGCTTGCGCATTGAAATCCCGGCTGAAGTTGCCGCAAATGATTTGTTAAAAGTTCGCTTACTGGAAACGGCTGGCGTCAAAGAAGTGTTGATTGCAGAAGAAGAACATTCGGCTTACGTGAAAATCGACAGCAAAGTGACGAATCGCTTTGAGGTTGAACAGGCAATTCGCCAGGCATAAAAACGAGGCTAAATTGCCTGATGCGCTACGCTTATCAGGCCTACAAAGTTGCTGTAATCTTTTGAAATCACAAACTTTTGCAGGCCAGTTAAGGCGATCATGCCGCATCCGGCATGAACAGAGCGCACGTTATCGAGATTAATCGCGGAAGTTTTTGAACTGGAACGGCTGGCCGAGATCGCCACCGCGTACCATCGCCATAACAGCCTGCAAATCATCACGGGATTTACCGGTCACACGGATCTCATCGCCCTGAATTTGCGCCTGCACTTTCAGTTTGCTGTCTTTGATCATCTTGACGATTTTCTTCTGGGTCGCACTCTCAATGCCCTGCTTCAGCTTCGCTTCCACAAACCAGGTTTTACCGCTATGAACGATATTTTCCGGTACATCCAGCGAACTGCCTTCAATGCCGCGTTTCAGCAGTTTGGCACGCAGAATATCCAGCAACTGATTGACCTGGAAATCGGACTCACTCAGCACTTTGATAGTTTTGTTAGCGTCGTTCAGCTCAAACGACGCTTCAACGTTACGGAAGTCAAAACGAGACTCTACTTCGCGACTCGCGTTATCGACCGCGTTACGCGCTTCCTGAAGATCAACTTCAGAGACAATATCGAAAGATGGCATCTTTTTCTCTCCCTTCATTTTTGATGCGAAGCATAATACCTGCAAAGTTAAATAACAGACAGTCCTGCGCCAGGACGTATCCCTTAATTGTGCATAGTCACAACACCATGCACAATTAAGGGATAGCCTTATTGAACACCCGGTGTGGTTGCGGGTGAGGAGGAACAATGAAAATTACCGTATTGGGATGCGGTGCCTTAGGGCAATTATGGCTTACAGCATTTTGCAAACAAGGTCACGAGGTTCAGGGCTGGCTGCGCGTACCGCAACCTTATTGTAGCGTGAATCTGGTGGAGACAGACGGTTCGATATTTAACGAATCGCTGACCGCCAATGATCCTGATTTTCTGGCCACCAGCGATCTACTCCTGGTGACGCTGAAAGCCTGGCAGGTATCTGATGCCGTCAAAAGCCTGGCGACGACGCTACCTGTAACCACGCCAATTCTGCTGATCCACAACGGCATGGGCACCATTGAAGAGTTACAGAACATCGGGCAACCGTTACTGATGGGCACGACCACCCATGCAGCGCGCCGCGACGGCAACGTCATCATTCACGTGGCAAACGGTATCACACATATCGGCCCGGCACGGCAACAGGACGGTGATTACAGTTATCTGGCGGATATTTTGCAAACCGTGTTGCCTGACGTTGCCTGGCATAACAATATTCGCGCCGAGCTGTGGCGCAAGCTGGCGGTAAACTGTGTGATTAATCCGCTCACTGCCATCTGGAATTGCCCGAACGGTGAATTACGTCATCACCCGCAAGAGATTATGCAGATATGCGAAGAAGTCGCGGCGGTGATCGAACGCGAAGGGCATCATACTTCAGCGGAAGATTTACGTGATTACGTGATGCAGGTGATTGATGCCACAGCAGAAAACATTTCGTCGATGTTGCAGGACATCCGCGCAATGCGCCATACAGAAATCGACTATATCAATGGTTTTCTCTTACGCCGCGCCCGCGCGCATGGGATTGCTGTACCGGAAAACACCCGCCTGTTTGAAATGGTAAAAAGAAAGGAGAGTGAATATGAGCGCATCGGCACTGGTCTGCCTCGCCCCTGGTAGTGAAGAGACTGAAGCGGTCACCACCATCGACCTGTTGGTTCGCGGTGGTATTAATGTCACCACTGCCAGCGTCGCCAGCGATGGCAACCTGGCGATTACCTGCTCGCGCGGCGTGAAGCTGCTGGCGGATGCGCCGCTGGTCGAAGTGGCGGATGGCGAATATGACGTGATCGTGCTGCCTGGCGGCATTAAAGGCGCGGAGTGTTTTCGCGATAGCACCCTGCTGGTCGAAACTGTTAAACAGTTCCACCGTTCCGGGCGTATCGTTGCCGCTATTTGCGCCACACCAGCTATCGTGCTGGTGCCGCACGATATCTTCCCGATTGGCAACATGACCGGTTTCCCAACGCTGAAAGACAAAATTCCCGCTGAACAATGGCAGGACAAGCGCGTCGTCTGGGATGCACGGGTAAAACTGTTGACCAGTCAGGGACCGGGCACGGCTATTGATTTTGGTCTGAAAATTATTGACCTGCTGGTTGGGCGCGAGAAAGCCCATGAGGTGGCATCACAACTGGTGATGGCGGCAGGGATTTATAATTATTACGAGTAGTGTCGGATGCGGCAAACGTCGCATCTGACCAGATGCGACGTAAAAACCACAAATTACGGGCGATACACCTTCACATTGTTAAAGCCCTGCTCGCGCAGATAGAGCGCCTGCAGACGGCTCATCACCCCGCGCTCACACCACAATAGCCAGGTTTTGTTCTGGTCGAGATCGCCAAATTTGGTGCTCAGTTTATAGAACGGTAGAGAAACCACATCAATCCCTTCGACTTTCAGTGGTTTATCTTCCTGTTCATCGATAGAACGGATATCGAGGATCACGTCGTTCGGGCCGAAGCCATTGACGGTTTCCACTTCCACCACTTCCTGCTCGGTCTGCTGGGCGATTTCGCGGATATCAACGTTATTCGCTTCCTCAACCACTTTATCGAGAATGCTGAAATCGAACTTCTCTTCTTCCGCTTCAATCTTCGATTTAACCGCTTTCACCGTCGGGCTTTTGGAGATCACGCCACAATATTCCGGCATCGTGCGAGCAAAGTCTTCGGTGCCAATCTGGCGAGCCAGGTTGATGATGTGCTCTTTGTCGTAAGAGATCAGCGGACGCAGGATCAGCGTATCGGAGACATTATCAATTAAACGCAGATTGGTCAGGGTCTGGCTGGACACCTGGCCCAGTGCTTCGCCGGTGACCAGCGCCTGTACGCCGTAACGTTCAGCCACTTTAGACGCGGCACGTACCATCATACGTTTGAGGATAACGCCCATCTGACCGTCGTCGATTTTCTCGAGAATTTCCCCGACGACCGGTTCGAAATTAATAGCGACAAAACGCACGCGGTGGGAGCTGCCAAAGCGGTTCCACAGATAATGCGCCACCTGACGCACGCCGATTTCATGCGCCGCGCCGCCAAGGTTAAAGAAGCAGTAATGCACGCGGCAGCCGCGACGCATCAACATATAACTGGAAACACCGGAGTCGAAACCACCGGAAATGAGCGACAGCACATCTTCCTGGGTGCCGATCGGGAAACCGCCAATACCTTCGTAGCGGCCTTTAATCAGCAGGAGACGATCGTCTTCCACTTCCAGATGGACAGTCACATCCGGATTGGTCAGCTTCACGCGTGCGGATTCAATATGTTGATTCAAACCGCCACCGACGTAACGTTCCACATCAATCGAGCTAAAATCATGTTTGCCACGGCGCTTCACGCGTACACAGAAGGTTTTACCTTCCAGCTGATCGCGATACTGAACCAACGCTTTCTCAAAAATATCGTGCATGTCAGTAAACGGCACGTCTTCGACTTCGAGAATATGGTGGATACCCGGAATACGGGTCAGGGCATCGCGAATGACCAGACGCTGATTTTCATCTTTTGCGCGAACTTCGATGTTATCCCAGTGGCGGACGACAGCGAGCGTCTCATCATAGTGCTTTAAAACGTTACGAATATTCCCGGTAAGGATTTTTATAAAGCGCAAGCGCACAGATTGGCTCTTGATGGTGATTTCCGGGAACAATTTAATGATAAACTTCATGGCGGCAATGGTTCGTTGGCAAGTCTTAAGCGACTTGTATAGGGAAAAATACAGCAGCCCACACCTGCGGCTGCATCCAGGCGCGGAAGTATACCACTAACATCGCTTTGCTGCGCACATCACCTTACCATTGCGCGTTATTTGCTATTTGCCCTGAGTCCGTTACCATGGCGGGGCGTAAAATATTGAGAGTCAGACATTCATTATGCCGAAGAAAAATGAGGCGCCCGCCAGCTTTGAAAAGGCGCTAAGCGAGCTGGAACAGATTGTGACCCGTCTGGAAAGTGGCGACCTGCCGCTGGAAGAGGCACTGAACGAGTTCGAACGTGGCGTGCAGCTGGCACGTCAAGGGCAGGCCAAATTACAACAAGCCGAACAGCGCGTACAAATCCTGCTGTCTGACAACGAAGACGCCTCTCCTACACCTTTTACACCGGACAATGAGTAATGGACTTTCCGCAGCAACTCGAAGCCTGTGTTAAGCAGGCCAACCAGGCGCTGAGCCGTTTTATCGCCCCACTGCCCTTTCAGAACACTCCCGTGGTAGAAACCATGCAGTATGGCGCATTATTAGGTGGTAAGCGCCTGCGACCGTTCCTGGTTTATGCTACTGGTCAAATGCTCGGCGTTAGCATGAGCACGTTAGACGCACCCGCTGCCGCCGTAGAGTGTATCCACGCTTACTCATTAATTCATGATGATTTACCGGCAATGGATGATGACGATCTGCGTCGCGGGTTGCCGACCTGTCATGTGAAGTTTGGCGAAGCAAACGCAATTCTTGCTGGCGATGCTTTACAAACGCTGGCGTTTTCGATTTTAAGCGATGCCGATATGCCGGAAGTATCAGATCGCGACAGAATTGCGATGATTTCTGAACTGGCAAATGCCAGCGGTATTGCCGGAATGTGCGGCGGTCAGGCATTAGATTTAGACGCAGAAGGCAAACACATACCTCTGGAGGCGCTTGAGCGTATTCATCGCCATAAAACCGGCGCATTGATTCGCGCCGCCGTTCGCCTTGGTGCATTAAGCGCCGGAGATAAAGGACGAAATGCACTGCCTATACTCGACAAGTATGCAGAGAGCATCGGCCTTGCCTTCCAGGTTCAGGATGACATCCTGGATGTGGTGGGAGATACTGCAACGTTGGGTAAACGCCAGGGCGCCGACCAGCAACTTGGCAAAAGTACCTACCCTGCACTTCTGGGTCTTGAGCAAGCCCGGAAGAAAGCCCGGGATCTGATCGACGATGCCCGTCAGTCGCTGAAACAACTGGCTGAACAGTCACTCGATACCTCGGCACTGGAAGCGCTAGCGGACTACATCATCCAGCGTAATAAATAAACAATAAGTATTAATAGGCCCCTGATGAGTTTTGATATTGCCAAATACCCGACCCTGGCACTGGTCGACTCCACCCAGGAGTTACGACTGTTGCCAAAAGAGAGTTTACCGAAACTCTGCGACGAACTGCGCCGCTATTTACTCGACAGCGTGAGCCGTTCCAGCGGGCACTTCGCCTCCGGGCTGGGCACGGTCGAACTGACCGTGGCGCTGCACTATGTCTACAACACTCCTTTTGACCAATTGATTTGGGATGTGGGGCATCAGGCTTATCCGCATAAAATTTTGACCGGACGCCGCGACAAAATCGGCACCATCCGTCAGAAAGGCGGCCTGCATCCGTTCCCGTGGCGCGGCGAAAGCGAATATGACGTATTAAGCGTCGGGCATTCATCAACCTCCATCAGTGCCGGAATTGGTATTGCGGTTGCTGCCGAGAAAGAAGGCAAAAATCGCCGCACCGTCTGTGTCATTGGCGACGGCGCGATTACTGCTGGCATGGCGTTTGAAGCAATGAACCATGCGGGTGATATCCGTCCTGACATGCTGGTGGTCCTCAACGACAATGAAATGTCGATTTCCGAAAATGTCGGCGCGCTCAACAACCATCTGGCGCAGCTCCTTTCTGGTAAGCTTTACTCTTCACTGCGCGAAGGCGGGAAAAAAGTTTTCTCCGGCGTTCCGCCAATTAAAGAACTGCTCAAACGTACCGAAGAACATATTAAAGGCATGGTGGTGCCTGGCACGTTGTTTGAAGAGCTGGGCTTTAACTACATCGGCCCGGTGGACGGTCACGATGTGCTGGGGCTTATCACTACGCTTAAGAACATGCGCGACCTGAAAGGCCCACAGTTCCTGCATATCATGACTAAAAAAGGTCGTGGTTATGAACCGGCAGAAAAAGACCCTATCACCTTCCACGCCGTGCCTAAATTTGATCCCTCCAGCGGTTGTTTGCCGAAAAGTAGCGGCGGTTTGCCGAGCTATTCAAAAATCTTTGGCGACTGGTTGTGCGAAACCGCAGCGAAAGACAACAAGCTGATGGCGATTACTCCGGCGATGCGTGAAGGTTCTGGCATGGTCGAATTCTCACGTAAATTCCCGGATCGCTATTTTGATGTGGCAATCGCTGAGCAACACGCAGTGACCTTTGCTGCGGGTCTGGCGATTGGGGGGTACAAACCAATCGTGGCGATCTACTCCACCTTCCTGCAACGCGCCTATGATCAGGTACTGCATGACGTGGCGATTCAAAAGCTACCGGTTCTGTTCGCCATCGACCGCGCGGGCATTGTTGGTGCTGACGGTCAAACCCATCAGGGCGCGTTTGATCTCTCTTACCTGCGCTGCATTCCGGAAATGGTCATTATGACCCCGAGCGATGAAAACGAATGTCGCCAAATGCTCCATACCGGCTATCACTATAACGAGGGGCCGTCAGCGGTGCGCTACCCGCGCGGCAATGCCGTCGGCGTGGAGCTGACGCCGCTGGAAAAACTGCCGATTGGCAAAGGCATCGTGAAGCGTCGTGGTGAAAAGCTAGCGATCCTCAACTTTGGTACGCTAATGCCAGAAGCGGCGAAAGTCGCCGAATCGCTGAACGCTACGCTGGTCGATATGCGTTTTGTGAAGCCGCTTGATGAAGCGTTAATTCTGGAAATGGCCGCCAGCCATGAGGCGCTGGTCACCGTTGAAGAAAACGCCATTATGGGCGGCGCGGGCAGTGGCGTGAACGAAGTGCTGATGGCTCATCGTAAACCGGTGCCGGTACTGAACATTGGCCTGCCGGACTTCTTTATTCCGCAAGGAACTCAGGAAGAAATGCGCGCCGAGCTCGGCCTCGATGCCGCCGGAATGGAAGCCAAAATCAAGGCCTGGCTGGCATAATCCCTACTCCACTCCTGCTATGCTTAAGAAATTATTCATGGCAGGAGTGGCAGCATGCAATACAACCCCTTAGGAAAAACCGACCTTCGCGTTTCCCGACTTTGCCTTGGCTGTATGACCTTTGGCGAGCCAGATCGCGGTAATCACGCATGGACACTGCCGGAAGAGAGCAGCCGTCCAATCATCAAACGTGCGCTGGAAGGCGGCATAAATTTCTTTGATACCGCCAACAGTTATTCTGACGGCAGCAGCGAAGAGATAGTCGGTCGCGCACTACGGGATTTCGCCCGCCGTGAAGACGTGGTCGTTGCCACCAAAGTATTCCATCGTGTCGGTGATTTGCCAGAAGGATTATCCCGCGCACAAATTCTGCGCTCTATTGACGACAGCCTGCGCCGTCTCGGCATGGATTATGTTGATATCCTGCAAATTCATCGCTGGGATTACAACACGCCTATCGAAGAGACTCTTGAAGCCCTGAACGATGTGGTAAAAGCCGGGAAAGCGCGTTATATCGGTGCGTCATCCATGCACGCCTCGCAGTTTGCTCAGGCTCTGGAGCTGCAAAAACAGCACGGCTGGGCGCAGTTTGTCAGTATGCAGGATCACTACAATCTGATTTATCGCGAAGAAGAACGCGAGATGCTGCCGCTATGTTATCAGGAGGGCGTCGCGGTGATCCCGTGGAGCCCGCTGGCGCGGGGACGTCTGACTCGTCCGTGGGGAGAAACCACCGCACGATTAGTTTCCGATGAAGTAGGAAAAAATCTCTACAACGAAAGCGACGAAAATGACGCGCAGATTGCAGAACGATTAACGGGCGTGAGTGAAGAATTGGGGGCTACGCGAGCACAAGTGGCGCTGGCGTGGCTATTGAGCAAACCGGGCATTGCCGCGCCGATTATCGGAACTTCGCGGGAAGAACAGCTTGATGAGTTGCTGAACGCGGTGGATATCACGCTAAAACCAGAGCAGATTGCCGAACTGGAAACGCCGTATAAACCCCATCCGATAGTAGGATTTAAATAGATATCCAGGCCTGATAAGGCGTTCACGTCGTATCAGGCATCGGTGCGCAACCGCCGGATGCGGCGTGAACGCCTTATTCAGCCTACGACAGAATACCCATCGGCCAGTGATGGCCGATAAAATAGAGTATTCCAGCAGAAATCACCCCAGCGACAATATCATCGATCATGATCCCCATGCCGCCATGCACATTGCGATCAAACCAGCGGATCGGCCACGGTTTCCACATATCCAGAATACGGAAAATCACAAACCCGGCGGCAACCCACTGCCAGTCATTGGTCGGCAGCGCCATCAGGGTGATCCACATGCCAATAAATTCGTCCCAGACGATACTGCCGTGATCGTGCACGCCCATATCTTTCGCCGTCTGATGGCAAAGATAGACACCGATACAGATCCCCAGCATCACCACCAGCGAATAGAGCTGCCAGGGCAAAAAGGTCATCAGATACCAGAACGGAATCGCCGCCAGCGAGCCCATCGTCCCAGGAACGATCGGGCTTAATCCACTTCCGAATCCGACAGCAAGCAAATGCCACGGATTACTCATCTTCAGGCGACTTTTCGCGACATCTTTATGGCGTGGCAAAATGGTCATATCCTTTCCAGTCTAACGTGACAGGTTCGCCGTCACGAATAAAACAAAGCCCTTCGATATCGGCGGTCATTTGCCCGATACAGGTAAACGGTACGCCCAGGTGTCCGAGAGCCACATCCAGCGCGCCACGGTTCAGTTCCGGCACAGTGAAACACAACTCGTAATCTTCACCGCCAGAGAGCGCCCAGCGCAACGCCTGTTCAGGTTCAACATGGTGAGAAAGCGCATCAGAAAACGGCAGCAATGCCAGGTCAATACGTGCGCCGCAGTCGCTGGCTTTCACGATATGGCCGAGGTCGGAGATCAGACCGTCAGAGAGATCGATGGCTGAACTCGCCAGATCGCGCAATGCCTGCCCCTGTAAAATACGCGGCGACGGACGGAGATGACGTTTGATTAAATACTCCGCATCTTTAGCATCGGCAACTTGCAAACGATTTTGCAAAATCGCCAGCCCGGCGGCGCTATCGCCCGGCGTACCGGTCACGTAAATCCAGTCGCCCGGCTTAGCACCAGAGCGCGTTAAGGCTCGACCCATCGGAACAAAGCCGTGGATACCCAACGTCATCGCCAGCGGTCCACGCGTGGTATCGCCGCCAATGAGTTGCATATCGTAATAATTAAGCAGATCGAAAAGACTGTCGCTGAAAGATTCAAGCCACGCTTCGTCTACGTTCGGTAAAGTCAATGCCAGCGTCAACCAGGCCGGATCAGCGCCCATCGCCGCCAGATCGCTTAAGTTTACTGCCAGTGCTTTATACGCCAGATCCGCAGGATCGATATCAGGGAGGAAGTGGTTGCCCGCCACCAGCGTATCAGTACTGATCGCCAGGGTCTGTTTCTCGGGGATATTGAGAAGTGCACAATCGTCACCGATGCCAAGTTCGACATCAAGACGAGAGCTTCTTACACGGTCAAAATAACGGGCAATCAGGGAGAACTCGCCACATGCCATACGTTATGCCTCAGCAGGTAAAAAAGAAAAGGCCGGAGAGTACGGAAATGCTTTCCGTTACTCTGCCGGCCTGGATATCACTTTTTGTTAGGGCGAATCACAGGTGCTGCTTTATCGAGTACGCCGTTGACGAACTTATGGCTGTCTTCTGCGCCGAACGATTTCGCCAGTTCGATCGCTTCGTTAATGGCCACTTTATACGGCACATCGCTACGTTTAGACAGCTCGTACAGCGCAATGCGTAGTACTGCTTTTTCTACCTGGCCCAGCTCTTCCAGCAGGCGCGAAAGATATGGCTTCATCAGTCCGTCGAGGTATGCGGTGTTAGTCGCCACCCCGGCCAGTAGCTCACGGAAGTACAGGACGTCAACGTCTTTTACATCCTGTTCAGCCAGGAACTGGTATTCAACATCAGCGATGTCGTTCTGGGACAACTGCCAGGAGTAGAGCGCCTGGACGGCACACTCACGAGCGCGGCGACGAGCAGCAGGTTTCACGGATTTCCCCTTACTAATTTCAGGCCTTGATGGCTTTCAATACATTAATCATTTCAAGCGCGGTCAGTGCAGCTTCTGCACCTTTGTTACCAGCTTTGGTGCCAGCACGTTCGATCGCTTGTTCAATGCTTTCAGTGGTCAGAACCCCAAAAGCAACCGGAATTTCGCTGTCCTGGGCAACATGCGCCAGGCCGTTGCTTGCACCACCAGCGACGTATTCAAAGTGGGCAGTGCCACCACGAATAACCGTACCCAGCGCGATCACCGCATCGTATTTACCAGTTTTAGCCAGTGCACCAGCCGCCAGCGGCAGCTCATAGGCACCTGGCACCCAAACAACGGTAATGTTTTCATCTTTTACCTGACCAATACGTTTCAGTGCGTCAATCGCACCTTCCAGCAGGCTGTCATTGATAAAGTTGTTGAAACGCGCAATGGTGATGGCGACGCGAGCGTCCGGGGTAGCAACGTTAGCTTCAATAATGTTCATTTTTTTCCTTCGGGTTCGAGTATGGCCCCGCAGGGGGGCGGATTTTAGCATAATATTTCGTGCGCTGCTTCCCTTTCGAGCCGGGAGATCATGCACCCACTAAATGCAGGCAAACATCCGGGCCTACATGACGTATCTCTTTGAATTTAAATTGGGGGGCGTCAGCTAATTTCTCAAGCCCTGGCAGCGTACATAATCCACGGGCGTCGCTACCTAAAAGTTTAGGTGCGATATAGACAATCAGCTCATCGACTAAACCCGCCTGCAGCAGTGCGCCAGCGAGCGTTGACCCCGCCTCTACCCACACACTATTAATTTGTTGCTTGCCCAGTTGCATCATCAGCACAACCAAATCCAGATGACCTTTATGTTCCGGGATCAGCAAAGTGCGCACTGTTTCCGGCCACTCGCGGGTGTCATCCTGCGTTCGGGCAAACCAGGTCTCGCCTGGCTGCTGCACGATGCGGTGTTCCGGCGTCACGCGATTCTGACTGTCAATGACGATGCGTACCGGCTGGCGGAGATTTTGTTGCGGATAGAGCGCCTGAGTTTGTTCATCCAGTTCAGACCAACGCACCGTTAAGGCCGGATCGTCCGCCAGCACCGTGGCGCTACTGGTTAAAATGGCATGACTTTGCGCACGCAGACGTTGTACATCGCGCCGCGCCTGAGGCGAAGTGATCCACTGGCTCTCACCGCTCGCCATCGCCGTGCGACCATCAAGCGATGCGCCAAGTTTTAACTGGATATAAGGAAAGCCAGTGCGCATCCGCTTGAGAAAGCCTTTATTCAATTGCTCGGCTTCACTCATCATCAGCCCGTGGCTGACGTCAATGCCAGCCTGTTGCAGACGGTAAAGTCCACGTCCAGCGACCTGCGGGTTCGGATCCTGCATCGCAGCGACCACGCGCGCTACGCCAGCGGCGATGAGTGCGTCACAGCACGGCGGCGTTCGACCATGATGACTGCAAGGTTCGAGTGTGACATAGGCGGTCGCACCTTTGGCTTTTTCACCCGCCATACGCAACGCGTGTACTTCGGCATGTGGTTCACCCGCACGGTGATGGTAACCTTCGCCGACAATTTCACCATCTTTCACAATGACACACCCAACATTTGGGTTTGGGTGAGTAGTGAAACGTCCTCGTTGCGCCAGCTTTAGCGCCCGCGCCATGTAATACTCGTCCTGCACGGTTTAATCCTCCAGGCGCGCGATCTCTTCGCCAAATTCTTTGATATCTTCGAAACTGCGATAGACAGAGGCAAAACGGATATAGGCGACTTTATCGAGTTTTTTCAATTGTTCCATCACCAGATTGCCAATCATCTTGCTCGGCACTTCACGCTCACCGGTGGCACGTAGCTGTGACTTTATATGGTTGATCGCCATTTCGACGTCATCGGAACTTACCGGACGTTTTTCCAGCGCCCGCAACATTCCGCTGCGCAATTTCTCTTCATTAAACGGTTCACGCACGTCGTTGCTTTTTACAACGCGCGGCATAACCAGTTCCGCCACCTCAAAAGTGGTGAAACGTTCATTACACACCAGACACTGCCGACGGCGGCGTACAGATGAACCCTCGCCTACGAGACGAGAGTCAATAACCTTAGTGTCCACGGCGAAACAGAATGGGCAATGCATACGGCGTCCTGACCAGGTGGTTAACAGAAACCTATTTTACCCTGAACTGACGATACAACAAAGGCGCAACGCTTTTGAGATAAAGGAGCGATGTTTTCGCTGCTTTTACGCTCTACTATTAAGCTAATTGCGACAAGAAAGGGACGACCTATGAACACTAAAGTTATTCGACTATTCCTGCTGGGAAGCCTGTTCAGCTTAAGCGCCTGCGTACAGCAAAGCGAAGTACGCCAGATGAAACAAAGCGTCAGCACGCTGAATAAAGAGATGACGCAGCTCAATAAAGAAACCGTCAAAATCACTCAGCAAAACAGGCTGAATGAAAAATCCAGCAGTGGGGTTTACCTTCTGCCGGGCTCGAAAACAGCCGCACGTCTGGAAAGCCAGCTCGGCACCTTACGAATGTCGCTTATGGATATTGCGCCAAATGCAGAGGGCACTACGCTGACCTTACGGATTCAGGGCGAATCCAATGACCCTTTACCCGCATTCAGCGGAACCGTTGAATATGGACAAATTCAGGGAACAATAGATAACTTTCAGGAAATCAATGTGCAGAATCAATTGATTAATGCACCAGCAAGTCTCCTCGCGCCCAGCGATGTTGACATCCCACTACAGTTAAATGGCATCACGCCTGAACAATTAGGCTTTGTACGCATTCACGACATTCAGCCTGTTATGCAATAAACGTTTGGCGGGGTGTTTTGTGCGTCCCGCAACATCTTCCCCTATTATTTTGTTACTCCGCTTACATCACCCGGATTGATAGTAAAAGTTTGCAACAAGGGTGAAAGTCAGTACAATCCCCGCCCGAATATGTGTAAACGTGAACGCAATCGATTACGTAAATGATAGAACTGTGAAACGAAACATATTTTTGTGAGCAATGATTTTTATAATAGGCTCCTCTGTATACGTAATATTTAGAAACGCAATTTGCGCCTTTTTCACTCCCGCAAGGGATTTTCAAACAGTGGCATACATATGAAAAAAACATTACTGGCAGCCGGCGCGGTACTGGCGCTCTCTTCGTCTTTTACTGTCAACGCAGCTGAAAACGACAAACCGCAGTATCTCTCCGACTGGTGGCACCAGAGCGTTAACGTCGTAGGAAGTTATCACACCCGTTTCGGACCGCAGATCCGCAACGATACCTACCTGGAGTACGAAGCATTCGCTAAAAAAGACTGGTTCGACTTTTATGGTTATGCGGATGCGCCGGTATTCTTCGGCGGTAACTCCGATGCAAAAGGTATCTGGAACCACGGTTCTCCGCTGTTTATGGAAATCGAGCCGCGTTTCTCCATCGACAAGCTGACCAATACTGACCTTAGCTTCGGTCCGTTCAAAGAGTGGTACTTCGCGAACAACTATATTTACGACATGGGTCGTAATAAAGATGGTCGCCAGAGCACCTGGTACATGGGTCTGGGTACGGACATCGACACTGGCCTGCCGATGAGCCTGTCCTTGAACGTGTATGCGAAATACCAGTGGCAGAACTACGGTGCAGCGAACGAAAACGAGTGGGACGGTTACCGTTTCAAAGTTAAATACTTTGTGCCGATTACCGATCTGTGGGGCGGTCAGTTAAGCTACATCGGTTTCACCAACTTTGACTGGGGTTCCGATCTGGGTGATGACAGCGGTAACGCAATCAACGGTATTAAGACGCGTACCAATAACTCTATCGCTTCCAGCCATATTCTGGCTCTGAACTATGATCACTGGCACTACTCTGTCGTTGCTCGTTACTGGCACGACGGTGGTCAGTGGAACGACGATGCAGAGCTGAACTTCGGTAACGGCAACTTCAACGTTCGCTCTACCGGTTGGGGTGGTTACCTGGTGGTAGGTTACAACTTCTAATAGTTGAAATGCCGGATGCAACATCCGGCATTTTTTATCACTTCTTCTTATTCATCATCGCTTTTAAATCAGCGAAAGGGTTGTATTTCGCTTCACCGACATCTTTCTGCGCATCTTCCCCTGCGATAACCGTCGTACCATACTGATCCGCTTCGGTATATTTCGAATGCTCATGATCGTGGCAATACAGACACAACAATTCCCAGTTACTACCATCTTCCGGGTTATTGGTATGGTCATGATCAATGTGGTGAACGGTAAGCTCACGCAGGTTGGAGTAAACAAACTCACGGGAGCAACGTCCGCACACCCACGGATAGAGTTTCAGCGCCTTTTCGCGATAACCGTTTTCTAACCGCGCATAGTTTTTTGGGATGATAGCCATGAAAAGTTACCTGGATAAAATGTAGGGTTACGCGCAGTTTCCCAAGATGGGGAGATTTTCGCAATCACCTCATATAAAAAATCCCGATCTTCTGACCGGGATTTTCAACATCAACTGAAACTTGATTAAGGCAGAATTGACGGCTGATCCGCCCCTTCTTTTTCCACTTTCTGCTGCAGCATGTGCTCACGCTTCATGCCCAGTTTCAGAGCCAGCGCCGATGCAACATAGATGGAAGATGCCGTACCGATGGAAACACCGATAAGCATAGTCAGCGAGAAGCCTTCCAGCACCGGACCACCGAAGAGATACAGCATCAGGATAACCATCAAGGTAGTACCGGATGTGATCAAGGTACGGTGCAGCGTCTGGGTCAAGGACACGTTAAAGATTTCGTAAGGTGTACCGCGACGGATCTTGCGGAAGTTTTCACGAATACGGTCCGATACCACGATACTGTCGTTAAGCGAGTAACCGATGACCGACATCAGCGATGCCACAATGGTCAGGTCAATCTCGATATGGAATAACGACAAAATACCCAGCGTAATGATAACGTCGTGCGCCAGCGCGATAACGACCCCTGCCGCCAGTCGCCACTCAAAGCGGAAACCTACGTACACGAGGATAGACAGCAACGCCGCCATCAGCGCCATTGCGCCGGTTTGTGCAAGGTCTGCACCCACGCTCGGACCGACGAACTCAATACGCTTCACCGCCGCGTTCTGATTGGTGGATTCGTTAATCACCTTCAGAACCTGGCTGCCCAGCACCTGACCGCCGGTTTCACCTTCGGCAGGCGGCATACGAACCATGATGTCGTGGCTGCTACCAAAGTTTTGCAGCATCGGCTCTTCAAAACCCGCTTTTTGCAATGCATCACGCATTACGTCAATTTCAGCCGGTTTTTCGAGCGTAATTTCGATAACCGTACCACCGGTGAAATCCAGCCCCCAGTTAAAGCCGCGCACGCCCATAATGACGATCGCGGCGATTAACAGCAGACCAGAGATGCCAAAAGCCCAGTAGTCCCAGCGCATAAAGTCATAGACTTTACGGCCGTGGTTTAGTTGTTCAACAGTATATTCCTGTGCCACATCGCACTCCTCAGATTGACAGCTTCTTGACGCGCTTGCCGCCATATAGCAGGTTTACGATGGCACGCGTACCAACAATCGCGGTAAACATCGACGTTGCCACACCGATACCGGTAGTAATCGCGAACCCTTTAATTGCCCCGGTTCCCACTGCGTACAGGATGATGACTTTAATCAGCGTGGTGATGTTCGCATCAAAGATGGAACTGAATGCACCGCGATAACCTTCATCAATTGCCTGCTGAACAGTACGCCCGTTGCTCAACTCTTCTTTAATACGTTCGTTGATCAGTACGTTCGCATCGACCGCCACCGCAAGGGTTAAGACGATACCCGCGATACCTGGCATACTCAGCGTTGCGCCTGGCAACAGTGACATAATACCGACGATCAAGATCAGGTTGGCAACCAGAGCACTGGTCGCAATCAGACCAAACTTCTTATAGAAGAGGATCATGAACAGAATAGAAACCAGCAGGCCAGCCAGACACGCTTCCAGCCCCTGTTCAATGTTCTGCATACCCAGAGTCGGGCCAATGGTACGTTCTTCAACAATCTGAATTGGCGCGATCAATGCACCAGCACGCAGCAGCAGTGACAGCTGGCGGGCTTCGTTCGGGTTGTTGATGCCGGTGATACGGAAGCTATTGCCCAGACGAGACTGGATATTAGCGATGTTAATCACCTCTTCCTGTTTCACCAGTACCGCACGACCGTTTGCATCTTTCTTACCGCTGTCTTTGTACTCCACAAACAGGGTCGCCATCGGTTTACCGATGTTGTCCTTCGTGAAGTTAGACATGATGTTGCCACCTGCGCTGTCGAGCGAGATGTTAACCTGCGGTTGGTTGTATTCGTCCTGGCTGGAAGTGGAGTCGGTGATATGGTCACCGGTCAGGATCACGCGTTTGTACAGCACAACCGGCTGACCTTCGCGGGTCTGTTTCACTTCAGAGTCACCCGGTACGCGGCCAGACGCGGCAGCGGCCTGGTCAACGTTGGTGTTTACCAGACGGAATTCCAGCGTTGCCGTCGCGCCCAGAATCTCTTTCGCGCGAGCGGTATCCTGGATACCTGGCAGTTCAACAACGATACGGTCAGCGCCCTGGCGCTGTACCACCGGCTCAGCAACACCAAGCTGGTTTACACGGTTACGCAGAATGTTGATGTTCTGCTGCACCGCATATTCACGCGCTTCGCTCAGACGTGCATCGCTCATTACCGCACGCAGCTGGTTGCTGCCCTGACTGCTAATCACCAGATCAGGATGACGCTTGCTCAGATACGCAATGGCTTCATCACGCGCATTAGAGTCACGGAAGGTGATGCTCAGGCCGTAGTTGTTTTCTTTACGAACGGTGGTATATGGGATGCCTTTTTCACGCAGGTCGCTGCGCAGGCTATCGATATTTTGTTCCTGGAGCTTGCCAAGCGCGGTGTCCATATCCACTTCCATCAGGAAGTGAACGCCGCCACGCAGGTCAAGACCGAGCTTCATCGGCTCAGCGTGAATAGCTGCCAGCCAGCGCGGCGTTGCCGGGGCAAGGTTAAGCGCCACGACGTATTTGTCACCCATAACGCCCATTAATGCTTCACGAGCGCGCAGTTGGGTGTCAGTGGAGTCGAAGCGCGCAAGAATAGCGCCCTCTTCCAGTGCCACAGACTTAGCAGTTATTTTTTCTTCTTGTAACGTTTTCTGGACCTGGATCAGCGTTTGCTCACTGGCGGCGACTCCGCGCGCACCAGTGATCTGAACAGCCGGATCCTCACCAAACAGGTTGGGAAGCGCATACAGCAGACCGATGACAATCACCACGATCAGCATGACGTACTTCCACAAAGGATAACGGTTTAACACGGCAATTCCCTTAGGGAAAAATTTGAATTACAGCGCCTTCATGGTGCCTTTCGGCAGAACGGCAGCTACGAAGTCACGTTTAATAACTACTTCAGTGGTGTCATTCAGCGCGATAGCAATGTAGCCGTTTTCCGCTACTTTGGTTACGCGACCAACCAGGCCACCGTTCGTCAGAACTTCATCACCTTTAGCAATGGAGTCCATCAGCTTTTTGTGTTCTTTGGTGCGCTTCTGCTGTGGGCGCAGGATCATGAAATAGAAAATCAGACCAAATACCACCAGCATCAAAATCAAAGACATCGGGCTACCTTGTGCCGGAGCACCCGTTGCCGCTACCGCATCAGAAATAAAAAAGCTCATTAAATTTCCCTCATTATTAATATTAATCAACGTTCAAAGGTGGTACTTCTCGCCCCTGACGCTGGTAAAAATCAGCTACGAAGCTCTCTAATTTACCCTCTTCAATAGCCTTGCGTAAACCCGCCATCAAACGCTGGTAGTAACGAAGGTTATGAATGGTGTTGAGTCGCGCGCCTAATATTTCGTTGCAACGGTCGAGATGATGCAAGTAGGCACGTGAATAATTGCGACAGGTGTAGCAATCACACTCAGGATCGAGCGGCCCTGTGTCGCTCTTATACTTCGCATTGCGGATTTTCACCACGCCATCGGTCACGAACAGATGACCGTTACGCGCATTACGTGTTGGCATTACGCAGTCAAACATATCGATACCGCGACGCACGCCTTCAACCAGATCTTCCGGTTTACCCACGCCCATCAGGTAACGCGGTTTGTCTGCCGGAATTTGCGGGCACACATGCTCCAGAATGCGGTGCATATCTGCTTTCGGCTCACCCACAGCCAGACCGCCGACAGCGTAGCCATCAAAACCGATATCTACCAGACCTTTAACAGAAATATCACGTAAATCTTCGTAAACGCTGCCCTGAATGATACCAAACAGCGCATTTTTGTTTCCGAGACTGTCAAAACGCTCACGGCTACGCTTCGCCCAACGCAGAGACATCTCCATCGAACGTTTTGCGTAATCCCAGTCAGCAGGATACGGCGTACACTCGTCAAAAATCATGACGATATCTGAACCAAGATCGTACTGAATCTCCATCGATTTTTCAGGATCGAGGAAAATCGGATCGCCGTTGATCGGGTTACGGAAGTGTACGCCCTGTTCGGTGATTTTACGGATATCGCCAAGGCTGAAGACCTGGAAACCACCGGAATCGGTGAGGATTGGGCCTTTCCATTGCATGAAATCGTGCAGATCGCCATGCAACTTCATGATTTCCTGACCTGGGCGCAACCACAGGTGAAAGGTGTTACCAAGGATAATCTGTGCGCCGGTCGCTTCAACTTCTTCCGGCGTCATCCCTTTTACAGTGCCGTAGGTGCCAACAGGCATAAAACAAGGCGTTTCCACTACGCCACGATCGAAAACCAGGCGACCACGGCGTGCGCGACCGTCGGTGGTATCCAGTTCAAATTTCATTTTTTCTCCACTACGTCAGAAAAACAGTCCAACGTTTAAACCAGCGCCGCAGAATTACTCCCCGACGCGCTCATTAATTGCCTGCGGATTGTACGTGATAAACATCGCATCACCGTAACTAAAAAAGCGATATTTCTCTTCTACCGCCGCTTTATAGGCATTCATCGTGTGTTGATAACCGGCAAATGCCGAAACCAGCATAATCAGCGTCGACTCTGGCAGGTGGAAGTTAGTCACCAGCGCATCGACCACTTTGTACTGGAAGCCCGGATAGATAAAGATTTGGGTATCGTCAAAGAACGGTTCGATGAGATCGTTTTTCGCCGCCTGCGCTGCGCTCTCCAGAGAGCGTACAGAGGTTGTGCCAACCGCAATCACCCGATTTCCGCGCGCTTTCGCTGCCAGCACCGCATCAACCACCTCCTGCGGCACTTCAGCGTATTCCGAGTGCATGATGTGATCTTCAATAGTGTCGACGCGCACCGGCTGGAAAGTACCCGCGCCAACGTGCAAGGTCACAAATGCCATCTCCACGCCTTTGGCACGCAATTTTTCAAGCAAAGGTTCGTCAAAATGCAGTCCGGCGGTCGGCGCGGCTACCGCGCCCGGTTTTTCGCTATAAACCGTTTGATAAAGTTCGCGGTCGGCATCTTCGTCCGGACGGTCGATGTACGGCGGCAACGGCATATGACCGATGCTGTTGAGAATATCCAACACCGAACGATCATCATTAAATTCGACTTCAAACAATGCGCCGTGGCGGGCTGTCATTGTTGCTTTAATGCTTTCGTCATCGCCCAGCAGAAGTTCAGCGCCCGGCTTTGGTGCTTTCGAAGCGCGAATATGCGCAAGAATGCGTTTGTCGTCGAGCATCCGCTCAACCAGCACTTCAATCTTGCCGCCGCTGGCTTTACGCCCAAACAGGCGTGCCGGGATCACGCGGGTATTGTTAAAAACCAGAAGATCGCCGGGGTTGAGCTTATCGAGTAAATCGGTGAAAGTACCGTGCGTCAGCGCGCCCGTTGGCCCGTCCAGCGACAGTAAACGACAGCTACTGCGTTCAGGCATGGGATAGTGGGCAATCAGGGATTCGGGCAATTCAAAGGAGAAATCGGTAACGCGCATGACACTGACTCAGACTAAAATAAGAGGCGGGTAGTCTAGTGCCGGGGCGCTCTCCCTGCAACCTTTACCCCCCTTTGGATAGAATATAATCGATGAATTTTTTAGCTCACCTGCATTTAGCCCATCTCGCTGAAAGCTCGCTTTCTGGCAACTTACTGGCAGATTTCGTTCGCGGAAACCCCGATGAAATTTATCCACCCGACGTCGTGGCTGGTATTCATATGCATCGGCGAATCGACGTATTAACCGACAACCTGCCGGAAGTCCGCGAAGCGCGGGAGTGGTTTCGTAGTGAAACCCGCCGGGTTGCGCCTATCACTCTGGATGTCATGTGGGATCATTTTCTTTCCCGCCACTGGTCGCAGCTGTCACCCAATTTTCCGCTAGAGGAATTTGTCTGTTATGCCCGCGAACAAGTGATCACTATTCTGCCGGACTCACCGCCACGCTTTATCAATCTGAACAACTACTTATGGTCAGAGCAGTGGCTGGTGCGCTATCGCGATATGGATTTCATCCAGAGCGTGTTAAACGGTATGGCTAGCCGTCGCCCACGCCTGGATGCCCTGCGTGACTCCTGGTACGATTTAGACGCCCATTACGATGCCCTTGAAACCCGCTTCTGGCAGTTTTATCCCCGGATGATGGCGCAGGCGTCGCGCAAGGCGTTATAAGACGTTAATTCATCCACACCGTCGCCGATATCGCAGGCAATGTCAAAATGCCATCCGCCAGTTGCCCGTGACCTTCTTTACGTTGCCATTGCGCGACATTAAGCAACGGCGATGCGGGCAGCACTACTTCACAGGCGTCGCCACGGTTGATCGCCACCAGCACATGCTGCTGATTTAGCACGCGCACAAACACCACCACGTTATCTTCCGCGTACAGCACCTGACAGCCACCGCGACGCAGTGCCTGACTCTTCTTACGCAGCGCAATCATTCGCTGGTACAGCGAAAATAGCTCAGCATCTTGTTTTTCCGGCTGCCACGGGAATGGCTTACGGCAAAATGGATCGTTATTGCCATCCAGCCCCACTTCATCACCGTAATAAATACAGGGCACGCCAGGCCAGGTGAGCAGCCAGACCACCGCCAGCGGCAGGCGCGCAACATCCCGACCGAGCAAGGTTTTAAATCGCGCAGTATCGTGGCTATCGAGCTGATTAAACATACGCAATTGCTGTTGATGAGAAAGGCCGGCGCGGTAATTATCCATCCAGGCCATACAGGTTTGGGCATCAATCTGCTGCGGATCGTAAGAGATGTCGGTATTGGCGAGAAATCCCCACAACGGGAATGTGAAGCCGCGATAGTTCATGGCAGCATCTTCCACATCTGCCTGTAGCCATTGTCGTGCATCGCCAAAATGCTCGCCAACAATATAGGCTTCCGGCAGGGTTTCTTTCGCCGCTTCGGTGATCCCGGCGACGTGCTGCAAATTATTACGCGCGCCGCCCGCTTCCCCCAGCATATGCACCACATCCAGCCGCCAACCGTCCATATTCCACGGTGCTTTCAGCCAGTGGCGGACAATGCTGTCTTCGCCGCGATAAATTTCATTCACCAGACTTTCCGATTGATAATCCAGCTTCGGCAGGCTGGCATAGCCCAGCCAGTCGAGCGCCGTGCCATCATCGCTAAACGAGTACCAATCACGCCAGGGCGATTCGGGGTTGTGACAAGCACCACCCGTCCCGCGATTGTGCCTGTCAAACCAGGCATGGGAATCACCACTGTGGTTAAACACACCGTCCAGTACCAACCGCATTCCCTGTTGCTGTGTATTGTGGCGTAAGCGCAGCAATGCCCCGTCGCCGCCAAACTGCGGGTCAACGTGGCGATAATCTTCGGTATCGTATTTATGCACGCTGGGAGCTTTGAACACCGGATTGAGATACAGCGCCGTCACGCCGAGTTTTTTCAGATACGGCAGTTTTTCGCTGATACCGTCCAGATCTCCGCCATAGAACGTTGATCCGCCCGCCTGCGCCGTAACCGGCTCATTCCAGTCACGCAATATGATCTCTTGTCCGGCTGCGTGATGGTAATAGACATGATCCTGCCCGGCTTCGCGTGGCAAGCTACGGGCAAAACGATCCGGGAAGATCTGATAAAAAATCTGGTCTGCGGCCCATTGTGGCCCAATATCTGGTACATCAACAGCAAACTGTTCCAGCCGCGCTGGCGGTATTTGGCTAAGACCTTGCGGCGAAAACCATCGCTGGCGATCGTGCCACAGCAATTTGAAGCTATAGCGCCGCCGAGGTTGTCCGGTGGAGAGATCGACAGCCGCCCGCCATGCCGTTACGCCCGGCTGTGGCTGACTGCGCAGTTTGTACATCGGTACTGACGTTTCTTCGTTATCGTTTTCCGTGCGCAGCATAATGCGCTGCGGCGGTTCTTCACCCGTCAACCACAGTGTAATAAGCAGTTGATCTTTGCTTTGCTTAACAAATGGGGGCACCGGCAGGTGCCATGTATTCAACATTATAATTCCCCTGTGATGAAAATCTGATCACATTGCCATAGCCTACTGCAGGATCACTCATCGTCTGAAGGATATTTGGGGGAGGAGGTCGGGGGCGGATAACTTTCGGAATAACCGGTTCAGGCTCTACCCTGAACCGGCTTACAAACGTGGGAATTAGTGGTTTTCAGCCAACTGGCGGTCATGGCGGCGTTTAAACATCCAGCCAATCAACAGCAGAACAATCCACGCGAAACCAACGTACAGAGAGATTCGCGTTTCAGGGTGATAACCGATCAGTCCGATGATAAAGACCAGGAAAATCAGCCCCGCGATAGTCGTTGCCACCCCGCCAGGCACTTTGAATTTCAGCGCCTTAACTTCTTCTGGCGGTAGGCGGCGACGGAAGGCAATCTGCGACAACAAAATCATAATCCACACCCACACCGTGGCAAAAGTTGCCAGCGAAGCGATCACCAGGAAGACGTTTTCCGGCATGATGTAGTTCAGATACACCGCAAACAGTAGCGCAGTGGTCATCACCAGCACAGTTACCCACGGAATACCGCGACGCGAGGTTTTACTGAAGATTTTCGGTGCGCTGCCCTGCTCTGCCATGCCGTGCAGCATACGACCTACGCCAAACACGTCACTGTTAATTGCCGACAGCGAAGCGGTCAGCACAACAAAGTTAAGAATGCTGGCGGCAAAGGTAATCCCCATATGCTGGAACGTCAGCACGAACGGGCTACCGGCAGTGCCAACCTGATTCCAAGGGTAAATAGACATAATGACGAACAGCGTACCGACATAGAACACCAGAATACGCATCGGCACTGAGTTAATCGCGCGCGGAATGGATTTCTCTGGCTCTTTCGCTTCCCCGGCGGTAATCCCGATAATTTCGATCCCACCATAGGCAAACATCACCATTTGTAACGACATCACCATGCCAAGCCAGCCGTTACTGAAGAAGCCGCCGTTGCTCCACAGGTTATGGATACCCGTCGGTTGCCCACCGTTGCCAATCCCCCAAATGATGATGCCGAAACCGGCGACAATCATGATGATAATGGTGGCAACTTTAAAGAACGAGAACCAGAACTCCAGCTCGCCGAACACTTTCACGCTCATCAGGTTGATGGCGCAAATGATTAACACCACACTCAGCACCCAAATCCAGTGTGGTACTGTCGGGAACCAGACGCCCATATAGATACCGAAAGCGGTCACATCGGCAATGGCGACAATAAGGATTTCAAAGCAGTAGGTCCAGCCGGTGATATAACCTGCCAGCGGCCCCAGGTTTTCCTGCGCATAACGCGAGAAAGAGCTGGCAGCCGGGTTATGTACCGACATTTCCCCCAGCGCACGCATAATGATATATGCCGCGACACCACCAATAATATAGGCCAACAACACGCTCGGACCGGCCATTTTGATGGCGTCTGCCGAACCGTAAAACAGCCCGGTGCCGATTGCTGACCCCAGTGCCATAAAGCGTATGTGTCGGGTACTTAGCCCACGCTTTAGCTTGTTCTTACTTTCCATCAATTCCTAACCCATCAACACAATAAAAAAACCACGGGGCATCGCAGCCCCGTGGTTAAAACAAATTATCAGTGATTTAGTGGGCGCTGGAGGTCACCTGACGACCTGCCGCGCGATCCCAGATAATGGCCAGAACCACCATCACCACTGTTGGCATTAACCACGCCAGACCTTGTTCGGCCAGCGGTAAACGCTGCGCCCAGGACGGTAAGATATCGCTGAATGCAGATGCTTTGATCCCGTCGAGAATACCAAAAAGCAGGCTGATAAACATCGGCGGAGCAATCACGCGGGACGAATTATGCCACCATGAGCGTGTAAAACTTAATACAACCAGTGCGATACACGGCGGATAAATGGCGGTCAGCACCGGCACAGAGATCTGAATCAACTGACTCAAACCAAGGTTAGACACCACCATCGAGAAGCCGCCGAGGATAAACACCAGCGTACGGTAAGAGAGCGGTACGTACTGGGCGAAAAATTCTGCACAAGCACAGGTCAGGCCAACTGCCGTTACCAGGCAAGCGATGAAGATTAACGCCGCCAGCAGGAAGCTACCGCCGCCGCCAAAGGTGTGTTGAACATAAGCGTGCAGAATAGCCGCACCGTTTGCTGACTGATCAACCAGCGACGCACTATCTGACCCCAGACGGAACAGCGCCAGGTAAAGCAGAGTCAGACCGACACCCGCCATCAGGCCAGCCCAGACGGTATAACGGGTCAGCAGACGCGCTTCGGTAACGCCACGAGAACGCGCCGCGTTAACAATAACGATACCAAACACCATTGCGCCCAGCGTATCCATTGTCAGATAGCCGTTGACGAAGCCGTTAGAAAACGCAGCGTTTTGATAAGCCTCAGTCGCCGTGCTGATAGAACCCGCAGGCCAGACAATCGCGGCGACAGACAGGATGACCAGCGCGATAATTTTCAGCGGCGCAAGGAAGTTGCCCACGGTATCCAGCAGCTTGCCCGGATAGAGCGAAACCAGAATAACGATAGCGAAATAGACCAGGCTGTAGATAAACAGCGGCAGCGCGGAGTCACCCGTCAGCGGCGCAATCCCCACTTCAAAGGAGACGGTGGCTGTACGCGGCGTGGCGAACAGCGGCCCCACAGCCAGGTAGCAAACCGTTGCCAGCAGTACGCCAGCGACTTTACCGATTGGCGTGCTCAGGCTGTCAACACCGCCGCCAACTTTCGCCAGCGCCACTACCGTTAATACCGGCAGACCAACGGCAGTAATGAGGAAGCCGAATGCCGCAGTCCAGACGTGTTCGCCTGCCTGCAAGCCGACCATTGGAGGGAAAATAATGTTACCTGCGCCGACGAACAACGCAAATGTCATAAAGCCCAGAGCGATGATATCGCGCGATCTTAATTGATGGGTCATAAATCATACTGCCTGTGGATGTGGTGTTGTAACGTTAAATTTTTGTGCCAATCCCTGGGGATGATACAGCGGTATATTTAAACAATTTTAGCGGGAAATACTCCCAACCAGGCGCGGCGAAGAATAGTTTTTCGATTTACCGCGTGAATGCAGTCAGTATGACAGCACCTGAAGCGCAATTTAAACGCTTATAACGTTTTAAAGCAAGAAGGGATCTAAAAACCAGAGGGATATAACGATAAGAAATCACCAACCAGTATAAAACACTATTTCCGTGAAAAAGATATGGCTTATCATGCGAACAAAAAATCACCAGCCGTTGTAAAAATTTAGCGTCCATCTTTTGACTGCAAAGAAAAAAAGCCAGCATCGGCTGGCTTATGGCAACAAAAAATGACAAAGGCAGATTAATTGCTGTTTTTGGCAATTAAACGTTCCGGCAGAACAAAACTGAAACGCGTACCTTTGCCCACCGTACTGTCAATATTCAGGCGGCTTTCGTGGTGATTTACCGCATGTTTAACAATTGCTAACCCCAGTCCGCTACCGCCTGTTTGTCGGGAACGCGCTTTGTCTACACGATAAAAACGCTCGGTCAGGCGCGGAATATGCTCCGGTGCGATGCCCGGCCCGTTATCTTCAACGCTAAATTCGGCACCGTGCGGCACTCGCTGCCAGCGTACCGTGATATGTGTGCCTTCTGGCGTGTGATTCACAGCGTTATAGACCAGGTTCGAAATCGCACTGCGTAGCTGATCTTCATTGCCAGACACTTTGAGGTCGTTATCTATTTCAAAGGTAAATGTCTGTTTTTTCTGGCTCAGAGTCTGAGCTTCGCGCTCAACAACACGCAGCATCATCGGCACATCAACCTTTTCATTGAGCAACTGCGTCGGTGCGGCTTCGATTTTCGACAGTGTCAGTAACTGCTTCACCAGCCCTTCCATCCGCTGAGTCTGCTCGCGCATGGTGTGCAACGCTTTTTCGCGAACCGCGCCTTCCAGCGGTTGCTCATCCATCATCTCCAGGTAACCCTGTAACACCGTCAACGGCGTGCGTAACTCATGGCTTACGTTGGCAAAAAAGTTACGCCGCGCCCCTTCCAGTTGATGCATTTGCGTGACATCACGCGCCACCATCAGCAACTGTTTATGGGTATAAGGCATGACGCGAATTTCCAGATGCCGCCCGGTGTTGAGCACCAGATTGAGCGGGCGAGAAAAATCACGCGTTTTCAAATATTGCGTAAACTCCGGGTAACGCAGCAGGTTAAGGATGTTCTGCCCGTTATCTTCCGGCCAGCGCAGGCCAAGAATCTGTTGCGCCAGTCCGTTACACCAGAAAATACCGCCCTCTTCCGTGGTCAGCACCACCGCATCGGGCAGCGACTCCGCGCCACTACGAAAGCGTTTAATCAGATTGCCCAGCTCGCGGCGGCGTTTTTTATTTCGCAGCTGCATCTGGTGTAAGCCATATAGTAGCGGTTCCCAGCTACCACGCCCCGGTGGCGGCGTCATACTGCGATCAACCCACAGCCACCATGAAAGGCGCAATAAATTCCAGAAATGCCAGATAAGCAGTCCTGTTACCGATGCCAGCAAAAACCAGGGCAGGTAACCAAAAAATGCACCCAGGATGAAAGCCGGGAGGCAGCAAAGTAGCAGCTCCAGCACCAGCCTTTTCCACGACAGCCGTTCCAGCACGTAAGATACTCCAGTTATGAAATCATAAGCCCTGCTCTGCGTCCGATGAGCAAGGCGTTAAAAGCGGGTTGAAAAACGATATCCTGTACCGCGCACGGTCTGCACCATGCGGTCATGCCCGCCGGGCTCCAGTGCTTTACGCAGGCGACGAATGTGGACATCGACCGTGCGGTCTTCTACATACACGTTGGTTCCCCAGACGTGGTTTAATAGCTGCTCGCGGCTGTACACGCGCTCAGGATGCGTCATAAAAAAGTGCAGCAATTTAAATTCTGTCGGCCCCATCTCCAGCGGCTCTTCGCCCGCCATCACCCGGTGAGATGTCGGATCCAGACTTAGCCCCTGCATCTCGATCACCTCTTCCACCGCCATTGGCGAAATACGGCGCATTACCGCTTTGATTCGCGCCACCAGCTCCTTCGGCGAAAACGGCTTGGTGATATAGTCGTCCGCACCGGTTTCAAGACCACGCACGCGATCTTCTTCTTCCCCTCTGGCGGTCAACATCACCACTGGAATATCCCGGGTCATCGACTCGCGCTTAAGGTGTTTGATGAACTGGATACCCGAGCCGCCGGGTAACATCCAGTCGAGGAGAATCAAATCCGGCCAGGGTTCATTCAGTTGATTCACAGCACTGTCATAATCTTCCGCTTCGACCGGCTGAAAGCCATTTTGTTCGAGCACGAAGCAGACCATTTCGCGAATTGGAGCTTCATCTTCTACGACCAGAATACGTCTCGCCATGATTTGCCCTGTTGTAATAAATAGGTTGCGATCATTAATGCGACGCCATTATGCGTCAGATTTATGACAGATTTATGAAAAGCACGTCGCACATATCTTCAGGTTATTGATTTCCGTGGCGCAGAAAAAAGCAAATGACACATCTGTTTGGGTATAATCGCGCCCATGCTTTTTCGCCAGAGAATCGTTATGCGCATCCTTCACACCTCAGACTGGCATCTCGGCCAGAACTTCTACAGTAAAAGCCGCGAAGCTGAACACCAGGCTTTTCTTGACTGGCTGCTGGAGACAGCACAAACCCATCAGGTGGATGCGATTATTGTTGCCGGTGATGTTTTCGATACCGGCTCGCCGCCCAGTTACGCCCGCACGTTATACAATCGTTTTGTTGTCAATTTACAGCAAACTGGCTGTCATCTGGTGGTACTGGCGGGAAACCATGACTCGGTCGCCACGTTGAATGAATCGCGCGATATCATGGCGTTCCTCAATACTACTGTGGTCGCCAGCGCCGGACATGCGCCGCAAATCTTGCCTCGTCGCGACGGGACGCCAGGCGCAGTGCTGTGTCCCATTCCTTTTTTACGCCCGCGTGACATTATTACCAGCCAGGCGGGACTTAACGGCATGGAAAAACAGCAACATTTGCTGGCAGCGATCACCGATTATTATCAACAACACTATGCAGATGCCTGCAAGCTGCGCGGCAATCAACCTCTTCCCATCATCGCCACGGGGCATTTAACGACTGTGGGTGCCAGTAAAAGTGACGCCGTGCGTGACATTTATATTGGCACGCTGGACGCATTTCCGGCACAAAACTTTCCGCCAGCCGACTACATCGCGCTTGGACATATTCACCGCGCGCAAATTATTGGCGGCATGGAACATGTTCGCTATTGCGGATCCCCCATCCCACTGAGTTTTGATGAGTGCGGCAAGAGTAAATATGTCCATCTGGTAACTTTTTCAAACGGCAAATTAGAGAGCGTGGAAAACCTGAACGTACCGGTAACACAACCGATGGCGGTGCTGAAAGGCGATTTGGCGTCGATTACCGAACAGCTTGAACAATGGCGCGATGTGCCACAGGAGCCACCTGTCTGGCTGGATATTGAAATCACTACCGATGAGTATCTGCATGATATTCAGCGCAAAATCCAGGCATTAACCGAATCACTGCCTGTCGAAGTATTGCTGGTACGCCGGAGTCGTGAACAGCGCGAGCGTGTGTTAGCCAGCCAACGGCGTGAAACCCTCAGCGAACTTAGCGTCGAAGATGTTTTTAATCGCCGTCTGGCACTGGAAGAACTTGATGAATCGCAGCATCAACGCTTGCAACATCTTTTCGCCACGACATTGCAGACCCTCGCCGGAGAACACGAAGCATGAAAATTCTCAGCCTGCGCCTGAAAAACCTGAACTCATTAAAAGGCGAATGGAAGATTGATTTCACCCGCGAACCGTTTGCCAGCAACGGGCTGTTTGCGATTACCGGCCCGACTGGCGCGGGGAAAACCACTCTGCTCGACGCCATCTGCCTGGCGCTGTATCACGAGACTCCGCGTCTCTCCAACGTTTCACAATCGCAAAATGATCTGATGACCCGCGATACCGCCGAATGTCTGGCGGAAGTGGAATTTGAAGTGAAAGGTGAAGCGTACCGCGCGTTCTGGAGCCAAAATCGGGCACGTAACCAGCCGGACGGTAATTTGCAGGTGCCGCGCGTAGAGCTGGCGCGCTGTGCAGACGGCAAAATCCTCGCTGATAAAGTGAAAGATAAGCTGGAAATGACAGCGACGTTAACCGGGCTGGATTACGGGCGTTTCACCCGTTCGATGCTGCTTTCGCAGGGACAATTTGCTGCCTTCCTGAATGCCAAACCCAAAGAACGCGCGGAATTGCTCGAGGAGTTAACCGGCACCGAAATTTACGGTCAAATCTCCGCGATGGTCTTTGAACAGCATAAATCGGCCCGTACTGAGCTGGAGAAACTGCAAGCGCAGGCCAGCGGTGTCGCATTATTAGCACCAGAGCAAGTGCAATCGCTGACAGAAAGTTTGCAGGTACTCACTGATGAAGAAAAACAGTTACTCGTCACACAGCAGCAAGAACAACAATCGCTTAACTGGTTAACGCGTCTGGATGAATTGCAAAAAGACGCCAGCCGCCGTCAGCAGGCACTGCAACAGGCGTTAGCCGAGGAAGAAAAAGCGCAACCTCAACTGGCGGCGCTCAGTCTGGCACAACCGGCACGAAATCTTCGTCCGCACTGGGAACACATCGCAGAACACACTGCGGCACTAACGCATACTCGTCAGCAGATTGAAGAAGTAAATACTCGCTTACAGCGCACAATGGCGCTTCGCGCAAATATTCGTCACCACGCGGCGAAGCAGTCAGCAGAATTACAGCAGCAGCAACAAAGCCTGAATACCTGGTTACAGGAACACGACCGCTTCCGTCAGTGGAACAACGAACTGGCGGGTTGGCGTGCGCAGTTCTCCCAACAAACCAGCGATCGCGAGCATCTGCGGCAATGGCAGCAACAGTTAACCCATGCTGAGCAAAAACTTAATGCGCTTGCGGCGATCACGTTGACGTTAACCGCCGATGAAGTTGCTACCGCCCTGGCGCAACATGCTGAGCAACGCCCACTGCGTCAGCACCTGGTCGCGCTGCATGGGCAGATTGTTCCCCAACAAAAACGTCTGGCGCAGTTAATGGTCACTATCCAGAATGTCACTCTGGAACAGACGCAACGTAATGCCGCACTTAACGAAATGCGCCAGCGTTATAAAGAAAAGACGCAGCAACTTGCCGATGTGAAAACCATTTGCGAGCAGGAAGCGCGCATTAAAACGCTGGAAGCCCAGCGCGCGCAGTTACAGGCGGGTCAGCCTTGCCCACTTTGTGGTTCCACCAGCCACCCAGCGGTCGAGGCGTATCAGGCGCTGGAGCCTGGTGTTAATCAGTCTCGATTACTGGCGCTGGAAAACGAAGTTAAAAAGCTCGGTGAAGAAGGTGCGACGCTACGTGGGCAACTGGACGCCTTAACAAAGCAGCTTCAGCGTGATGAAAACGAAGCGCAAAGCCTCCGACAAGATGAGCAAGCACTTACTCAACAATGGCAAGCCGTCACGGCCAGCCTCAATATCACCTTGCAGCCACAGGACGATATTCAACCGTGGCTAGATGCACAAGATGAGCACGAACGCCAGCTGCGGTTACTCAGCCAACGACATGAATTACAAGGGCAGATTGCCGCGCATAATCAGCAAATTATCCAGTATCAACAGCAAATTGAACAACGCCAGCAGCAGCTCTTAACGGCATTGGCCGGTTATGCACTGACATTGCCACAGGAAGATGAAGAAGAGAGCTGGTTGGCGACACGTCAGCAAGAAGCGCAGAGCTGGCAACATCGCCAGAACGAATTAACCGCGCTGCAAAACCGTATTCAGCAGCTGACGCCGATTCTGGACACATTGCCGCAAAATGATGAACTGCCACACAGCGAAGCTACTGTGACGCTGGAAAACTGGCGGCAAGTTCATGAGCAATGTCTCGCGTTGCAAAGCCAGCGGCAAACCTTGCAGCAACAAGAGGTTTTGGCGGCGCAAGGTCTGCAAAAAGCCCAGACACAGTTTGACACCGCGCTACAGGCCAGCGTCTTTGACGATCAGCAGGCGTTCCTTGCGGCGCTAATGGATGAACAGACACTAACGCAACTGGAACAGCTCAAGCAGAATCTGGAAAACCAGCGTCGTCAGGCGCAAACGCTGGCCACTCAAACAGCAGAAACGCTGGCACAGCATCAGCAACACCGACCTGACGAGTTAGTTCTCACTGTGACGGTGGAGCAGATTCAACAAGAGTTAGCGCAAACTAACCAAAAGTTGCGTGCAAACACCACGAGTCAAGGCGAAATTCGCCAGCAGTTGAAGCAGGATGCAGACAACCGTCAGCAACAACAAACCTTAATGCAGCAAATTGCCCAGACAACACAGCAGGTTGAAGACTGGGGTTATCTCAATTCGCTAATAGGTTCCAAAGAGGGCGACAAATTCCGCAAGTTTGCCCAGGGGCTGACGCTGGATAATTTAGTTCATCTCGCTAACCAGCAACTTACCCGCCTGCACGGGCGCTATTTGTTACAGCGTAAAACCAGCGAGGCGCTGGAAGTCGAGGTTGTCGATACCTGGCAGGCAGATGCAGTACGCGATACCCGAACGCTTTCCGGCGGAGAGAGTTTTCTCGTCAGTCTGGCACTGGCGCTGGCGCTTTCGGATCTGGTCAGCCATAAAACGCGCATTGACTCGTTATTCCTCGATGAAGGTTTCGGCACGCTGGATAGCGAAACGCTGGATACCGCCCTTGATGCGCTGGATGCCCTGAACGCCAGTGGTAAAACTATCGGCGTGATTAGCCACGTTGAAGCGATGAAAGAGCGTATTCCGGTGCAGATCAAAGTGAAGAAGATCAACGGCCTGGGCTACAGCAAACTGGACAACACGTTTGCGGTGAAATAACTATTCAGCAGGATAATGAATACAGAAGGGCGAATTATCTCTTGGCCTCGCTGGTCGTTATCCTGCAAGCTATCACTTTATTGGCTACGGTGATTCGTAGCCGTCCTGGTGGTTGTGATGGTGGTATGAAAAAAGTCATTTTATCGTTGGCTCTGGGCACGTTTGGTTTGGGGATGGCCGAATTTGGCATTATGGGCGTGCTCACGGAGCTGGCGCATAACGTAGGAATTTCGATTCCTGCTGCCGGGCATATGATCTCGTATTATGCGCTGGGGGTGGTGGTCGGTGCGCCAATCATCGCCCTCTTTTCCAGCCGCTACTCACTCAAACATATCTTGTTGTTTCTGGTGGCGTTGTGCGTCATTGGCAACGCCATGTTCACGCTCTCTTCGTCTTACCTGATGCTCGCCATTGGTCGGCTGGTTTCCGGCTTTCCGCATGGTGCATTTTTTGGCGTCGGCGCGATCGTGTTATCGAAAATTATCAAACCCGGCAAAGTCACCGCCGCCGTGGCGGGGATGGTTTCCGGGATGACAGTCGCCAATCTGCTGGGCATTCCGCTGGGAACGTATTTAAGTCAGGAATTTAGCTGGCGTTACACCTTTTTATTGATCGCTGTTTTTAATATTGCGGTGATGGCATCGGTCTATTTTTGGGTGCCGGATATTCGCGACGAGGCGAAAGGAAAGCTGCGCGAACAATTTCACTTTTTGCGTAGCCCCGCACCGTGGTTAATTTTTGCCGCCACGATGTTTGGCAATGCCGGTGTATTTGCCTGGTTCAGCTACGTAAAACCTTACATGATGTTTATCTCCGGTTTTTCGGAAACGGCGATGACGTTTATTATGATGTTAGTTGGGCTGGGGATGGTTCTGGGAAATATTCTAAGTGGACGTATTTCAGGACGTTACTCGCCTTTGCGTATTGCAGCAGTAACTGACTTCATTATTGTGCTGGCGTTGCTCATGCTTTTTTTCTTCGGCGGCATGAAAACAACGTCGCTTATTTTTGCTTTTATTTGTTGCGCAGGGTTATTTGCCCTTTCGGCACCGCTGCAAATATTGTTACTGCAAAATGCCAAAGGCGGAGAATTATTAGGTGCCGCAGGCGGGCAAATAGCGTTTAACCTCGGCAGCGCCGTCGGCGCATATTGCGGTGGTATGATGCTGACGCTGGGGCTGGCATATAATTATGTGGCGCTGCCTGCTGCCCTGCTCTCGTTTGCAGCGATGTCTTCGTTGCTGCTGTATGGTCGCTATAAGCGCCAGCAAGTGGCGGACAGTCCGGTGCTGGCGAAACCACTGGGTAAGTTGCACTAACGGTGCGCGTTGTTTATTGCCGGATGCGGCGTGAACGCCTTATCCGACCACGAGCTGCTCATTTCGTAGGCCTGATAAGACACGCCAGTGTCGCATCAGGCATCTGAGCACGGTGCCGGATGCGGCGCGAGCGCCTTATCCGGCCTACGGGCTCCGGGACGGCTCATTTTGTAGGCCGGGTAAGGCGCGGCAAGCGTCGCATCAGGCATGATGTACCAATTACCTGAATTTTTTACTCTTGCGGCCATAACCACGCGGCGCCGCGTACGCCGCTGGAATCACCATGCTTCGCCTTGCGCACCGGCGTTTCACATTCGCCGCCGAAGACAAATTGTTTAATCAACTGCGGAACCGTTTGATATAAACGGTCAACATTGCTCATCCCGCCCCCCAGCACAATCACATCCGGGTCGAGAATATTCACCACGTGTGCCAGCGACTTTGCCAGCCGCAGCTCATAGCGACGCAATGCCAGCTCTGCAACCGGATCGCTTTCTTCAACCAGGCGGATAATTTCACTACCTTTCAGCGCATGTCCGCTCAACCGATGATAATCCGTCGCAAATCCGGTGCCCGAAATAAAGGTTTCAATACAGCCTTTTTTACCGCAATAACAAGGGACTTCTTCGCGATAACGCAGTTCATCTTCGTCCATCCACGGTAGCGGATTGTGTCCCCACTCGCCTGCCGTACCATTGCCGCCGATATGCGCCCGCCCATTGAACGCCACGCCCGCGCCGCATCCCGTACCGATAATCACGGCAAATACCGTCTGCGCTCCCGCTGCCGCGCCATCTACCGCTTCCGAAACCGCCAGACAGTTGGCGTCATTTGCCAGGCGCACTTCCCGCTGCAACCGCGCGCTTAAGTCTTTATCGAATGGCTGACCGTTAAGCCAGGTCGAATTAGCGTTTTTCACCACGCCGGTGTAGGGCGAAATCGAGCCGGGAATGCCCATACCTACTGTTCCGCTCTGCCCCGTCGCCTGCTCCGCCATATCAACCAACGTGGCGATAGTTTCAATAGTTTGCCAGTAATCATCACGCGGCGTAGGCAGACGATGACGGTACAATTGCTCTCCTGCATCGCCCAGTGCAATCACTTCAGTTTTGGTGCCGCCTAAATCGATACCTATACGCACGGTACTCTCCTTATTTTTTTCAATATCAATAGCGTAGAGACGGACAACCGGATTGGCAATGCAAGGCCGCCGACAATTCGTTATCATGCCCGCTAAATTTAACGACAAGGCCGTGGAAATTATCATGCTGTGGTTCAAAAATTTAATGGTTTACCGTCTTAGCCGCGAAATTTCGCTGCGTGCAGAAGAGATGGAAAAACAGCTAGCCTCGATGGCATTTACCCCATGCGGAAGCCAGGACATGGCGAAGATGGGCTGGGTTCCTCCGATGGGATCGCACAGCGATGCATTAACGCACGTTGCCAATGGTCAAATTGTTATCTGCGCGCGTAAAGAAGAAAAAATCCTCCCGTCTCCGGTGATTAAACAGGCGCTGGAAGCGAAAATCGCCAAACTGGAAGCGGAACAGGCGCGTAAGCTGAAGAAAACCGAAAAAGATTCGCTGAAAGACGAAGTGCTGCACTCTCTGTTACCGCGCGCTTTTAGCCGCTTCAGCCAGACCATGATGTGGATCGACACGGTTAACGGGTTGATTATGGTGGACTGCGCCAGCGCCAAAAAAGCAGAAGATACGCTGGCACTGCTGCGTAAAAGCCTGGGGTCGTTACCGGTTGTACCATTGAGCATGGAAAACCCGATTGAACTGACGCTGACCGAATGGGTACGCTCCGGTAGCGCGGCGCAGGGCTTCCAGTTGCTTGATGAAGCCGAGCTGAAATCGCTGCTGGAAGATGGCGGCGTGATCCGCGCGAAGAAACAGGATCTGACCAGCGAAGAGATCACTAATCACATTGAAGCCGGAAAAGTGGTGACTAAACTGGCGCTCGACTGGCAGCAGCGCATTCAGTTTGTGATGTGTGATGATGGTTCGCTCAAACGCCTGAAATTCTGCGACGAACTGCGCGATCAAAACGAAGATATCGACCGAGAAGATTTCGCCCAGCGTTTTGACGCCGATTTCATCCTGATGACCGGTGAACTGGCGGCATTAATTCAAAACCTGATCGAAGGATTGGGTGGCGAAGCACAACGTTAATTGCTGATTTGCCTTCAATGCCGGATGCGACGCCAGACGCGTCTTATCCGGCGTAAAAAGTCAAACCTGACATTGATATAATCATTCGCGATTTTTAAGGCGATAACCGGTGTTTCCACTATTTTAAATTACGCGCGGATAACTGATGCAATGAGTTTATAGACGGTTCGTCAAAATCAGTAATACAAGTTATCAACCTATTATTTTTATTCACAATCTTCGCTAAGATTTATATCAATTTGATATTTTATGTATATATCGAAAATATAAAAACCAGCAGCCACTGGCGTTTATTATTACCAAATAAAGAATATTCCAGAAAAATGCCCTCCCATTAAATGGGAAGGCGAGATATTACAGATAGCGGCACAAATAAGAGGTCGGTTCAGCAACTTGCAGATGGAACTCGCTGTGGCCGGGAACATTAAATACAGAGCCGGCTTCATACACTTGCCAGTCGGTCGCGTCAGGCAGTAACACATTCAGCGCCCCGCTGATTACCGTCATCTCTTCAGGTTCGGCGGTGCTGAAGGTGTATTCGCCTTCAACCATGACACCAACGCTGGCGCGACCAGTGCTGCTGCTGGAAAAGCCGATCGATTTCACTTTGCCGGAAAAGTACTCATTACTTTGAAGCATAAACTGGCCCTGTCTGGTAGTTGAACGTCTACTTCACTATAGGGGCCAGAGGCGCTGGCTGTCACGCAAAATCACATCAGTAATTCTGCAGCCAGCCTTGTAATCAATACGTTAGAGAGCAAAACAGGAACATCAAGCTGTTTTTGCAGTAAATCACGATGGCGCTGATTAAATCCCAAACAATCCAGCATGATGACATCCGCACCGTTTTCCAGTAGTTCTTTCCCGGCATCAATGATTTTCTGTTCAGAATCATGAATAGGGTTACCCAGTGAAAACAAGGGCGGTTTCTGCAAGATTTGCCATTTTTGTGCCTGAACGTGCAACAGTTCTTCAACCGGTACGATTACACCGACCTGATGACCTTCGACAATGGTAGAAACCAGCGGTGGCAATATACGCAACGGCTCCAGAAAGATTGTATTACGCGCCGTCATACTGCTAATGTTTGCCGTACTCATCAACAAAATGACGTCGTAACCCTGGTTATCAAGCACTTCAACCACGCTTTGCAGATCGCGTTCTACTTTACGACGCGAGACGTGAGCCGGTTGATTGTCATTTAATAATGTAAGAATCGTTTCTTCGCCTGCTTCTGGCGCATACTCCGCCATCACTTCTTCGCGGCTTAACTTCCCCAGCAGGCTATGATGGGAAATGTTATTTTCGTCAATGTACTCAGTCAGGAGCGGTAAAACTTCCTGCATAGGTACAATGCCGATGGTCAGGATCGCCAACGACGCACTCATTGTTATTCCACCTTACTTTTACTTCGTCGTTAATTACCGGGCAAATGTTAAGCACCACTGCTGGCACTTACCTGTGCTACAAATGACAAAAAGCGTAGCAGTAGACGCGCCCGGAATAATGTAAAGATTCCAAATGATTCCAGTAATAGATTGTTATTGTTTAATATTCTAATTATTTGAAAAACATGAATTGTGAAAAATGTGACGCAGATCCTTTGTAGTAGCACTCAGAGTCCCTTCCGAGCAGTCTGATACGGTCACTCTTTGTCAGGATCCTCATAGCGTTTTTTAGCATCCATCGCTTCCTGAGCGGTCGGATGTTCGCTGATTAAAGAGTCAGGTTTGGGATGATCGGCTCTGAGCTGATACCAGGTTACGGTCTGCCCTGGTTTTCCTTTTTCAATCGTTACAATATATGCTTCACGAGGATAAGGCGGTTTCGTTGGCATCGTTCTTCCTTATTTCACGGGATGAACGTTAAGTATAGGCGCTCGGGAGTCAACAATTGATCGTCTGTGCCAGGGCGCTACGAATTTCAGAAATCACCTGACTGGGTTCATTATTAGCGTTAATGATAATATGCGCGACTTCACGATATAACGCATCGCGTTCTTCCAGCACTTCCCGAACTTCTTCACTTAGCGGCTTTCCGGTTAAGGTTGGTCGCAAATCCTCTTCGGGTGCTGCTTGCAGACGATTAACCAGTACCGCTACTGGCGCACACAGATAAACCACAATCCCGTTATTACGCATGTAGTGACGATTAAATTCCGTCAGAATAATGCCGCCCCCCGTGGCGATAACGGTCGATGGTGCTGTCACCGCTTCTAGTGCTGCGGTTTCTCTGGCGCGAAATCCGGCCCACTCTTCCCTTTCGACGATCTCCGCGACCGTCATATTGAGCTGTGATTGCAACCACTGGTCGGTATCGACAAACCGACGGTTAAGCGAATCGGCAAGAGCCATTCCGACCGTTGTTTTACCACAGCCCCGAGGCCCGATCAGAAAAAGAGGTTGTGTCATCGTGGGTTTTCCCCAAAAGGTCGCAATGCGGCGAAAGCCGGGTTCGTAAGAATAGCGATCATACCATCAAGCTAGTACAATTTCGATTGTAAAGAAATAATTCCACTTAGGGTGAAATTTTCAATACACTCTTTACTATACCAAGAAATGCTCAAGAAAGAAGTGTAACTAATAAATTACATTCATGAGCGACTACGTTGCACTTCCAGCCACCACTTTTCCAGTTCTGCTGCGAATGCCTGGCGGTCACGCTGCGAAAAGCTATCTGGCCCTCCGGTCTGGATACCACTGGCGCGTAAGGTATCCATAAAATCGCGCATCATCAGACGTTCACGAATGGTCGCTGGCGTGTAACGTTCACCACGTGGATTAAGTGCCGCTGCTCCCTTCTCAATGGCTTCAGAAGCCAGAGGAATGTCTGCGGTGATCACCAAATCGCCCGCTTCACACTGACGTACAATTTCATTATCGGCAACGTCAAAACCTGCCGCGACGCGCAGCGTGCGAATAAATGGCGATGGCGGTACACGTAAACTCTGGTTAGCCACCAGTACCAGCGGCATTTGCATACGTTCAGCCGCGCGATACAAAATCTCTTTAATTACATTGGGACACGCATCGGCGTCCACCCAAATTGTCATAAACTCATCCTTTGTTGGGTAATCCTCTATTGTGTCGCGCTTTTGCCTTCCGGCATAGTTCTGTTTATGCTTCTGCCAGCGATTATCAAAACAATGAATTTCACGGCAGGAGTGAGGCAATGGAAAAGAAAATCGGTTTTATTGGCTGCGGTAATATGGGAAAAGCCATTCTCGGCGGTCTGATTGCCAGTGGTCAGGTGCTTCCAGGGCAAATCTGGGTGTATACCCCCTCCCCGGATAAAGTCGCTGCTTTACACGATCAATTCGGCATCAACGCCGCAGAGTCAGCGCAGGAAGTGGCACAAATCACCGACATCGTTTTTGCCGCCGTTAAACCGGGCATCATGATCAAAGTGCTTAGTGAAATCACGTCCAGCCTGAATAAAGACTCGCTGGTTGTCTCTATTGCAGCGGGCGTCACACTCGACCAACTTGCCCGCGCACTGGGCCATGACCGGAAAATTATCCGCGCTATGCCAAATACCCCTGCGCTGGTCAATGCCGGGATGACTTCCGTAACGCCAAACGCGCTGGTAACCCCGGAAGATACTGCTGATGTGCTAAATATTTTCCGCTGCTTTGGCGAGGCGGAAGTGATTGCCGAACCAATGATCCATCCGGTGGTCGGCGTGAGTGGTTCTTCTCCTGCCTATGTCTTTATGTTTATCGAAGCGATGGCCGACGCAGCCGTGTTGGGGGGAATGCCACGCGCGCAGGCGTATAAATTTGCCGCCCAGGCGGTAATGGGTTCTGCAAAAATGGTGCTGGAAACCGGAGAACATCCGGGCGCGTTGAAAGATATGGTTTGCTCACCAGGAGGCACCACCATTGAAGCAGTGCGCGTACTGGAAGAGAAAGGTTTCCGTGCCGCAGTGATCGAAGCAATGACGAAGTGTATGGAAAAATCAGAAAAACTTAGCAAGTCCTGATGCACTCTCCCCGGACGTCAGGCCGCCACTTCGGTGCGGTTACGTCCGGCTTTCTTTGCTTTATAAAGTGCCATATCTGCCGATTTCAGCCACTCACGATAGTGACTCATTTGCGGGCTCAGCGGCGCGACACCGACACTTATCCGCAACATGACCTGCGGCGTATTTGGTAAACGTAATGTATTTAACCCTTCATGTACCCGTAACATGGCGGTAATGGCGTTTTCTGCTGGCGTACCAGACATAATCACCGCAAATTCATCCCCCCCAAAACGACCAATCACATCACTACCGCGCAGAGTAATTTGTAACTGACGAGTGAGAGCAACTATCGCTTCATCGCCCACATCGTGGCCCCAGGTGTCGTTGATACTTTTGAAATGGTCGATATCGATGATTAACAACGTCGCATCGCGGTTATGTCGCCGACAATTATCAAACTCATTGCGCAACATTAGTTCCCAGTGACGCCTGTTGTAAACGCCCGTCATGCCATCACGGGTGCTCATTACCTGCAATCTGCGTTTATGTTCTGCAAGTTTTGTTGCCGTCTGATAGCTAACCCAGCCAAACAGCAAAGGATAAATGACGATAATGGGCAGTGAGAGCCACCATTCCAGCGGCGCACTATTTAGTGACACCGTGATACCCGTCAGTTCGAGGGTGACAAGGCAGGAAACGACCATCAGCACCAGACCAGCGACAAACAGACGAGGGCCACCGGCTCCCATCAAATTCAGACACATAATCATCAACATCGCGATCGAAGGCAGCACGTTTACGCCCATCACGCCTACCCACATTCCCGCTAACACCGCATCGGTTTTTAAGTTGTAAATTTCCCGACCAAGCGGATCAATGGCTCTGCTCGCTAACTGCCATGCTAAATGCGGCCAGACAAAAGCCCAGCCCACTAACACCAGCCACCACCAGCCCGACGGCGGATGCGAAACCAGCGTTGAAGCAATCGGTAAGAACATCCCCGCCAGTCCTACCATACGGGGTAACCTGACGCGCCGGGCGAAGCGCAGCCCGGAACGCTGATGTTCGTTTTGAGGAGTTAATGGTGGTTCCTCCCCGTGCGCCGCCGCTTTTTTGAAAAAATTTTCATCATTCATTATTTTTGGGAACATTCAGAAACAATTTTCCCAAATTATAGAGATGGGGCGAAAAGCGGAAGTATGATATTTCGGGTGAGCCATTTTCTTAGCTCACCCGTTAGCACTATCAGGAATCAGGCGGCGTTCTTAAGGCAAGTGCTCATAAACTTATTGCGATCATCGCCTTTCAGAGATTGCTGCGTCGCCTGGCCATTGCATTCACGCATCTTCTGCTGCTGCGGCGTCAAGCTCTTCTCGCCGGGCGCAGATTTGCTGTTCTTCAGGCAATCACTCATATACGTCTTACGGGCATCTCCTTTCAACGCCTTCGCCGTCGCCTGTTGATTACAGGAAGTCATACGTTGTTGTTGCGGGGTTAACGTCTTCTCGGCAGCGCCGACAGTGGTTAAAAAAACTAAACCGAATAACAGGGTAACCAGTAATGTTATTTTCATAGCACCATCCCTCTTCACATTTTAACCAGGAGCGTTTGCGCCCGTGATCTGCCTTTAAGTCTGGTTGCTAACAGAAAAAATACCAACCGGCGGCAAAAATTCACCGCCGGATGCGTTTTGACTACAGACCCAGCGCGGCTTTCATGGTGTAGAAGAGATCGGTCTGATCGGTCAGACCAACCACGTTGGAAGCGTGCGGACCATAAGCGGCAATACGCAACTGGCTGCCGGTATGTTCTTGTGAATCTTCTTCCGAGTTACCGTAGCTCATTACCATCACCGCGCCATCTTTGGTCATTAATGCCTGAGTCAGACCCGGAGCTTTGGTATCCGGCGCGACAATCTGGCTGGCGTGAGCGTGGTCAGCGGTAACTATCACCAATGTATTGCCATCTTTTTTGGCAAACTCAAGCGCACGTTGTACCGCTTCATCGAGGTCAACCGTCTCACCAATTTGCCCACAAGGATTAGCGGCATGATCCTGTTTATCGATAGATGCACCTTCAACTTGCAGGAAGAATCCTTTCTCGTTTTTACTCAATAACTCAATAGCTTTATCGGTCATCTGCGCTAACGTCGGCACACTGTCATTTCGTTGCGGATTCGGGGTACAGGTTACTGCGGGTTTATCGATATTACCGTGATAAGACGCCTTCGGCCCTTCCCAACGAACTGGCATATTGCCGTCAGAAAACAGCCCAAGTAGCGGTTTATCCTGATTTGCCTCTGTTACTGCCTCCAGCGACGCTGCGTCACTCACTAACTGATAGCCGCGAGCCTGCGCCTGTTCACGCAGCGTTTTTCCCTGCCACTCACCGGCGGTTGCCGTTCCTGCAAACGTTTTTGCACCGCCGCCAAGCGTAACATCGGCACGGGCGTTAAGAAGTTGTTCGGTAATGGAACCTTTACCGCCTTTTTCCAGCGCATTACTTGGGCATTTTTCACTGGTCACGCTCGGTCCGTAGCATTTGCGCGATGTCACATGCGCCACCAGCGCAGCGGGTGTGGCATCCTGCAATTCTGCCGTTGAAACGTTGCCGGTCGCCAGTCCTGCGGCTTTTGCTATCTCCAGAATCGTTGGATGATCTTTTTCATGAATATCGACGCCCAGCGCGCCGTTATAAGTTTTGACGCCAGTTGACCAGGCGGTTGCTGATGCAGCGGAGTCGGTGACATAGTCCGGTTTACCGGTTTTTTTATCCAGCGAGTAGTGGGTGTATTGTCCGGTAAGCGGTAAGGCATCGATTCCTTTAAAAAAACCGCCCGCACCTTCGGCATAATTTCGTGCGGCAGTTATTTCCGAATCCCCCATTCCATCGCCAATAAGTAAAATAATATTTTTCGCCGGTTTATCGCTAAGAGAATCACGCAAGGCAGCAGTCTGATCGCCAGTTAAACGGCGAGCGCCGCCCGGCGTAGTAATATCTCCCTGTGCAGCTCGTTTTTCCAGAATGGGTACATCAGGTGTCCGGGCTTTTGTCACAGGGGTAAACAGTAACGGTAAGAGAGCCAGTGCAATAGTGCTTTGTTTCACTTTATTTTCTCCATGTACAAATACAGTAAAAAATAAAAACAAAGCGACTATAAGTCTCTGCCGTGACAGCTTTATGACAACGGTTGAAAAGGTTTAACGTTTTACTGACGAGGATGCCTCAATAACTTTTTTACGTAATCGCGCAGCAGCTCCGTATCGTCGTCAGGAATGCTGGCATCGGGCTTTACCGCGTACAGTGCCCCCTCAACCTGATCAATCAACTGCTGTTGGTCTTTTTGCGTCATATTGCGAAGCATCGCGGTGACTATAATCTCCAGTGCCTCAACCTGCGCGCACAGTTCTTTCGACTCTTCTTCTTTTTGGGCAAGCTTAAATAACAACTCAGCAATGAGATTTTTCATGTCTGTATTTCCTTATCCAAAGTATGGAGAAGTTAACATTATGCTTCATAACTGCATAGGGGTTGTAAGTAGTATTTTTATGACACAGGAAATACTTTGCAAAAATATTTGCACATATTTATCAGCGAAACGTTTCTCTTATTTAAATAATTCCCTTATAAATAAAACAGCTATTCAATTATAAAGCATTAATATAATAAAAAGTTATGAAATATATTTACTTCGTTAACTTATTATTAAGCTATTCACTGATTGAACCATGGTTAATACCAGAGATAAATTAGCTTCCCGTTCATCATTTTTGTGATATAACGCACATAATTTAGCCATTGATATTTCTCAGTCAGTACGCTGGGCGCTTTGTGACCAGAAGATTGCAACATTCTGTCAGAAGGCCGCGAATCAACCGTTTTGTCGTGGTAATGTATGTGCTTTATGTTCGACGGGATAGGTTTTTAAGATGGAAAAACTGCGGGTAGGTATCGTTTTTGGTGGAAAATCAGCGGAACATGAAGTGTCTTTGCAATCGGCAAAAAACATTGTTGATGCCATTGATAAAAGTCGCTTCGACGTTGTGCTGCTGGGCATTGATAAACAAGGGCAATGGCACGTCAGCGATGCCAGCAATTATCTGCTAAACGCAGACGATCCTGCCCATATTGCGTTGCGTCCTTCGGCGACCAGCCTTGCGCAGGTGCCGGGTAAACATGAACACCAGCTTATTGATGCACAGAATGGTCAACCATTACCAACGGTGGATGTCATTTTCCCGATTGTCCACGGTACGCTGGGCGAAGATGGCTCCCTGCAGGGGATGTTACGCGTCGCCAATTTACCATTTGTTGGTTCCGATGTTCTGGCTTCTGCTGCATGTATGGATAAAGATGTCACCAAACGTCTGCTGCGCGATGCCGGGCTAAACATTGCGCCATTTATTACCCTGACGCGCGCTAATCGTCACAACATCAGTTTTGCCGAAGTGGAGTCTAAACTGGGGTTACCGCTGTTTGTAAAACCGGCTAATCAGGGTTCCTCCGTAGGCGTCAGCAAAGTAACCAGTGAAGAACAGTACGCAATTTCCGTCGATCTGGCGTTCGAGTTCGATCATAAAGTGATCGTTGAGCAAGGGATCAAAGGTCGTGAGATCGAATGCGCAGTTCTGGGCAACGACAATCCGCAAGCCAGCACCTGTGGCGAGATCGTACTGACCAGTGATTTCTACGCCTACGACACCAAATACATTGATGAAGATGGTGCAAAAGTGGTGGTTCCGGCGACCATTGCGCCAGAAATCAACGATAAGATCCGGGCGATTGCGGTTAAGGCTTACCAGACGTTGGGATGTGCTGGCATGGCGCGTGTAGACGTCTTTTTAACGCCGGAAAACGAAGTGGTGATCAACGAGATCAACACGCTGCCAGGCTTCACTAATATCAGCATGTATCCGAAATTGTGGCAAGCCAGCGGCCTGAGTTACACCGACCTAATCACGCGTTTGATTGAGCTGGCACTGGAACGTTATGCTGCGGATAACGCATTGAAAACCACTATGTAATTTTCAATCGCCCGGTAATATTTTTATTGGGCGTTTAAGACTGATAGTAAACGTAAGATTGCCTGATACGCTTCGCTTACCAGGCCTACCAGATAATTGCAATGTATTGATTTTTCACTATTTTGTAGGCAGGGTAAGACGTTCAAGCCATATCCGGCAAAACAACGAGCACTTTGTCAGCACTCCAGAACGCCCAATCCTCTGTTATTGGGCGTTTTCAGTATCCTCTTCGCGACGACGAATAATCATTCCCGCCAGCCAGAAACTAATCACCCACGTCAGCAGACCGACTGCATAGGTTTGCCAGCCTTTTGCTTCAAATCCCAGCAACCCCACCACACCGTTAAGAATGAAAATCAGGCCAATAGCGAACGCATAATAGTGCCAGTCACGGCGGATTTTTACAGGCAGATTCATGGCGGCTCCGTTAACGAAAAATCACATCCTCGCATAATCGATAACATACGTCTGTGGTGTAGACAGCATTTCCCGTATCGTTAAAAAATTTAACTTAAAGTTACCGTTTTGTGACTCATGGCGAATATTCACGCTTCGGGAATATTCCCACCATCAATTTACCATGATTCTGATATTGACAATCTAAATGACCTGTCAGACTTGCCATAAGCCGCTGGTATCACACCAGAAGAGAAGCAGATGACTTCCGGAGGTTTTTATGGCTGATTTCACCCTGTCAAAATCGCTGTTTAGCGGAAAATATCGCAACGCCTCTTCAACGCCTGGCAACATTGCCTATGCGCTGTTTGTACTGTTTTGCTTTTGGGCTGGGGCGCAATTGCTTAATCTCCTGGTACATGCGCCCGGCGTTTATGAGCGTTTGATGCAGGTGCAAGAGACAGGCCGTCCACGGGTGGAAATTGGTCTGGGAGTCGGCACTATTTTCGGGCTGATCCCGTTTTTAGTTGGCTGCTTCATTTTTGCAGTGGTGGCACTATGGCTGCACTGGCGACATCGCCGCCAGTAAGATTTACTTTGCCAGATGCGGCCTAAAACGCCTTATCTGGCCTGGTGTTCTCGATTGATCACTGTTTCATACAACGCGCACGTCGTTCATCAACGCGCTTCGCAAACCATGCGGTGGTAAGATTACGGGTGATTTTCGGGCTTTCCAACTGAATCCCAGGCAACATCTCTCGTGGCAGAGATTTCCCCGTTTTCGCTTCTGCAAGCTGATAAACTTTCTTGTACAGCGCCGTCTCTTCAAAAGAGAAGCTATCCCCTTTCTCTAACTGTCGGCGGATTTCGCTGTCGCTCATTCCCAGTTTGCCCGCCAGTTTGCGCGTTGCCAATTCTGTTTTCCCAGGCTCTTTGCTGTCATAGCGAATTAAATCACCATCCAGCGCCAGCTTCACGCCGCTGGCTTTACTGACCGCGTTCTGAAACGCGGCATTCCGGCTGGCATACCAGCCAGCGTTAAAATCGGCAAAACGGAAGATTGGCGCACTGTAACTCGCAGGATAATTCAGTAAATGGTAAGTACCGAACCACAAGCCACCGCGACGACTGAAGACTTCCTGACGTACCGTTCCGTCCATTTTCCACGGATAACCTTTGGTGTGCTGTTCGGCAAAAGCAATGCTGACCTGCATCGGCCCACCGGTGCGTACCGGGTTGAGCGAACCAAACAGCGTCTGCCCCATCGGCACCATGCTGATCAGATCATCAAAAATCGCGCTTAACTGCTTTTCTGTACGCACGGAATCTAACCGTTCGCTGTAACTTTTGCCGTTTGGCGATTTAATTTTTAGCGCGGTATGAACCAAAAACGCGGGGATATGCATCCGTTCGGCGCGACGGTCAATCTCTTGCCAGGCAATTTTGCTTAAGCCCGGAACAACCGGATCTGCCTGATAATTTGACTCCTGCTGCGCCACTGCCAGCACCGAGCAGACGTTTTCCAGCGTCGGTGCCAGCCCCTGACTTTCAAAAGTGGTGGCAAGATCTTTCGCCCAGGCATCGCGGTCTTTCACGCTGGCGGGTAACTTCTGCCGCACCACGCTCGCCACATCTATCGCTTTTTCGCCCTTTTTCAACGGTTGCGGAGCCTGACTACTACACCCCGCTAAAACCAGAACCACCAATAATGAAAGCGAAGAAAGACGAGTGACCTGCGACATTACCTCTCCTTTTTAACTCAACGTATGGGTTACTTCCTGAATTTTGTCACTATCCAGCTCATGTTCAAAGCTACGCAGACGTTTGTAGATAGACATCAGCTCAACCAGCGTAGTCCACGAGTTAATCAGATACTGGAAAGCACCACGAACCTGACCGAAAACGTTGGTAATTTGCGTCATCAGTCCGAGCGTAATCGTACCGGCAACAATCGACGGAAACAGCAGGAACAAACCGAAAACGTTATCGACTTGCAAATAGAGGATACGGGCGATGTTGAAATACATATAGTGAAAATAGAGGCGGAAATAGTTTTTCCGCACGGCGCTGAACAACTCACGTACCGTTGGCGGCGTCGCGCGCGATGCATCATCTTCACCGTAGACCAACTCTTTACGATAAGCCGCTTCTACGCGTTGGTTTTTAAATTCCAGCCCCGGCAGTTTGATACCCACAACCGCCAGCAATCCGGTTCCCATCAACGACCATACGATGGCTGCAATCACCAGTCCATATGGTATATGCCCGATAATCGGCAATTCCGGTACATGTGCGGAGAGCGTCACCAGTACCGGTAAGAAAGCGATTAACGTCATGATAGCGTTGATAAAACTGACCCCCATATTCTCCAGCGTTGAGGCAAAACGCATAGTATCTTCCTGCACACGCTGAGCGGCACCTTCGATATGACGCAGTTGTTGCCAGTTCGCCATGTAATATTCGTTCATCGCCGTACGCCAACGAAACACGTAATGGCTGACAAAGAAGTTGTTCAGCACACTGATCACCACAGCAATCAGCGCGATTCCCAGAAAGACGCCCACTTCGCGATAAAATTGTTCGATGGTGACTTTATGCGGCGAACTTAGCGCGGTTTGAATCAGATCATAGAACGGTGCATACCAGGCGTTGACGGCAACCCCAACTTCCACCAGAAACCAGGTAACGAAGATAATCAGCGCAGTGCCGAGTATTGACCAGTATTGCCAACGATGCGGACTGTAGATAAACCAGAACAGCGCAAAAAGCCCTACACAAACAATGTAGTAAGCGTAAAAAACCAGGAAGTCTAACGACCAGAAACGTGCGGCGCTAATCGGGATCTGCCCAGTAGCTCCGGTGATACGCGCCACCCAATCACCACCACCGGCTTGCCAGAAGATCACGGCAATCAGTGCCCAAATAAAGGCCGAGAGAAAAAAGGCTCCCGGCTTTGGGAAAAAAGACTTAAACATATGCTCTCCTGCTAACTTCTTATCGTTTTAACAACTGCTGTGCATTAACCGCATGATTGCTCCGAGGAGCCAGCTAAATGAAACCGCCCATTGTGACCAACGGCAAGGTACTTAGTTCGTCATGCTGACCGTAAGAATTGTTTCGACGGATTTCACAAACAAAGGATTGTTTACATTAGCAGATTCACACGCGCAGGATCACAAATGCAGGCATTGGTGCTCAGGAAAAAGATCGTGTTTACGCGCCGTTACGTTTTTAGCACTATTATTGCACTAATTCGCCCTTTGCAATCCATCTATGAGTAGTATAAATACGCTCAGTTACCTTCATTTAATTTATGGACACCACCGTTGAAACGTAGTCTGCTTTTTTCTGCCGTGCTGTGTGCGGCGTCATTGACCTCCGTCCATGCGGCACAGCCGATCACCGAACCGGAGTTCGCCTCTGATATTGTCGATCGCTATGCCGATCATATTTTTTACGGCAGCGGTGCCACGGGGATGGCACTGGTCGTTATTGACGGTAATCAGCGCGTCTTTCGCAGTTATGGGGAAACGCGTCCCGGTAATAACGTTCGCCCACAATTAGACTCTGTAGTCCGAATTGCGTCCCTCACTAAACTGATGACCAGTGAAATGCTGGTTAAGCTGCTCGATCAAGGCACGGTGAGGTTAAACGACCCGTTAAGTAAATATGCTCCACCAGGCACACGCGTGCCGACCTACAATGGAAAGCCCATTACGCTGGTGAATCTGGCAACCCATACCAGCGCCCTGCCGCGTGAACAGCCTGGCGGTGCAGCAAATCGTCCGGTGTTTGTCTGGCCGACACGCGAACAACGCTGGAAATACCTTTCTACGGCGAAGCTGAAAGCCGCGCCCGGCAGTCAGGCTGCATACTCTAACCTTGCGTTTGATCTGCTGGCGGATGCGCTGGCGAATGCGTCCGGAAAGCCTTATACACAGTTGTTTGAAGAGCAGATCACTCGTCCGTTGGGGATGAAAGACACCACCTACACGCCATCGCCAGATCAGTGCCGACGTTTAATGGTTGCCGAGCGCGGTGCCAGTCCGTGCAATAACACGCTGGCGGCAATCGGTAGCGGCGGCGTCTATTCCACGCCTGGCGATATGATGCGCTGGATGCAGCAGTATTTGTCGTCTGATTTTTATCAGCGCAGTAACCAGGCGGATCGTATGCAGACGCTGATTTATCAACGCGCGCAGTTTACGAAAGTGATCGGCATGGATGTACCTGGCAGAGCGGATGCGCTCGGTTTAGGCTGGGTATATATGGCGCCGAAAGATGGGCGTCCGGGAATTATTCAGAAAACTGGTGGCGGCGGCGGATTCATTACCTATATGGCGATGATCCCGCAAAAAAATATTGGTGCTTTTGTGGTCGTCACTCGCTCGCCGTTGACTCGCTTTAAAAACATGAGCGATGGTATCAATGATCTGGTAACCGAACTGAGCGGGAATAAACCGCTGGTCATCCCCGCGTCCTGATTAATACTCTGAAGGCAAACGGTTGATAGCGACCAGTTTGCCTTTATTCATTTCGATATAGCCGCCTTTGCGCAAAGCCGCGAGAACTTCTGCGACGACGGAACGTGATATGCGTGTACGTTGATGGATATAATTCATCACACCAATACGTGCGCGTAATTCGTCATTCCAGTCAATCATTGATAATAAAGTGGCGCGAATTTGTTCGTAAGAATTATGTCCAATAAGCTGAACGTCACGTAATTCCAGAATTCGATTTTGCCATGCTAACCAGTAAAAAGCGTCACGCCAGAGTTGATGTTGTTCAATCAGAGAAATGGTTTGTTTGGCAGGCAGATGATATCCCGTACAGTTTCCTTCTGATATTAATTTGTATGGTATATCGTTTTTCATTAAACCATCAGCCAGTCCCATAATAAAAGGAGCTTGGGTAATACCGATAAGTACATTTTCTTCTCTACGCAGAGAGATAACACCTTCTAAAATAACGAATGTGTCTTCGCTATTAACGTCACTTGAAAATATAACTTGCTTTTCATTATTAAACTCGAAGCGAGTGCCGTATCTGGACAAACATTTATCGAGCTTACCAAATTCCTGAAGCGGTTTAACTACAGATAACATTTGCGCGTCCTTTGCAGTAATGCCCGTCAAATCCTTGACGGGCATTATTTAGATTAAATTACCTATTTCTTCGCAGTGAAGAATATTACCAGGTATATTTAACACCCACGTTCGCGGACCAGTCTTGATCTACGTCACCACCACCGAGGTAGTTAGCATCGGTATAGGCACTGAAGTTTTTGGTGAAGCTGAACTGAGTACCCAGACCAACACGTACCGCAGACCCTTCAGTACCGTTATCGATGGAATCACCATTCACATCGTTATCGTTGTTAGAGTCGTCGTAGACGTAAGCCAGTTTGAAGTACGGAGTCAGAGCCTGGTCTTCGCTGTAGGTGAAGGTATAACCTGCATCTACACCCAGTTCATAACGCATACTGTCGTAAGACTGACCGTCAACTTTCATGTCGTTGCTCAGCTGGTAGTCATCACCAGACTGGAACAGACCAGAAACGCTGCCGTAAGGAGTCACGTAACCAGCATCACCCAGTTTGAAGTCGTAACCGGCTTTCAAACCGAAGCCCCAAGCGTCGGAGTTGGTGCTACCGTCAACGTAAGTACCGTTGCTCATGGTTGCAGACAGATCGTTGTTGAAGTGAGAGTAGCTCAGGCTACCATCAACAAAGATGTTGTTCGCGAAGCGAGCAGAAGAGTAGATGTAGGCAGACTGGCTGTCTTGATCTACCTGACCAGAACGGTCGTTCATGTCACCTTTAGCGAAGCCTGCTGCTGCACCGACGATCCACTTAGCGTTGTTACCGTCAACTTTGGTATCAACACCGACCATGATGCCGTTAACATCCTGATCATAGTTGATGGTGCCGTTGTCGCCGTTAAAGTTACCACCGAAGTAGCTTACCCATGCGCCGCCGTTATCAGCCAGGCCATGACGAGAGTTGGTCAGACGAGTACCAACGGTGTCTTGTTCCAGGTTCCAGATATTGGTGTTTGCAGACGGGATGCTCAGCGCCATGTTAGCGTAGTCGGTCAGCTCCATCTGTTGCAGAACAACGGTGTTACCGCGCTGTTCAGCCTGATAGGTGTATGCACCCAAGTCAGCTTTGTTAGCAGCAGAGAAGGTAGCGTTGGTGTTGGTATCATCGATATAGATGAGCTGCTTACCTGCGTAATCAGCAATCGCGCCAGCGCCAGTTGAGTTGTCGATACGAACTTTGTAGTTACCGGTTGCAGCAACTACGTTGTCAACAGAGCTGTTGTCAACTTCGTCGCCGTTGTTAATGTCGTTGTTGCCATTAACAGTCAGGTGACCATCAGAGTTCATCGCAATCACACCATAGCCGTAGTTAGCTTTGCTGGTGTCGTTGGTACGATCGTTGACGAGGTCTGCATTCAGGATGTAGTCATTGCTATGAATATCAAACACACCTGCATAAACGTTGCCGTTGTTATCGTTAAGGTTGCCGCTGGTCAGTTCCAGAGTATCAGTCGCAAATACGCTGGAGATGTCATTCATGTTGGTGTTTACATCCAGCACACCACCGTTAGTAACGGTAATGGTGTTGGCATACAGCGGTGCTGATGTCCAGGCTGAAGCAGTATCGCCACCGAAGTTAACGGTAGAGAAGGTATCAATGGTCAGGTGATCGGTGTTAACTTCACCGTTAACTTCCATTGAAGAACCACCGTTCAGGGTGATGGTGTCAGAAGTCAGGGAAGAATCTGCACTCACGTTAACCTGAGAGCCGCTGTTGATAGCCAGGGTATCGATCAGGGAAGTTTTGGTGGTTTCCCAATCAGAACCGTTGTTCAGAACAACGTCGAATACGCCACTCTGGAATGCATTAGCGTTATCAACACGGTTCCAGCCATCTTCAGAGTAAGAAGCGTACGGGTTCAGGCTGTTCGGTGCTACGTCGTAGAAAGCTTCGTCAGCAACAACAACGTCATAATCAATATTCGCTGAACCAACCCATTTGGTGTTATTCAGAGTCAGGTTCAAGTGATCGACGTTCTGATCGTCAGTAGCCCAACCGCCGTGAGTGTAAACGGAGGTAGAGTTGTCAACCAAGTGCCCCGTCGCATCAAAGTTTGCGTTCCAGGTGCTGTCAAATACAACATCGCCCAGTAACTGGGAGTTGTTGAAAGTAACGTTGTTGACCATACGATAATCAGAGGTCTCATCATCGATAAAGGCTAATGCAACATCATCAGCAGCAGATGCGCCATTAGCGTAGTCACTTGGTTCAACAGAGTTGCCGAAATGACCACGATCTGATTGCTCGTCTTCAGTCCAGGACCCTGAAGTTACAGTAGAATCATTAACAACGATGTTGTTGTCCCACTGATGTCCTTCGGTGTTGTAAGTCGCATTACCCAGATCGTTTTGAACCAGAGTAATACCTGCAACATGGGAGTTGTTGCTGATATTGATGTTACTTTCAACTTCCAGAGTAACGGCAGTACCAAGTCCAGCAGTTACCAGACGATCATAATCTGTCTTCGCTGTTTTACCGTCTGCATCCAGATAAGTATCAGTGAAGTAGAATGCGTCAAAATCGTCGTCAATAGTAGACTTAGCGATGTTCAGAGTGAAGATGTCACCATCTACCCAATCGTGGCCGGTGTAATCGCTACCGTTGCTCCAATGGTAATCACCGTAACCAATTTGGTCAGATGTAACCATACCATGAACAATTGAGTTGCTGATGTTCAATGTATTACCAGTATCTGTACCATAATCGTGATTCAGGTAATAAGTAGAAATTACACCGTTAACAGTATCTCCGTTAAAGGTTGTATCAAAGTATCCATCAGCTGCGTGGTCGTATACATAACCACCATAAGTCAGATAGTCATGATCAACTAAAGTATTGTCACCCCAATTGAACAGAGTGGTTGAGTCATCATGATACCCGAAGGTATTATAAGTAGTTGCATTAGCCTGAGAGGTGATAGCCAGAGTGCAAGCCAATGCTAATTGTGATACTACAAGTTTCTTTTTCCAGGAGTGCATTTGTCATCCCTCCTCAGGGACGTAATAAGTTGATCCATCAATTATCAATGCATAGAAAACATATTATGTTTCGCGTTTACGATTATGCGGCGTTACAGATGAATGGTTCAATTATTCTTTCCCCTAAGTCCGAATGTGGACATATATGAATAACGTGTAAACACAGATCACAAAAATAGACAAAGACTCGGCATTTCAATCTGTTAATGACAGCATTGATTTCAAAGTCATATACTCTACAAATATTACATCAGCAAATTAGACAAATAATGTATTAATAAACAATGAACTTTAAGCCATTCTATTTTTAACAGCGCAGTCAAACACCCAAAAACAATAATTAGGGAGAATCAATAAAAATTAAAAATATTTTCAGTGAATATGAAAATATTGCTATTTATATTAAAAAGATGTCCAGGCCGGTCTTTCATTCTCTTCTTGTCAACATCGCGACAACTTTCGTAAAACACCCCCGCCCTGCTTCAGGTATACTATGTCCCTCGATTCCACAAACATCAGGCAGACCATGACAGACTTAATCCAACGCCCTCGTCGCCTGCGCAAATCTCCTGCGCTGCGCGCTATGTTTGAAGAGACAACACTTAGCCTTAACGACCTGGTGTTGCCGATCTTTGTTGAAGAAGAAATTGACGACTACAAAGCCGTTGAAGCCATGCCGGGCGTAATGCGTATTCCAGAGAAACATCTGGCGCGCGAAATCGAACGTATCGCCAACGCCGGTATTCGGTCAGTAATGACTTTCGGCATCTCTCACCATACCGATGAAACGGGCAGCGATGCCTGGCGGGAAGATGGTCTGGTGGCGCGTATGTCACGCATTTGCAAGCAGACCGTGCCTGAAATGATCGTTATGTCAGACACCTGTTTCTGCGAATACACCTCTCACGGTCACTGCGGTGTGCTGTGCGAGCACGGCGTCGACAACGACGCGACCCTCGAAAATTTAGGCAAACAAGCAGTGGTCGCTGCTGCTGCGGGTGCAGACTTCATCGCCCCTTCCGCCGCAATGGACGGTCAGGTACAGGCGATTCGTCAGGCGCTGGACGCTGCGGGTTTTAAAGATACGGCGATCATGTCGTATTCGACCAAGTTCGCTTCCTCCTTTTATGGTCCGTTCCGTGAAGCTGCCGGAAGCGCATTAAAAGGTGACCGCAAAAGCTATCAGATGAACCCAATGAACCGTCGCGAAGCGATTCGTGAATCACTGCTGGATGAAGCTCAGGGCGCAGACTGCCTGATGGTTAAACCAGCCGGAGCGTACCTGGACATCGTGCGTGAGCTGCGTGAACGTACTGAACTGCCGATTGGCGCGTATCAGGTAAGCGGCGAGTACGCGATGATTAAGTTCGCCGCGCTGGCGGGTGCTATAGATGAAGAGAAAGTAGTGCTCGAAAGCTTAGGTTCGATTAAGCGTGCGGGTGCGGATCTGATTTTCAGCTACTTTGCGCTGGATCTGGCTGAGAAGAAGATTCTGCGTTAATTTTGTTTCCTCTCAGAAAGGGGGAGTTAACCTGTTGAAAGTACGGTGAACGCCCCCTCACCCTAACCCTCTCCCCAAGGGGGCGAGGGGACCGTCCGCACTCGCTTCATCTATATCACCGTTCTTTCGCCGCTCGAGGGGACCGTCCGTATTCGTTTTATCTAAATCACCTTTCTTTCGCCACACGAGGGGACCGTCCGCGCTCGTTTCACCCCGCCCGATAAAACGGTTTATCCCCGAGGATCGTCGCCCGATGCATAATCCGCCGCTGTGGCAGATAATCTGCATTCGCATAGTGCTGAGTCACGCGGTTATCCCAAATCGCGATATCATTTGGCTGCCAGCGCCAGCGCACCTGAAACTCCGGTTTGGTGATATGGGTAAATAAAAAGCCTAGCAAGGCTTCGCTCTCTTTCTCACTGACATCGACAATTCGCGTGGTAAATCCTTCATTAACAAACAACGCCTGTTTACCGCTCACCGGATGCGTTCGCACCACCGGATGTAGTAAAGGAGGATTTTTCGCTGCCGCCTCGCGCCAGCGTTGATGCTCCTCCTCCGTTTTGCGGTATTTGTATTCCGGGAACGATTTACGGAAATCATGCTCCGCGCGCAGCCCGCTCAACAACTGACGGAAGAGAACAGAGAGCGCCTCATACGCCGCAATACCACTGGTCCATAGCGTATCGCCCCCGGTTGATGGCAACTCTTTCGCTGCCAGAATCGCTCCCGCTGGCGGCGTTTCAATAAATGTCACATCGGTGTGCCAGTTGTCGTTATCCGGCGGATTATCGTTATGGGTATCCAGTACGATAATCTCCTCAACCCCTTCGGCATGAGGGTAAACAGGATGAATATGTAGCTCGCCAAAACGCTGGGCCAGCGCGCGTTGCTGCTGTGGCGAAATGGCTTGATCTCGCAGAAACACCACCTGATGGCGCAGCACCGCATGGTAAAGCTGTTCAAACTGATTATCACTTAACGGACGCGTCAGGTCGGCACCCGAAATTTGTGCGCCGATATACGGCCCCAGCGGGGTAATGCTCAGACGTTCACTCATTGTACTTCTCCATGCCAGGGCGTCAGGCGGCGCTGTAACGCACGCAGACCCAGTTCTAAAAGAAAGGCGATAATCGCAATCACCGCGATCCCCGCCAGCACCACGTCAGTTGCGAGAAACTCACCCGCTGACTGAACCATAAAACCTAAACCGCGCGTCGCGGCAATCAGCTCCGCCGCCACCAGCGTAGACCAGCCAACCCCCAGACCAATACGTAATCCGGTGAGAATTTCCGGCAGCGCGCCAGGCAGAATGACAAACCACAGCACCTGCGTGCGGCTGGCGCCCAGCGACTGCGCGGCACGAACGCGAACCTGCTGCACGCTTTTCACCCCTGCCAACGCCGACATCGCCACCGGTGCAAAAATCGCTAAATAGATCAGTAAGATCTTCGAGGTTTCACCAATACCAAACCAGATCACCATCAGCGGCAAATAGGCCAGCGGCGGCACAGGGCGATACAGTTCAATTACCGGATCCAGAATGCCGCGCACCGTCGGGCTTAGCCCCATGGCGATCCCAACCGGAATGCCGATTAACACCGCCGCAAGTAGCGCCAGCACAATGCGCGTCAGGCTGGCTGCCAGATGCTGCCACAGCGTGGCGTCCATAAATCCTTGCGTTCCGGCAATGGTGAGCAGTTTTGCCAGTACCTGTTGCGGCGGCGGCAAAAACAGCGGGCTAATCAGTTGCAGCGCCGCCACTGCCCACCATAAAGTCAGTAAAACCGCTAGTGTGCCAATGCTTAAAGTGACCTGACGCGAGAGCGGCCAGCGCAATTTCAGCCGACGCGAATGCATTTTTTCATTAATAAGCACACTCATGAGAACGCCTCTCGTTGCTCAAATACGCGGCTTAAAACATATTCGCGCATGGCGATGAATTGTGGATCGGACTTGATGCTGCGGCTCGACTCACCCGCAACAAAGCGGCGGGCGAAGTTGAGCCGCAGACGCTCCAGCACACGACCCGGCCCCGGTGAAAGCAGAACCAGTTCGGTCGCCATAAACACCGCTTCTTCTATATCATGGGTAATCAACAACACCTGCTTGCCTGTCTCCTGCCAGAGTTTCAGCAGCAGTATTTGCATCTGGTCGCGGGTGAAGGCATCCAGCGCGCCAAACGGTTCGTCGAGTAATAACATCCGGGGATTAGCCGCCAGCGCGCGGGCAATCCCTACCCGCTGACGCTGACCGCCGGAAAGCTGCCAGATGTCGCGTTTTTCTGCACCTTCCAGGCCGACTTTTTTCAGCATTTGGTGAGCGATTTCCAGACGTTGCTTTTTCTCCATCCCCGCCAGTTGCAGGCCGAACGCCACGTTATCCTGCACATTACGCCACGGCAGCAGCCCTTCATTCTGAAAAACCACCCCGCGCTCTGCACCCGGTCCCTCGATACGCTTGCCCGCCAGTTGAATGCTGCCTTGCTGATAATGCACAAAACCAGCAATCAGATTCAGCAAAGTGGTTTTGCCGCAGCCGGACGGCCCCAGCACCACCAACAGTTCGCCGCTTTCCAGCGTCAGGTTGATATCTTCCAGCGCCGGTTTACCGCCATAATCGGCATAGAGATGAGAGATTTGCAGCATTCGCGCCTCCTTTTATTGCACGAAGCGCGAGGTAACGTACTGGCTGTAATCATTCGCCACGGCGGGAACTTTACCCTGCTCTTTCAAAAACTGCGCGGTGTCGATGATCGCTTTGTTCACCGCTCCGGTCAGTTCTGCCGTTTGCTGCTGCGGCGTCAGATAGGTATTTCCCTTGACCAGCCCCGGTACGTCAGCTTCCGGTACACCGCTCAAGCGCGCCAGTTTGCTGATGTTTTCCGGCTGTTTCAGCCACGCGTCCGGATTCGCAATGTACGGTTGCTGGGCATCGATGGCGCTTTTAGCGAACGCTTTCACCACATCAGGATGTTTCTGGGCAAAATCTTTGCGCACTACCCAAACGTCCAGCGTCGGCGCGCCCCACCGCCCGACCTGTTCTGAGTCTGTCAACACCTTGCCGTCTTTTTCCAGCGCATTAACCGCAGGTGCCCAGACATAAGCGCCATCAATATCTCCCCGTTGCCAGGCGGCAATAATCGCTGGCGGTTGCAGGTTCACAATCTCCACTTGTCCGGGTTTAATGCCCCAGTGTTTCAACGCTGCCAGCAGGCTGTAGTGCGTGGTGGAGATAAACGGCACGGCGATGCGTTTGCCAATCAGATCTTCGGGTTTGCTGATGTTTTTCTTAACTACCAGCGCCTCGGAGTTACCCAATTTTGACGCCAGCAAAAAGACTTCAATCGGCACCTGCTGACTGGCAGCGACCGCTAACGGGCTGGAACCGAGATTACCGATTTGCACGTCGCCAGAAGCCAGCGCCCGAACGATGCTGGCTCCGCTGTCAAACTTGCGCCAGTCCACGGTCGCCCCGCTCTCTTTGGCAAAGGTGTTATCAGCCTGAGCCACTTTCGCCGGTTCGGCGGAGGTTTGATACGCCACGGTGACGTTCACCGCCTGCGCCTGAAAAGTGATGAATGCCAGTGTGGCAAGAAGTGTGTTACGCGATGAAATTGCCATAATTGTCTGCTCCCCTGTCTTGTTATGAGAGCAGTATTCGCGGAGAAAGATATTTGATAAAAGAATTAATCATTATGGACAATATGTTTTTATTCTTAGCAAAAAAATGGCAAACGATAGATGAGTTATGCATTTACCAACCGTTTTCCTACAAAGCAATGCCACATTTCCTTTTATATACGAATAAAAATTCAAACAATAAAAATTTATTTCACCCTCCACCAACCAGACAACCAATAATAAATATATATATTATTTTTATTTTAAATAATACAATATTAAAAAACTATTTGCCATACCAATTAATTTATAAAACGATTTTAAAAAGTAATGGTT